>JBBSTR010000015.1:0-38690 GCA_038235705.1 Mycobacteriales bacterium
CATGACCACGGCCATGCGGCGCTGACCCTGCACCTCGTACGCGGGCTCCCACAGGACCGGTCCCCCCTGGGCCCCTCGCGCGCTGTACATCGCGGTCTCGGCCCGACGCAGAAGCGTGGCCGCGTCCGCGCCGTGGTCGGGTCCTTTGACGCAGCCCACCGACAGGCGGACGTGGGTGCCGACGGCACCGATCTGCAGCCCGCCCTCGACCGACGTCCGCAGGCGCAGACCGAACAACGCGGCGTCCCCGGCCACCTGGTCTGCCGGGACCGCGATCGCGAAGCGGCCGCCGCCGATCCGGCCCAGCACGGCGTCGGGGAAGGCCCGCTGGAGACGCTCGGCCACCTCGGAGAGCAGCTCATCACCGATGAGGTGCCCCAGGGTGTCGTTCACCTCGCGGAAGCCGTCGACGGTGATGGCGGCAACGATGACCGGCGCACGCTGCAGCACTGCGTCGATCTCGTGCCCGACCTGACGCAGGTTGGCGAGACCGGTCAACGGGTCACGAGTGGCTGCAACCCTGAGCTCCGCGAGGAGCCGTCCGCGTTCCAGGGCGGTGGACAGCTCGCTGGCGACGGTCTCGAGCAGCCGGACGTCGCGGATGTCGAACCCCCGCACCTCACCCAGCCGCCCTTGCACCGTGAGCAAGCCGGCTATCCCCTCAGCGAACAGCAGCGGAGTCGAGACGCAATCCTCCGAAGCCTTGTCCGACCCCGCAATCGTGCCTGGCACCCCGTGAGAACCGGCCCGAAGTCGGGTTGCGGTGCCGCCAGTGCGCGTGTATAGCTCGAGGTCGACGACAGCGCAGTGCATGAGCTGGCGCACCTTTTCCAGGAGGACTCTTGCCTGCTCGTCATCAGGCGTCAGAGGTCCGAGTTCCTTGACAAACTCATAAAGTTCTTCCGTGACCTGTTGCTCGGCGACGAGGCGGGTGTAGGCGCGGTAGGCGGCGACGAGCGGTACGAGCAGTGAGAGCACGATCAGCACTGTCCAGGGCTCCACCCAGGCTGCCGAGAGTGCGAGAATCCCGACCCCCGCAAAGCCAGCGGCAGCGGGCACCTGATGAGTGAGAGCCTGCGCCACCTCACGGACCCCGACTCGGGCACCTATGAGTCGGAACACCGAGTTCAACGCTATGGACGTCACCAGTTCGCCGGCAAGGAGCCCGACGAGCAGGGCGAGCCACAGGGCGGGCGCAGGCCGCTGGGCGGTAGGTACTAGGGAAACCGCCAGCACGACGGCTCCCACCTCAAAAGTTGCCAAGGCGGCGTTGACGGTGGCTTTGAGCAGAGATTGACGGCGTCGCACTGTAATTGCGGCAACGCTGACAAGCACCGCCACGAGGTGCATCCGGGGCTCGACGAGCACGGCCCCGACGATGAGCGGCAGGTGCACCATCGTGATCGTGATGCTCTCACCCTTGCGGACGATCTCCGCTCCGAAGAGCCGCGCCATGACGTAGAGCGGGACGAGGGCCGGCCAGGGCAGCTCGTACCAGTCCAGCGGTCGACCGGACGCGGTGAGAGCCAGGGCGCAGCCGACCCCGAGCAGCACGAACGAGAGCGCGTAGACGGCGACCTGCCGTCTGAGGGGAACGACCTCGGGGGTGTTCATCATGATCGGTCTCGTCCCGTCGACACCGTGTCTTGAGCGAACAAGACGGGTGACACCGCCGCAGGCGGGGCGGTCCTGGACATCCTGGCAACCGGAACGAGCAGGGCGAGGGTGAGCAGGGACATGAGGGCGACGGCCGTACGTACGTCCACCAGCTCCGCGACGGCGCCGCCCATGAACGCGCCGAGCCCGGAAGAAACCATAATCACCAACATTGCCACGCCGAAAGCGCGGCCGCGGCCACCTGCAGGCACGGCGACCATGTAGGCGGCGTTCGCGATCAGCTGCGCGGCCGCTCCGGTGCCGGCCAGCGTCCAGACGACAGTCATGGTCACCGAGTCGTGGATCAGAGGTGAGAACAGCAGCGGTATGCAGGACAGCGCGGTCAGCCACCACAGCGTCCCGTCCCGACGTTCGTGAGGCATCCGAAGGACGGCCACCGAGCCGATGAGGAAACCCACCGGACCGGCCGCGATGAGGAAGCCGACGGTCACCGGGCCACCACCCAGCCGGTCGGCGACGGGCACGGCGAGGCTCTCCGGCACGATCGCGACCAGCGACCCGACGGCCGCGTAGCCGAGCAGGCGTCGCAGGACCGGCGAGGCCAGGCATGTGCGTACGCCGGCCACGACGTCCTCGCGCATGGTCGTGCTGGGTCGCTCGGGCTGCGGGCGGTCCTTCAGGAACAGCAGCACCAGACATCCGGACACCACGAAGGTGAGGGCGTCGGCGAGCAGTGCGCCTCGCGGTGAGATCGTGGCCACGAGGATCCCGCCGAGCAGGAAGCCGAGGGCCTGCCCGCCCTGGAGGACGGCGCCGATCGCGGCATTACCGACGACGTAGCGATCACCCTCGAGGATCTCGGGCATCAGCGAGCTCTTCGCGCTGTCGAACGGCGGCGCGAGCACGCCGACGCACAGCATCACGGCGAACAGCGCCCACAAGGGGACGCCCGGCAGCACGAGCAGGCCGACGAGCGCGGCGCGCGCAGCGTCGCACTGGAGCATCAGTCGGCGTCGCGGACGGCGGTCGGCCAGGCTCGAGAGCACCGGGCCGCCGACCACCCAGGTGAGATAGCTGACCGCGACCGTCGACGCGGACAGGAACGCCGACCCGGTGCGCCCGTACACGATGATGGCGATCGCGATCCGCGCGATCTGGTCGCCGAGGATGCTGAACCCGGACGACGTGAGCAGAGCGGCGAACTCTCGGTCGCGGAGCACCTGGACGAGGCGGACCCGGTCGGGTGCGGCAGGGCTCACCTGACGCATCCTCCCGGATCCACGATGCTTTCCGCCGGCCACCCGCGCAAGATAGCCCGAACGGGCTAGCCGCCGCCGGGCTGACACACTGTGAAGGGCCCCCGTAGCCCAACTGGCAGAGGCAGGGCGCTTAAACCGCCTGCGATGCGGGTTCGAGTCCCGCCGGGGGCACCACGCCTTGCCGGGTCTCGGCAACATCAGGGCGAGATTGTGGCGACATCCGGGACGTCGTCCCCGTGGGGGATGCTGGTCGGGCACACTGCGGACCTGACCGGCGTTACAACCAGAGTCATGCAGCACACGGGTCGGCCCCGCCCGCGGACCGGCCAGGAGGAGACACGATGGCACGACAGTCCACGAACCCGGCGTTGACCCGGATCCCGGCGTTCTCGGGACGCGGTCAGGCCGGAGACCGGTCCTTCCCGCCGCCGACCACCCCGCCGAGCGGCGCGGGCCCGCAGCCCTACGGCAGCACCGGCATCGACTTCACCAAGCGTTCCGACGTCGGATTCGACCGGCAGCAGACCCGGCCCGACCGGGCGATGACGGTGGACGACGTCATCATGCGTACCGGCATCATGATCGGCACCGTCTTCGTCTTTGCCGCGCTCACCTGGGTGAGCGGACTCGTAGCGCTGGCGTTCCCGGCGGCACTGGTCGGGTTCGGTCTCGCGATCTTCATCACGCTCAAGCAGGTGACCAACCCGGTCGCCATCCTGGCGTACGCGGCGGTCGAAGGCGTGTTCGTCGGCGGGTTCAGCAAGCTCATCGCCGGCTACGTCGGAAACGGCAACGGAGACGGCAACGCGATCGTCGTGCAGGCCCTCGTCGGCACGGCCGGGGTCGCCGCGCTGATGCTGTTCCTCTACAAGAGCGGCCGGATCCGGGTCACCCCGCAGTTTCAGAAGATGGTCATCATGGCCACCCTGGGCTTCGTGGTGCTGATCATGGCCAACCTGGTGTTCTCGCTGTTCACCGGCGGCGCCGGTCTGCGCGGGGGGTTCCTCGGCATCATCGTCGGGGTCGTGGCGATCGGCCTCGCGTCGATGAACCTGGTTCTCGACTTCGACCTGATCGACAAGGCCGCCAAGCAAGGCGTCCCGGAGCGCTACGGCTGGCTGGCCGCGTTCGGCCTGGTCGTCACGTTGGTCTGGCTGTACGTCGAGATCCTCCGGCTGCTCGCGCTGCTCACCGGTCGCGACTAGCCGACCCGACTGACGCGAGAGGGCCGCCCCCCACCCGGGGTGCGGCCCTTTCTCGTGCGTCAGTCCAGCGCGGGGGCGTGCACCGGGCTGGTGGCGTCCTCGACCTCACCGACGAAGGCCTCGACGACGTCCTCCAGGGCCAGCACCCCCACCACCGTCCCGTCGCCGTCGTGCACCTGAGCGAGATGGCTGGCGGAGCCCTGCAGCAGCTCGAGGACGTCCTCCAGCGGCGCGTAGGCCGGGAGGTCGGGCATCTCCCGCCGCAGGGCAGGGTCGAGCGGCCGGCTGCGCGCGTCGTCCGGCAGGGCCAGGATGTCCTTGACGTGGACGAAGCCGAGCAGGCGACCGCCTGCGCGCACCGGGAAGCGTGAGTAGCCGGTCAGCACTACCAGCTGTTCCAGCTCGTCGGGGGTGCTCGTCTCGGTGAGGGAGACGACGTCGGCCAGCGCGACCATCACGTCGCGGGCCGAGACCTCGGCCAGCGCGAGCGTGCTCGCAAGCCGCTCGTGCTCGGTCTCCTCCAAGAGCCCGTGCTCGCGGGACTCGGCGATGATGTCGGCCAGCTGCTCCGGCGAATAGCTGCTGGTCAGCTCGTCCGCGGGCTCGACGCCGATGCGGCGCAGGACGGCGTTGGCGAGCGCGTTCAGCGCTCGGAGGACCGGTCCGGCCAGCTTGGCGAAGGCGACGAGCGGAGGGACCAGCGCCAACGAGGCGCGCTCGGGGGACGCGATCGAGATGTTCTTCGGCACCATCTCGCCGAGCACCATGTGCAGGAAGACCACCAGGGCCAGCGCGATGGCGAAGGCGACCGGGTGCAGCAGCGCCTCCGGCACGTTGACCGCCTCGAACGCGCCCTCGATCAGGTGTGCCACGGCAGGCTCCGCGACGGCGCCGAGCCCGAGCGAGCAGAGCGTGATGCCCAGCTGCGCGGCGGCGAGCATGAGAGACAGGTGCTTGAGGCCGTGCAGGACCGTCCTGGCTCTGCGGCTCTTGTCGGCCAGCGGCTCCACCTGGCTGCGCCGGACGCTGATCGTCGCGAACTCCGCCCCGACGAAGAACGCGTTGCCGGCGAGCAGCAACAGCGCGAGCAGCAGCGCGGTCACGCTCAACCCGTCACCGGCTCGGCGGCAGGGTGCGCGGTGACCAGGATCCGGTCGACGCGCCGGCCGTCCATCTCGGTCACCTGGAGCGTCCACCCGTCGACGTCGACGAGGTCGCCGCGGCGCGGCACCCGTCCGAGCCGGGCCATCACCAGACCGCCGAGCGTGTCGTACGGCCCCTCGGGCATCACGAGGCCGACCTGGTCGGCGACCTCGTCGTCCCGCAGCAGCCCAGACAGCGTCAGGCTGCCCCGTGCGCGCTCCACGCCCGGCCGGGTGTGCTCGTCGTGCTCGTCCTCGACCTCGCCGACCAGCTCTTCGACCAGGTCCTCGAGGGTGACGATGCCGGCCGTCCCGCCGTACTCCGAGACCACCACGGCCATCTGGAGCCCCGGCTGGCGCAGTGTCGCTAGCAGCGCGTCGAGCCGCAGGCTCTCGGGCACCTTAGGTGCCGGGCCCATGATGGCGGTGAGCGGCGTGCTGTCGCGGTCGTCACGACGGACCGCGAGCGCCTGCTTGACGTGCGCGACGCCGACGATGTCGTCGCGGCCCTCTCCCTGCACGGGAAATCGTGAGTGCCCGGACTCCTGCGCCGCCAGCAGCAGCTGCGCGGCGGTCGCGTCGACCGGCATCGAGACCACCTGCGTGCGGGTCGTCATGACGTCTTCTGCCGTGCGGTCGCCGAAGTCGAGCGAACGGGCCAGCATGCGCCCGGTGCGCGGAGACAGCGTGCCGGTCGCCTGAGAGGTGCGGACGAGGCTCCCCAGCTCGCTCGCCGACCGGGCAGATCGCAGCTCTTCCTGGGGCTCGATGCCGAGCGCCCGGACGACCCGGTTGGCGCTGCCGTTGCTCACCGCGATGATCGGGCGGGTCACGGTGCTGAAGATGCGCTGCGGTCGTGCCACCGCACGAGCAACGGCCATCGGACGCGAGATCGCCCAGTTCTTCGGGATGAGCTCTCCGACCACCATCTGGAGCACGGTGGCGACGACGAGGGCCACGACGAAGGACACCGGACGCCTCGCCCCGTCCGGGAGCCCGACGGCGTCGGTCACCGGTTGAAGCAGGCGGGCGATGCTGGGCTCGGCGATGAACCCGACGACCAGGGTCGTGACCGTGATCCCGAGCTGGCTGCCACTGAGCTGGAAGGACAGCTGCTTGACGGCCGCGAGGACGGCCGGTGCACGGGGGTCGCCTTCCTCGACCGCCTTCTCCAGCTCGGTGCGCTCGACGGCGACCAGCGAGAACTCGGCGGCGACGAACAGCGCGGTGCCGAAGGTCAGCAGGACCACGGCGAGGACGCCCAGCGCAGCCAGGATCACCGGGGGCCGCAGGCGGGGGGCTGCTGGTGCAGGTGGGG
Source organism: Mycobacteriales bacterium (assembly GCA_038235705.1). Taxonomy (GTDB): domain Bacteria; phylum Actinomycetota; class Actinomycetes; order Mycobacteriales; family SCTD01; genus CANKBT01. The sequence continues at coordinate 6,542 of JBBSTR010000015.1, forward strand.
TGCGCGGGTCGGGCCCGCGCACCGATGTCGAGGCACGTGGCAAGGCTACCCAGGTCAGGGTGGGCGCCTAGGCTCGCCGGGTGTCCGCGGAGGTGCTGCGCCGGGAGTCGGCCTCGTTGGTGGCTCGGCTGCGCCTCTGGACGCCAGCCCGGTGGGCCGCTGCCGCCTCCGACGGCGCCCTGCCGGCTCCGGGGACCCGGGGGGACCTGGTCTTCCACCTCGCCACGTGCTTCGCCCGGCGCGCCGGGGCGCCGGCCGAGCTTCCTCGCCTCGACAACGACCTGGCCCTGCCGGACCAGCTGGCCGTGACCGCGGACGACCTCGTCCGCACCGGACCCGGGCGGGCTCAGGTCGTCGACGCCGTCGCGCACCTGCTGCTGCACCGTGAGCACCTGCTCGACGAGCCTCCGCCGACCGGGCTGGTCGAGGAGCTGGACGGGCTGGATCGGGTGGCCCCGGACAACGGCAGACCCGACGGGCCGGCGCTGGTGCGCCGGGGCCGCCGGGTCTGCGGGGCCGCGTCTGCCGAGCCTGAAGGGCTTAGCTGAGGCGCTCGATCACCATGGCCATGCCCATGCCGCCGCCGACGCACATGCTCTCGACACCCCACTGCTTGTCGAGGGTCTGCAGGCCGTTGATGAGCGTGCCGGTGATCCGGGCGCCGGTCGAGCCGAACGGGTGACCGAGTGCGATCGCCCCGCCGAACGGGTTGAGCTTGTCGAAGTCGATCCCGAGGTCGCGGGCGCTCGGGACGACCTGAGCGGCGAAGGCCTCGTTGATCTCGAACACGTCGATGTCGGAGACCTCCTTGCCGGCCCGCTTGAGGGCGAGCTTGACGGCCTCGTACGGCCCGTAGCCCATGATCTCGGGGGACAGACCGGTGACCGCCGTCGACACGATCCGGGCGAGCGGGGTGAGCCCCAGCTCGGCGGCCTTGGTGTCGCTCATGACCAGCACGGCCGACGCGCCGTCGTTCAGCGGGCAGGCGTTGCCGGCGGTGACGGTGCCGTCCGGACGGAAGACCGGCTTGAGGCCGGAGATGCCCTCCAGGGTGGTGCCGGCCCGGGGACCGTCATCGGTGGACACGACCGTGCCGTCCGGCGTCGTGATCGGGGTGATCTCGCGGGCGAAGAAGCCGTCGGCGATGGCCTTCTCCGCACGGTTCTGCGAGGACACCGCGAACTCGTCCTGCTCCTGGCGGGTGATGCCCTTCAGGCGCGCGAGGTTCTCGGCGGTCTCGCCCATCGAGATGTAGGCGTCGGGGAGCAGGCCGTCCTCGCGCGGGTCGTGCCAGTCGGCACCTTCCTGCGCTGCGGTCGCGGCGGTGCGCGCCTCGGCGTCGGCGAACATCGGGTTCTTGGTGTCCGGGATCATGTCGGAGTTGCCCTTGATGAACCGGCTCACGGTCTCGACGCCCGCGGAGATGTAGACGTCGCCCTCGCCGGCCTTGATGGCGTGCGCCGCCATCCGGGTGGTCTGCAGCGAGGAGGAGCAGTAGCGCGTGACCGTCGTACCGGGAAGGAAGTCGTAACCGAGCTGCACCGCGACGATCCGGCCCATGTTGTAGCCCTGCTCACCGCCGGGCAGACCACAGCCGAGCATCAGGTCCTCGATGTCGCGCGGGTCCAGCTGCGGAGTCTTGTCCAGCAGCGCGCGCACGATGGTGGTCGCGAGGTCGTCCGGACGGACGTCCTTCAGCGATCCCTTGAACGCCCGACCGATGGGCGAACGGGTGGCGGAGACGATCACGGCCTCGGGCATGCAGAGCTCCAGGTGATGGTGGGGGGTGCTGCGACGTTACTTCCAGGGGACGCTCCACCGGCCGTGCGTCCGGTCACACCCGTCCCTCGATCGCGCTCGCCTCGACGTCGTCAGGCGTGCGTCCCGCGGGCGCGTCACGGCCCACCAGGGGCAGGCGACGCACCAGCCGCGCGAGTCGGCCTGGACCGGTCGAGCCGGCGCCCTGCTCGCCCTCGACGGACTCGACGACGAGCCCCGGGTCGCGGGCCGCGACCAGGGCGGCGAGACGTACGTGCTGGACGGAGTCCCGCACCGGCTCTTCGACCGACACGCCCAGCGTCCCGAGGCAGACCGGGAGCAGCACCGCCGACAACCGGGCATAACCGTCGGCCGACGGGTGGAAGCGGTCGGAGCTCCAGAGGTGTGGCTGGGTGCCGAACTCCGGCGCGAGCAGGTCGCCGAGCGAGACGGAGGTGCCGCCCGCCTCGACCACGGCCACGGTCTGCGCCCGGGCGAGCCTGCGGGACAGCCGGGCCGCGACCGTCTTGAGCGGCTGCATCAGCGGCTCGACGGTGCCGAGGTCCGGGCAGGTTCCGACGACCACGTGGCACCCGGCGTCCCGCAGGGTGTCGACCGCCCGCGCGAGGTCGCGGGTCGCCTCCTCGAACGACACCCGATGGGTCACGTCGTTGGTCCCGATCATGATCACCGCGAGGTCCAGCGGGCGCACCATCGCCTGGGCGACCTGCGCGTCGAGGTCTGCGCTCTTCGCGCCGACCTTCGCTACGACCTGCACGATCACCCGGCGGTCCAGCTCGCGGGCAAGACCGCCGGCCAGCCATCCGGCCGGGGTCTGCTCGGGTGTCTCCGCGCCGAAACCCGCGGCGCTCGAATCGCCGAGGACAGCGAACCGCAGCGGCGTCGTGCCGGGCCGCCCCGGGCCCCAGGACCCGGTCGCGGACGGGGGGTGCCCGGTGGGCTCGCCGATCATCTTGCGAGCAAGGCGCGCCTCCGCCCGTACGACCCCCCAGGCGCCGTAGCCGAGCGCACCGGCGGTGGCCACCGTGCCCCCGCCGTACGCCGCCCCGAGACGGGCGAGGCGACGCCGACGGTCCGGTCGGGAGCGACCGGGCAGCTTCACGAGGACCTCACCTACCCGACGGTAGCCCGGCCGGGCCTAGCCTGACGGTGCCCGAAAGACCCCAAGGAGGTCCCGTGCAGGTCCACGACTCGCTCATCGAGACGGTCGGCAACACCCCGCTGGTCCGGCTGTCCCGGATGGCCGCGCACCTCGCACCTCAGGTGATCGCCAAGGTGGAGTATCTCAACCCGGGCGGATCGGTCAAGGACCGGATCGCGCTGTCCATGGTCGAAGAAGCCGAGCGGACGGGTGCCTTGAAGCCGGGCGGGACGATCGTGGAGCCGACCAGCGGCAACACCGGCGTCGGCCTTGCGCTGGTGGCCAACGCACGCGGCTACAAGTGCGTCTTCATCATGCCGGACAAGATGAGCGCGGAGAAGATCAACGTCCTTCGCGCGTACGGCGCCGAGGTCATCGTCTGCCCGGGCGCCGTCGCCCCGGAGCACCCGGACAGCTACTACTCGGTCTCCACGCGGCTGGCCCGTGAGATCCCGGGTGCCTGGAAGCCCGACCAGTACAGCAACCCGCAGAACCCGGCCGCGCACTACGCGAGCACCGGCCCGGAGATCTGGGCGCAGACCGAGGGGAAGATCACCCACTTCGTGGCCGGCGTGGGCACCGGCGGCACGATCAGCGGGACCGGCCGCTACCTCAAGGAGGTCTCCGGCGGACGCGTGCAGGTGATCGGTGCCGACCCAGAGGGTTCGGTCTACTCCGGTGGCACCGGCCGGCCCTATCTGGTGGAGGGGGTCGGCGAGGACTTCTGGCCCGAGACCTACGACCGTGGCATCGCGGACCGGATCATCGCGGTCAGCGACCGGGACTCCTTCCTCACCACCCGTCGGTTGGCTCGCGAGGAGGCGCTGCTGGTCGGGGGGTCGTGCGGGCTCGCGGCGGCCGCGGCGCTCCGGCTCGCCGAGGAGCTGACGGTCGACGACGTCGTGGTCGTGCTGCTGCCCGACTCGGGCCGCGGCTACCTGTCCAAGATCTACAACGACGAGTGGATGGCCGACTACGGCTTCCTGCGCCCCGACGACGAGCAGCCCACGGTCGGCGACGTGCTGGCCCGCAAGGGCGGCGACCTGCCTGAGCTGGTGCACGTGCACCCTGAGGAGACGGTCGGCTCGGCCATCTCGATCCTGCGCGAGTACCACGTGTCTCAGATGCCGGTGGTCAAGCACGAGCCGCCCGTGATGGCCGCCGAGGTGGTCGGGAGCATCGAGGACCGGCGCCTGCTGGACCAGGTGTTCGCCGACCGCGCCACCCTGGACCAGCCGCTGGAGAAGCACATGGGCCCCCCGCTGCCGCAGGTCGGGTCGGGCGAGCCGCTGTCGGTGGCGATGGCCGCGCTCGCGGACGCGTCCGCGTTGCTCGTGCTCGACGACGGCAAGCCGCTGGGCATCGTCACTCGCTCGGACCTGCTCGGGTTCCTCGCGCACGTCTGAGCGCGGTCGGTGCGGGTGCCTACGTAGATGTACGTATGTCCCCAGGGTGCGGCCGCGGTGGACAGTGCTCAGCGAGTCGGCGTGAGCGATCCGTCGACGAGCGACGGGAGAACGTCATGAGAGCACGGAACCGAGCCCTGGCGGTGGTCGCGACCGCGACGGCGCTGTCGATGGCCCTGACGATGCAGGCCGAGGCGTCCACGGTCTCTCGGCTCCTCGTGGGCAACCTCAGCTCGCCGCTGGGCGGCAAGGTGTCCCCGGACGGTTCGGGGTACGTCTCCGAGGCCGGCAGCGGCACCCTGACGGCGGTGAGCAGATGGGGCAAGCGTCACGTGGTGGCCCGTGAGTCGGGTGGTGAGATCACCGGCGTCGACTTCGGGCCCGGCGGCACCGTGGTCTACACGGCCAGCCAGCTGACCGGTGAGGACGTCAGCGCCTCCACGCTCGACGTGCTGCGGCCGGACGGGACGACCTCGGTCCTCGCCGACCTGCGGGCCTACGAAGTCGCCCAGAACCCGGACGCCAAGGCGTCCTACGGCTTCCTTGACCTCCCGACCGGCTGTGAGCCGACGCTGCCGCCGTCCATCCCGGGCGACGCCTACAGCGGGCTCGTCGACTCCCACGCCTACTCGGTGGGGCGGTTGGGCGACGGGTGGGTGGTCGGTGACGCGGCCGGCAACGACCTGCTCGGGGTGTCTGCCACCGGGACCGTTCGCACGATCGCTGTGCTTCCGCCCCAGCCGGTCCTGCTGACCGGCGAGACCGCCGGGCGGCTGGGTCTGGACCCCTGCGTGATCGGCAGCACGTACGACGCCGAGCCGGTCCCGACGGACGTCCAGCAAGGACCGGACGGCATGCTCTACGTGTCGCTGCTGGCGGGTGACCCGGCGCCGGGCGCCGTCTACCGGGTGGACCCGGTGACCGGGAAGAGCGAGAAGCTGGTCGGCGGTCTCGTCGGGGCCGTGGACCTGGCCGTCGCGCCCGACGGAGCCGTCTACGTCGCGGAGCTGTTCGGCGACCGGATCTCCAAGATCGTCGACGGTGTGGCCACCCCGTTCGCCCAGGTCCCTCAGCCGGGAGCCGTGGACTGGTTCGGCGGGAAGCTGTACGCCACCGTCCAGGTCATGCAGCCTGGCCGCGGTGCCATCGTGACCATCAAGCCCTGAGCAGGACATGACGACGGTCGGCGCGGGCGGCGGGTCGTCTGGCCGTACGGTCTGGGGATGAGCAGCAGCTGGGACAGCGACACGTACGGCTTCGAGACGTTGGCGATCCACGCCGGCCAGGACCCGGACCCGACGACCGGCGCGGTCGTCGTGCCGATCTATCAGACGAGCACGTACGTGCAGTCCGAGGTCGGCGTCCACCAGGGCTACGAGTACAGCCGGAGCGGCAACCCGACCCGGACAGCGCTGGAGACCTGCCTCTCCGCGCTGGAGCAGGGGAGCGTCGGGCTGGCCTTCGCGAGCGGGCTCGCGGCCGAGGACTGCCTGCTGCGGACAGTGTGTGTCCCGGGGTCGCACGTGGTGATCCCGGACGATGCCTACGGCGGCACGTACCGGCTGTTCGCACAGGTGCTCAAGCGCTGGGGTGTCGACCACACGGCCGTCTCGCTCGGTGATGTCGCAGCCGTGCGGGAAGCCCTCCGTCCGGAGACCGTGCTCCTCTGGTGCGAGACGCCGACCAACCCGCTGCTCGGGGTCGCCGACATCGCTGCACTGGCGGAGGCCGCGCACGACGCGGGGGCGTTGCTGGTCGTGGACAACACCTTCGCGAGCCCCTACCTGCAGCAGCCGCTCACGCTCGGCGCCGACGTCGTCGTGCACTCGACCACGAAGTATCTCGGCGGTCACTCCGACGTGGTCGGCGGTGCGCTCGTCGTGCGCGACGTGGAGCTGGGGGAGCGCCTGGCGTTCCACCAGAACGCCCTCGGGGCCGTACCGGGGGCGTTCGACTCCTGGCTCGTGCTGAGAGGAGCCAAGACCCTGGGCGTACGCATGGACCGCCACTGCTCGAACGCCGCCGCGGTCGTGGACCTGCTGACCGGGCACCGCGCGGTCGCCTCCGTGCTCTACCCGGGGCTGCCGGAACACCCGGGGTTCGCCGTGGCGGAGAAGCAGATGAAGGCACCGGGCGGCATGGTCTCCTTGCGTCTGGCCGGCGGTGAGGCCGCGGCCCTGGAGCTGTGCCGCCGCACCCGGGTGTTCACGCTGGGTGAGTCGCTCGGCGGGGTGGAGTCGCTGATCGAGCACCCGGGACGGATGACGCACGCGTCGGTGGCCGGCAGCAGCCTCGAGGTGCCGGACGACCTCGTTCGACTCTCGGTGGGGATCGAGTCGACCGCTGACCTGCTCGCCGACCTGGGGCAGGCCCTGGACGGGCTCTGATCGTCGGACAGGACCTGTCACACATGTGATGTTGGCCGAGATGCTGAGCAACCGGGTGCGGACGATCGCGTTGGCTGCTGCCGTCGTGGTGGCGACTGGTGCTGGGGTGACCGCGGCCGTGCTGCACGAGCGGCCGGTCGCTGTCCCGGCTGCGGCCGTCTCTGCTGTCCCGGCTGTCCCGGCTGTCCCGGCTGTTCCGGCTGTCACCGCGGAGCCCGTTGCTCCCCAGCCGACGCCGGTCGTGCAGACGGCGACCGTTCCCGCGCCCAGCCTCGAGCCGGCGCCCGCGGTCGAGCCCGTCGGTGACCCGCTCGACGGCCCTCCGCCCGGTCCCTTCGCTGACACCGCGCCGGCCCGGACGGCCGCGCCCGCAGACCGCTACGCGTTCCTGGTGGGGGTGCAGCACTATCGCGCGCCGACCCACCCGACGATCGGGTCGGCGGTCGACGTGCAGCACATCCAGGCCCGCCTGCTCGAAGCAGGCTGGCTCCCGCAGAACATCCGGGTCGTGACCGACGGCCAGGCCGCCGGCGCGGCGATCCGCGGCGGGATGGAGTGGTTGGTGCAGCAGGGCCGACCGGGAACCTTCACGTTCTTCCACTACAGCGGCCACGTGAAGCAGCAGGGCGGCGGCACCGAGGCGCTCTGGCCGATCGACCGTGCCTTCGTGCCGGACCGTGAGGTGACCCGCACGTTGTCGCAGGTTCGCGGAAAATTGTGGGTAGACGTCGCAGGGTGCGAGGCGGGCAGCTTCCAGGACGGGCTCCCCAGCGACCGGGTGCTGTTCACCGGATCGAGCTCGCCCTTGCAGAAGTCGTACGAGTATCCAGGCTGGGGCACGAGCGTCTGGACCGGCCTGATGTTCGACGTCTCCGCGACCGAAGCCGATGCCGACCATGACGGGCGGGTCACCATGGGCGAGCGGATCCGTTACAGCACCTACTCCGCGCAGCTGATCACCCGGCTGCAGGTGCCGCACGGACGCCAGACCCCGCAGCACGCCGGCGACCCGGTGCTCGGCTGGACCTTGGACGCCCCGCCGGCCTGACGCCGATCCGGTGATCGTGCGGCGGCGGTGCGGCTGCTAGCGGCGGCGGCCGCCGCGGCGGGCCCGGAGGTAGTCGCTCACCACGTACTCGCCGAGCCGCCCCTTGTCGGGGGAGAAGACCCGTCCGCCGTTGCGCTCGGCAAGGGCCTCGACGAACTCGACCAGGCGCGGCTCGTCGTCGAGCATGAAGACGTTGATCGTCGCACCGCGGCGGGTGATCCGCTCGACCTCGGCCATGGTCAGCTCGAGGGTGACCGGGTGCGGCGGCCAGTCGAAGAACGGGTAGCCGTCGCGCTGCAGGTGCGCAGTCGGCTCTCCGTCGGTGACCACCAGCACGACCGGCTCGCTGTCCGGGTGCTTGGCCAGGAACCGACCTGCGAGCATCAGGGCGTGCTGCAGGTTCGTGCCCTGCACGCCGCGCTGCGCCGAGAGCCCGGCGAGCGTCTCCGGGGCGAGTGCGTGCGCCAGGTCGCTGAACCCGATGATCTCGATCGCGTCCTGCGGGAACTGCGTGCTGACCAGGGAGTGCAGTGCCAGCGCGGTCTGCTTGGCCGCTGCCCACGTGTCGTTGAGGACCATCGAGAACGACAGGTCCACCAGCAGCGCGACGGCGGCGGTGGTCCGACGCTCGGTCTCGACGACCTCGAAGTCCTCCACGTCCAGCCGGACCTTTCCGGGGCCGCCGCGCAGGACCGCGTTGTGGACCGTGCGCACCACGTCCAGCGGCTGCTCGTCGCCGAACTGCCACGCGCGGGTGGCGCCCGTGCGGTCACCGGCGGCTCCGGCGTCGCGGACGTCATGGGCGCCGCGACTCGTGCTGGCCAGGTCCGCGAAGACCTTCCGCAACGCGGTGGCGCCGAGCCGTCGCACCGCGCGCGGGCTCAGCTCCAGGGTGCCGTGCGCGTCTCGGGTCAGGTAGCCCTGCTCGGTCAGCTCCCGTTCGACCCGTTTGAGCTGCTCGAGGTCGTCGACCGCCCCGCGACCCAGCGCCCGTTGCACGGCAGCCTCGTCGATGTCGTCGAGCGAGGCGCCCGGGTAGTCCTGGCCGAGGGCCGCCTCGAGGTCCTCCAGGTCGGCCAGCTCCTCGAGAGCCGACGTGGCCTCGCCCATCCCCATGCCCGAGCCGCGACCTTGGCCCTGACCCTGACCCTGACCGGGCTGCCGGCCCCACGGGAGGTCGGGGCGTGCTGACCGCAGCCCATCCCCGAGCTGGCTGAGCTGGGACTGCAGGTCCGGGTCCATCGCCCCCTGCATGAGCGACTCCAGCTGCTCCCGCTGATCCGGCGACAGGCTGTCCATCAGCCGTTGCTGAGCCGCTGCCCGGCGAGCCAGGTCGTCGACCAGCTCCTCGAGGTCCTTCGGGCCGCTCGGGAAGAACTCACCGTGCTTGGTCATGAACGCGTCGAACTGCTCCTGCGTGTGCTCGCCTCGGGCGTCGGCGGCGAGCATCTGGTTGAGGTCGGCGAGCATGTCCTTGACGCCCTGCATCGCGGCCGGGTCGGCGGACTCCAGCGCCTGCTTCATGCCGCGGAACTGGCTGTCGAGCACCTCTTTGCGCAGCAGCTCGTCGATCTGGTCGTACGTCGCCTTCGCCTCCGCGCTCTTCCACGTGTACGGCGCCAAGGCGCGCACGGCACGGGCCGTGTCACGGGGGAGCGTGTCGAGCTCCAGCTCGGCCATCCGCGCTGCGTCCGACGGGTCCGGGAACAACGCCTGCCGCTCCTGCTCGACCGCCTCTTCCAGCAGCGCCTTGACCTCGTCGAGGGTGCCGTCCAGGCGATCCTGCTTACGGGCCTGCTTGCGCCGCTTGGCTGCCTGACGCCGAAGGGCGTCGAGCCCGCGCATCCCGTCGCGGCCCTGCCGGAGCAGCTCGCGCAGAGCCTCCCGCGGGGACTCGCCGGCGAGAACAGCCTCGCCGATCGCGTCGACCGCGTCCGCGACGTCGTACGGCGGCTCGAGCGGGTCACGGCCACCGTCATAGGCGCCGTAGCGATAGCTCATGCGCCAGGCAGCCGGGTGGCCCGCTCGGTCGGACGGCCGTCAGTCACGATCCTGCTCCTCGCGCATCTGCAAGAAGGCCTGGAACGCCAGCCGTCGGCGCAGGCGCAGGGCCTGGAAGACCGGCGACATCAACGGCCGGGTGACGGCGAAGAAGATGACGAGCATCGCGAGGAGCAGCCAGACGCTGGACACGTCGAGCGTGAACGTCACGACCGAGGAGGCCAGGAACAGCCCGAGGGTCAGCACCCCAGCCAGCAGCACCCGACGCCGCAACGCAAAGGTGTCCGGAGCGGCTGGGTGCAGCTCGTCCGTCGGGTCGTCGGTCGTCATGCCCCGTACACGGTCCGGCCGTCGACCTCGTCCTTCGCCAGCCGACGGTTGAGGTAGAGCCCTTCCATGGCCAGCTCGATCGCGGCGGCGGCGAGCCCGGGCGACTCTTCCGCGACCCCCAACCGCTGCAGCAGCTGCGCGAGGCCGGGCACCGGCCCGACCGAGCCGAGCAGCTGCGAGGCCGGAACCAGGTCGCCGGTCTCGACCGTGACGCCCTCGGCGAACCGGGCCTGCAGGCCTGAGAGGTCGGCGCCGGCGAGCAGGGCCCGGAACGTGTCGGCCGTGGCCTTGCGAAGCAGGTGGGCGAGCACCTCCAGCTCACGGCCCTCCTCGGCGGACTCGAACTCCACCTTGCCTCGGGAGGCGGGCACGACCGACGGGAGGTCGCAGACCCGTGCGACGGCCGACCGCTCGCCGGTGATCGCCGCCCGGCGCACGGCTGACGCAGCGACGGTCTCGGCGGCAGCGACCGCGAAGCGCGCCGAGACGCCTGAGCGCTGGTCGACCTGCGGGCTCTCGCGCACCAGCCGGGTGAAGCGGGCGACGATCTCCAGCAGGTGGTCGGGCACGGTCACGTCGGTCCCGTCCCAGCAGAGCTGCGCCTCCTGGCGGATCACGCTCAGCTCGTCCTTGAGCGCGAGCGGGTAGTGGGTGCGGACCTCGGCCCCGAACCGGTCCTTCAGCGGCGTGATGATGCGGCCACGGTTCGTGTAGTCCTCGGGGTTTGCCGACGCGACCACGAGCAGGTCCAGCGGCAGTCGCAGCGTGTATCCGCGGACCTGGATGTCGCGTTCCTCGAGCACGTTGAGCAGCGCGACCTGGATGCGCTCGGCGAGGTCGGGCAGCTCGTTGAGGCTGAAGATGCCGCGGTGCGTGCGCGGGACCAGGCCGTAGTGGATCGTCTCCGGGTCACCGAGCCGACGTCCCTCGGCGACCTTGATCGGGTCGACATCGCCGATCAGGTCGCCGACGCTGGTGTCGGGGGTGGCGAGCTTCTCGCCGTACCGGTCGCTGCGGTGCCGCCAGGTCACGAGCGTCTGGTCACCGTGCTCGGCCACGGTGCGGATGCTCTCCGGCGTGATCGGCGCGTACGGGTGCTCGCCCAGCTCGGAGCCGGCGATCATCGGCGTCCACTCGTCCAGGAGCCCGACCAGGGTGCGGACGAGCCTGGTCTTGCCCTGACCGCGCTCTCCCAGCAGCACCACGTCGTGCCCGGCGAGCAGCGCGCGCTCGACCTCGGGCAGCACAGTCTGATCGAAGCCGAGGATGCCGGGGAACGTCGACTCACCGGCCGCGAGGCGGGCGAGCAGGTTGTCGCGCACCTCGGCCTTGACGCCACGGAGCACGTGGCCGGAGGCCTTCAGCGCGCCGAGCGTCGTCGGAGCGGGAGCGGTGGGAGCAGGGCCGGACTGCGGTGCGGTCACCCTGCCGAGCGTACGTCCGAGGACCCGTTCCTGCATGCGCGCAGGCGGCGAGCGAGCAGCCCGGCGAGCCAGAGCGCGGCCAGCCCGATCAACGTCGGAGACGGCTCGCGAATCAGCAGGAGCGCGACCCCGGCGGCGAGCAGCGCGACCGCGAGCAACGCCTTCACGGGTGCCGGGAGCGAGGTCATCGGCTCAGCGTGCCAGGATGCGGCGTGGTCACGCTGGCGGACGTCGAAGCCGCTCGCCGCCTGCTCGCGGGCATCACCCACGTCACGCCGCTCGCCTTCTCCCGCGCGCTCGAGGCGAAGGTCGGCGGCCCGGTGCACCTCAAGTGCGAGAACCTGCAGCGCACCGGCTCGTTCAAGCCGCGCGGCGCCTACACCCGCATCCACGGGCTCACCGACGACGAGCGGTCCCGGGGCGTCGTGGCGGCCAGCGCCGGCAACCACGCCCAGGGCGTCGCTTACGCCGCCGGGCTGCTGGGCACCCGGTCCACGGTCTTCATGCCGGAGGCGGCACCGATCCCGAAGGTCGAGGCGACCAGGTCCTACGGCGCACAGATCCGCTTTCACGGGAGCAGCGTCGACGAGGCGCTGCTGGGTGCCCGGGCGTTCGCGGACGAGACCGGTGCGGTGCTCATCCACCCCTTCGACCACCCCGACGTGGTCGCGGGTCAGGGCACCGTCGGGCTGGAGCTGTTGGAGCAGTGCCCGGACGTCCGGACCGTCGTCGTCTGCACCGGTGGGGGCGGGCTGCTCGCCGGCATCGCCGTGGCCGTCAAGGCTCTGCGTCCGGACGTGGAGGTCGTCGGCGTGCAGGCTGCCGGCGCGGCGGCGTACCCGGGCTCGCTGGCCGCCGGACACCCGGTCGCGCTGGGCTCGATGTCGACGATGGCCGACGGCATCGCGGTCGGGCGCCCTGGCGACGTGCCCTTTGCGCTCGTGCGCGACAACGTGGACCGGATCGTCACCGTCGACGAGGACCAGCTGAGCCGGGCACTGCTGCTGTGCCTGGAACGCGCCAAGATGGTGATCGAGCCGGCCGGCGCCGCAGCGGTCGCGGCGGTGCTGGCCCGCCCGGAAGACTTCCGGCCACCGGTGGTCGCCATCCTGTCCGGCGGCAACATCGACCCGCTGCTGCTCGCCAAGGTCATCCACCACGGCCTGGTCGCCGCCGGCCGCTACCTGTCGCTGGACCTGCGGATCCCGGACCGGCCCGGCGAGCTGGCGCGGCTGCTCACCGTGCTCGGCAGCACCCGCAGCAACGTGCTCGACATCGCGCACCGTCGCAGCAACCTCGGGCTCAACCTGGAAGAGGTCGAGGTCTCGGTGCAGCTGGAGACCCGCGGCCACGACGCCAGCGAGGCGGTCGTCGCCGAGCTGGGCAACGCCGGCTTCCAGGTGCGGCTGCCGGTCGGCTAGCCCGCGTACGGCTCGATGCTCTTGACCGTGACCTTCAGCGACCGAGGACCGAAGACGACCTCGTCGCCGGGACCGTGGCCGGCGATGGCCTGGCCGATCGGCGACTCGGGCGAGTAGACGTCGAGCTTCCCGATCTTGCCTCCGTCGTCGGTGGCGTTCTCACGGTTGGCGAACAGGAACGTCTCGATGTCGTCGTCGCCGTAGTCGACCGCCACGACGCATCCCTCTTCGACGACGTCACCGGCCGGCGTCTCGCCGACCCGCACGTCGCGCAGCAGCTGGGTGAGCTGCCGGATCCGTCCTTCTAGTTTGCCCTGCTCCTCCTTGGCCGCGTGGTAGCCACCGTTCTCCTTGAGGTCGCCCTCGTCACGCGCAGCCTCGATCTTCGCGACGATGTCCGCGCGGGTGGCTCCGCTCAGCTCCGTGAGCTGCGCCTGGAGCCGCCCGTGAGCCTCCGCGGTCAGCCAGGTCTTGCTCTCGGTGGTCTGCATGCTGGTCACGGGTCCTCCTCGAACGGTCGTCGGTGGTGCGGGATCCATAGACCCTACGGGCGACCGGTCGATCATGGGACCGTTCAGCGACCCGTGCAGTCCCCGACCTCCACCGCGAAGGCGCGGCCGGACGTGGTCAGCTGCCTGTTCACGATGGTCGTCACAGTGTCCCCGGGCGGCACCTCGACCAGGCTGTCGGCGACGGTCCGACCGCCGGAGTCGAAGGCCCGCACCTCGCAGAGCGCCGTCTGACCCTTCGGCCTGGCGACGTCCAAGGAGACGCTGATCGAGGAGTCCGACAGCACGTCGTAGGCCCGTAGGGTCGCCCGGGCGCCCGTGCTCGTACCGAACCGGGCGAACAGCACCACCGCCGCCGCCAGGAACAGCAGCGCGACGGCCGTGCCCGCGATCCAGGTCCCGCGGCTCACGGGACTGCCGGAACCGCCGACGTTGTTGGAGGGGTCGTAGGAGTCAGAGATCCGGGGCACACCATGATGTTCCCAGCCGAAGGACGAGGAGACCTGTTGTGCACGTGGAAAGCCCGGACGGCCTGCCCAGCGAAGACAGCCCGGACGGCTTGCGGCTCATGTGCGTGCACGCACATCCCGACGACGAGTCGAGCAAGGGTGCCGCGACCATGGCGCGCTACGCCCGGGAAGGTGTGGACGTGCTCGTCGTGACGCTCACCGACGGCTCGCGCGGCTCGGTGCTCAACCCGGCGATGGACACCCCCGGCGTGCTTGCCGACATCACGAACGTGCGGGCCCGGGAGATGGACCGGGCCCGCGAGATCCTCGGGGTCCGCCAGGTCTTCCTCGGTTTCGTCGACAGCGGCCTGCCCGAGGGCGACCCGCTGCCGCCGCTGCCGGAGGGGTGCTTCGGGCTCGGCGATCTCCAGGAGCAGACCGAGCAGCTCGTACGCGTGATCCGAGAGCACCGTCCGCACGTCATGACGACGTACGACGAGAAGGGCGGCTACCCGCACCCGGATCACGTCCGGTGCCACGAGGTCTCGATGGCGGCGTTCGACGCGGCCGGCGACCCGGAGCGCTTTCCGGAAGCGGGTGAGCCGTGGCAGCCGCTGAAGATCTACTTCAACACGACCTTCCACAAGGCGCGTCTGGTCGCGCTGCACGAAGCGATGCTCGCCCACGGCATCGAGTCGCCCTACCGGGAGTGGCTCGACGGCTGGGTCGAGAAGCCCGAGGACGAGGGTCGGGTCACGACGCAGGTGCGCGCCGGCGAATACTTTGCTCTGCGCGACGCCGCCCTGATCGCCCACGCGACGCAGGTCGACCCGACCGGCCGCTGGTTCGCGTGCCCGTTGGAGCTGCAGGTCGCGGTCTGGCCGACCGAGGACTTCCAGCTGGCTCGGAGCCTGGTCGACACCGCTCTGCCGGAGGACGACCTGTTCGCCGGGGTCCGCGCCGACGTGAACGCGTGAACGGCGGCTCGCTCGCCGGACCGGCGGCACTCGTGCTCGTCCTGCTGCTGCTCGTGGCGACGTTCTTCCTGGTGCGCAACATGGACAAGCGCTTGAAGCGGCTGCCACGCGAGTTCCCGCCGCCGCGTGGGAAGACCGACGAGCCCTGAGCTAGTCGCCGCGGTCCTGGCGGGTGCGCTTCAGGGTGCCGCGGGCCTTCTTGCCGGCGATGCGCCGCTCGACCGAGCCGCGGGTCGGTCGGGTCGGACGCCGGGCGCGAGGGGGTGGGGCCGCGGCCTCGCGCAGCAGCTGCGCCAGTCGACGTCCAGCCGCATCCCGGTTCTGCAGCTGGCTGCGCTGCTCCGAGGCGCTCACGGTGATGACCCCGCCCACCAGTCGCGTGGTCAGCCGCTCCAGCAGCCGCGCCCGGAGGTGCTCGGGGACGCTGGCGGCGGTCGCCACGTCAAAGGACAGCTCGGCCCGGCTGTCGGTGGTGTTGACGCTCTGACCACCCGGGCCGGAGGAGCGGCTGAAGCGCCAGGACAGCTCGGCCTCGGGCACGGTCCAGCGCGAGGTGACGAGCAGCGGACCGGGCACTGCTGCACCGTACGGTGAGCTTCGCGTCGTGAGCGTCGCCGTACGGTGACCTCCATGTCTCAACCACGGGTCGCGGTCGTCACCGGTGCGGCCCGGGGGATCGGGGCGGCGACCGTGCGGGCGCTGCTGGACGACGGCTGGTGCGTCGTCGGGGTCGACCGGTGCGCGGACGACCCGCGGCTGCCGTACGCGCTGGGCACCGCAGCCGAGCTGGATGCGGTGTGTGCTCATGAGCGGGCGATCGCGGTGCGAGCCGACGTCACCGACGAGGTGGCGATGACAGGGGCCGTGGCGCTCGCCGTCGAGCGGTTCGGCGGCCTCGACGCGGCGTTCGCCGTGGCGGGGGTCGTCGCCGGCGGCGTTCCGCTCTGGGAACAGCCGGCTGAGCAGGTGACGGCGCTCCTGGAGACCGATCTGCTGGGACCGGTCGTGCTGGCGCGCGTCGCCGTGCCGGCCCTGCTGGCGCGCCCTGTCCCGCGGTCCGGGCGCTTCCTGGCGGTGGCGTCGACGGCAGCGTCCCGGGGGCTGCCGATGCTCGCCGCGTACTGCGCGGCCAAGGCAGGGGTCACCGGGCTGGTCCGGGCGCTCGCCGTTGAGCTGGGACCGCACGGGGTGACCGCCAACGCGGTCAGCCCAGGGTCCACGGACACGCCGGTGCTGGCGGAGAGCGCTCGGCTCTACGACCTGGTCTCGGCCGAAACCTTCGCTGCCCAGCAGCCGGTGGGGCGTCTGCTTCACCCTCAGGAGATCGCTGCCGCGCTCGTGTGGCTCGCCGGACCGTCGACCGGAGCCATCACCGGAGCGGTCCTGCCGGTGGACGGGGGACTGTCGCTCTGAGCGGGTGGACAGATCGTTTTGGCAGGCTGTCCGGGTGCGAGACGACGTGCGTGACTGGCTGACCGGACGCTCCTACGAGCCGAGCGACTTTCCTGGACCCGCGGAGCTGATGGCCGCGCGGGGTGAGGAGACGGTCTGTCTGGTGATCCCGACCCTGCAGGAGGCCGCGACCATCACGAACGTGGTCTCGGCCGTGCTCGCCGATCCGGTCTGCTCGGCTCTGCTCAGCGAGGTCGTCGTCATCGACGGTGGCTCGACCGACGGGACGCAGGGGCTGGCGGTTGCTGCCGGTGCACGCGTGCTCCACGCGAGCGACATCGCCCCGGACCGTCCTGCTGCGGGCAAGGGCGGCGCCGTCTGGCGGGCGCTGCAGCAGACCACCGCGGACCTGCTCGTGCTGGTCGACGCCGACCTCGACCCGTTCGACCCGTCGTGGGTCGTCTCGCTGGTTGCGCCGTTGCTGCTCGACCAAGACCTGCAGCTGGTCAAGGCCGCGACCGAACGGCCGCTGCAGATCGGTGAGGTGCTGCACCCGCGCAGCGGAGGCCGGGTGACCGAGCTGGTCGCCAAGCCCTTGCTCGCCTCGCTGCGACCTGAGCTCTCCGGCTTCGCGCAGCCGCTCTCGGGGGAGCTGGCTGCCCGTCGCTCGCTGCTGGAGCGGCTGCCGTTCGCGACCGGCTACGGCCTGGAGATCGGCATGCTCATGGATGCGCATTCCCTGGTCGGGCTCGACGGGTTGGCGCAGGTGCGGCTCGGTGAGCGCCGCCACCGTCATCACGGCGACCTCGAGCTGGGACGGATGGCGAGCGCGGTGCTGCGGACCGCGCTGTCCCGTGCAGGGCTCACCGACCTGCCCGACACCCTCCTGCAGACCACCGCCGACGGGCTCGTCGAGAGCACCGTCCCGTTGCTGGACCTGCCTGCCCTGGTGACGGCGTGATCTTCCGGGGCAAGCAGCTGCCCGACGGCTCGCTGATCATGGCGATCGTCAACCGCACCCCCGACTCGTTCTTCGACCGTGGCCGGACCTTCGGGCTGCAGGCCGCTCTGGACCGGGTCGACGAGGTCGTGGCGCAGGGCGCGCACATCGTCGACATCGGCGGGGTCAAGGCAGCGCCGGGCGAGCCGGTGCCGGTCGAGGAGGAGGCCCGGCGTGTGGTCGAGGTCGTCGAGGCGGCGCGCACCCGCCACCCGGACGTCGTCCTGTCGGTCGACACCTTCGAGCCCGCTGTCGCCGACGCGGCCTGCCGGGCCGGCGCCGACCTGGTCAACGACGCGTGGGGCGCCCCGCACCCGGAGACCGCCCAGGTCGCCGCGTCCTACGGCGCAGGGCTGGTCTGCACGCACGCGGGGGGAGCGGCGCCGCGGACCAGGCCGCACCGGGTGCAGTACGACGACGTCGTCGCGCACGTCGTCGACACGCTGACCGGGCTGGCCGAGGACGCCGTGTCGGCCGGGGTGCTGCGTGACTCGGTGCTCATCGACCCGGGGCACGACTTCGGGAAGAACAGCCGACACTCGCTCGCGGTCACCGCCCGCACCGACGCGCTCGTCGCGACCGGCTGGCCGGTGCTGATGGCGCTGTCGCGCAAGGACTTCGTCGGCGAGGTGCTCGACCTCCCGCCGGACGACCGGCTCGAAGGCACGCTGGCCGCGACGGCGATCTGCGCGTGGCAGGGCGCCCGGGTGTTCCGCTGCCACGACGTCGTCGCGACGGCCCGGGTGCTCGCGCTGGTCGACGCGGTCGCTGGTCGACGGGACCTGGCCGTGGGAAAGCGCGCGCTCGCGTGATGCACGCCGCGGTCTTCGTGCCGACACCTCCGCTGCTGGTGCCCGAGGTAGCCGGTGGGTCCGCCGACCGTGACGACGACCTGCGTACCGCCTGTCGTGAAGCGGTCGCGACGCTCGCCTCCGCGGACCGTCTCGTCGTGGTGGGGAGCGCCCCGAGGAGCCGGGTGTACGAGGGGCGCTGGGACCCTCGGCCCTTCGGCGTGCGAGGGCCCGAGGTGACGGCGCTTCCGTACGCGCTGGGGATCGGGGAGTGGCTGACCCGGGGGTTCGGCCTGCCGACGACGTTCTACGGGGTCGCGGACGAGGCGGACGACGCTGCGCTCCTGGGGGCAGGGCGGGTCGGGCTGCTGGTCTGCGGCGACGGCAGCGCTCGCCGGGACGAGAAGGCGCCGGGGTACTCAGACCCTCGGGCGGCGGCCTTCGACGAGCAGGCGCAGATCGCGCTGGCCTCCGGGGACCCGGACCGACTGCTCGCTCTCGACCCTGCGCTCGGGGACGAGCTGATGGCCACCGGGGTGCGTCCCTGGCACGTGCTGGGCCTGGCGGCTGGTCACCGTCGGCGGGCCGAGGTGACCTACGCGCACGCGCCGTACGGCGTCGCCTATCTCGTCGGCACCTGGCACTAGCGTCCTCAGCATGCAGAAGTGGTGGCACGACGCGGTCGTGTACGAGATCTACGTCCGGTCGTTCGCGGACTCCGGCGGCGACGGGACCGGTGACCTGCAGGGCATCGCAGAGCACCTGCCCTACCTCGTCGAGCTTGGGGTCGACGCCGTCTGGATCACGCCGTTCTACCCGTCGCCGATGGCCGACCACGGCTACGACGTGGCGGACTACTGCGACGTCGACCCGAGGTTCGGCGACCTGGCCGCCTTCGACGCGCTGCTCACCGATGCCCACGAGGCGGGGCTGCGGGTCATCGTGGACCTGGTGCCGAACCACACGTCCAGCGACCACGCGTGGTTCCAGGAGGCGCTCGCCGACCCGACCTCCCCCGCCCGGAGCCGGTACGTGTTCCGCGACGGCGTCGGCGACGGTGGCGACCAGCCGCCGAACAACTGGCAGAGCGTGTTCGACGGGCCGGCCTGGACCCGCAAGTCGCCCGACGGCCAGTGGTACCTGCACCTGTTCGACCCCCGTCAGCCCGACCTGGAGTGGACCAACCCGGAGGTGCACGCCGAGTTTCTGCGGATCCTCGCGTTCTGGCTCGACCGCGGCGTCGACGGCTTCCGCA
The DNA here is from genome assembly GCA_038235705.1 of Mycobacteriales bacterium. Lineage (GTDB taxonomy): Bacteria > Actinomycetota > Actinomycetes > Mycobacteriales > SCTD01 > CANKBT01. The sequence continues at coordinate 25,852 of JBBSTR010000015.1, forward strand.
TCGACGTCGCGCACGCGCTCTACAAGGACCCGGACCTCACCGACCTGCCGGCCGACCAGGTGCGGGACGGCTCGTTCGGGATGAGCCCGCTGATGTGGGACCGCGACGAGGTGCTCGCCGTCTACCAGGACTGGCGTGCGCTGCTCGACACCTACGACGGCGACCGGATGCTGGTCGGCGAGGTGTTCCTGTTCGACGTTGCGCGGGTGGCGCGCTATGTCGGTCCGACCCGGCTGCACCAGGCGTTCAACTTCACGGTCATGAAGGCTCCCTTCGAGGCCGCCGCGCTCCGGGAGACCGTCGAGGCTGCGCTCCGGCTGTTCGACCCGAGCACCTGGGTGCTGTCCAACCACGACCTCGTCCGCCACGTCACGCGCTACGGCGGGGGTGCCCTCGGACGACGCCGCGGGCTGGCGGTCACGGCACTGCTGCTCGCCCTGCCGGGCTCGCCGTACCTCTACCAGGGAGAGGAGCTGGGGCTCGAGGAGTCCGATGTGCCGGCCGACCGTCGCGAGGACCCGATCTTCCTGCGCACCGACGGCGCCGAGCTCGGCCGGGACGGTTGCCGGACGCCGATCCCGTGGACCACCGACGGCGCCGGGCACGGGTTCACGACCGGCGAGCCGTGGCTCCCGTTCGGAGACGACGCGACCGCCCGGGCCGTCGACCGCCAGTCGGGCGACCCGGGCTCGACGCTCAACGCCTACCGTCGGCTGCTCGCCGCTCGGCGCGAGCTGCTGGCCTCGGGACCGGGAGACGAGGTGAGCTTCGCCGACTCCTCCGACGACGTGCTCGTGCTCCGTCGCGGGCCTCTCACCGCGGTGCTGAGCGCCGCGGGTGAGCCGGTCGAGGTGCCCGTCGAGGCCACCGAGCTGCTGGTGGCGACCGTCGGCGGGGCCTCGCTCGCCGGCGGTGTGCTCACCGTCCCGGCCTGCTCGACGGTCTGGGTGCGGTAGGCGCGTCTCGTACGCCGGATCGTGGGCAGGTCTGTCTCGTCCCCGACAGAAAAGAGCACACGATGCAGCACCGCCACCTCGGCGCTTCGGGCCTGAAGGTCTCCGAGCTCACCTACGGCAACTGGCTCACCCACGGCAGCCAGGTCGAGAACGACGCCGCGAAGGCTTGCGTCAAGGCCGCGCTGGACGTCGGGATCACGACGTTCGACACCGCCGACGCGTACGCCAACACGGCCGCTGAGACCGTGCTGGGCGAGGCGCTCGCCGAGCAGCGCCGCGAGTCGGTGGAGATCTTCACCAAGGTCTACTTCCCGACCGGGCCCAAGGGGCCGAACGACACCGGGCTGTCGCGCAAGCACATCATGGAGTCGATCAACGGCTCCCTGCTACGGCTTCAGACCGAGTACGTCGACCTCTACCAGGCGCACCGCTACGACGTCCAGACGCCGCTGGAGGAGACGATGCAGGCCTTCGCCGACGTCGTGCGGGCGGGCAAGGCGCTCTACATCGGGGTCAGCGAGTGGACGCCTGACCAGCTGCGGGCGGCGTCAGCGATGGCGAAGGACCTCGGGTTCTCGCTGGTGAGCAACCAGCCGCAGTACAGCGCCCTGTGGCGCGTGATCGAGGGCGAGGTCGTGCCGACCAGCAAGGAGCTCGGGATCGGTCAGGTCGTGTGGTCGCCGATCGCGCAGGGCGTGCTGACCGGGAAGTACAAGCCGGGCGAGCAGCCGCCGGAGGGCAGCCGGGCGACCGACGACAAGGGCGGCGCCGACATGATCAAGCAGTGGATGAGCGACGACGTCCTCGGCCGGGTCCAGAAGCTCAAGCCGGTTGCCGACGAGCTGGACCTGTCGCTCGCGCAGCTGGCGGTGGCCTGGGTGCTGCAGAACGACAACGTCTCAGCGGCGATCATCGGTGCTTCACGCCCCGAGCAGGTCACCGAGAACGCGAAGGCCTCCGGGGTCCAGATCCCGGACGAGCTGATGACGCGCATCGACGACGTGCTCGGTGACGCGATCGTCAGGGACCCCCGCAAGACCGAGAACAGCTCGCCGAAGAAGCGCCTCGTCTGAGCGGGATCGGGTGGTCGCGTGCCACGCCTCGTGCGCGTCGCGGCCGGCCGACCCGCTCGTCGGAGGCGCTGTTCGCCCTACTCCTCGCCGAGCCAGTCGTTCAAGATCAACTGACCGGAATGTTGCCCGGCCCCCCGCGGTTGGCACCGTGGTGTCCGTTCTCTTCGAGCCCTTGACCCTCCGTGGCGTCACCGCGCGCAACCGCATCTGGCTGGCCGCGATGTGCCAGTACAGCTGTGTCGAGCAGGACGGGATGCCGACCGACTGGCACCTGGTCAATCTCGGCCAGCACGCGATCGGCGGCTTCGGACTGGTGATGACCGAGGCGACCGCGGTCGTGCCCGAGGGCCGGATCAGCCCGCAGGACGCCGGTATCTGGTCGCGTGCGCACATCGAGCCGTGGCGTCGGGTCGTCGAGTTCGTACGCAGCCAGGGTGCCGTCGCGGGCATCCAGCTCGCCCACGCCGGCCGCAAGGGGTCGACCTGGTCGCCGCTGCTCGACGGCGAGGGCTCGGCGCCGGTGAGCGCAGGTGGATGGGAAGCGGTCGGCCCTTCGGCGCTGGCGTTCGAGGGCTATGACGTGCCACGGGCGTTGACGACTGACGAGGTTGCGGCCTTGCCCCAGGCCTTTGCCGACGCGGCGGTCCGTGCAGACGCCGCCGGCTTCGACGTCGTGGAGATCCATGGCGCGCACGGCTACCTGATTCACCAGTTCCTCTCGCCGCTGGCTAACCAGCGCACAGATCAGTACGGCGGCTCGTTCGAGAACCGCACCCGACTGGTCGTGGAGATCGCCGACGCCATCCGCAAGGTCTGGCCCGACGAGAAGCCGGTGTTCGTACGCCTGTCCGCCACCGACTGGGCCGACGGGGGCTGGGACGTCGAGCAGACGGCGCGGCTCGGTGCGGTGCTGAAGGACCACGGGGTCGACCTGCTCGACATCTCATCGGGTGGCGCCGTTGCGCACCAGCAGATCACCGCCGGCCCCGGCTATCAGGTGCCGTTCGCGTGCGAGGTGCGCGAGGGCAGCGGCCTGCCGGTCGTTGCGGTCGGAATGATCACCGAGCCCGCCCAAGCCGAGCAGATCGTCACAGACGGCTCGGCTGATGCGGTGATGCTGGCTCGCGCTGCGATCCGTGAACCCGCTTGGCCGTTCCGCGCCGCCCACGAGCTCGGCGTCCCGTACAAGGAGACGCCCTACCCGGCGCAGCACGTCCGCGGCGCCTGGCGCTGAACCCCGCCCGGCGGCGGTCGGCGCGGCCACGCGCGGCCGACAGGATTGCCGCGTGACCTGAACCCCCCGGCTGGACGCCGTCGACGTAGCCACCGCCACCCCCGACACGCCGCAGCCGTGGGCCGAGCTGGGGCTCAAAGCCGATGAGTACGACAGCATCTGCGCGATTCTCGGCCACCGCCCGACCCTCAGCCGCTCGCGGACCCGTTCACGGGCGGCGGCGAGGGTCGAGGAGCCGAACGTCGACCTGGTGAGGTAGCCGGCGGCTCCGCACTTCTTGACGAGGTCGTTGGGGGAGACGCTAGACATCCCGGACGACCCCGTCCCGGGTGCTGACCGCCCTGCACCCGGCGGTGGTGCGAAGGCGTTCGGGCTCAGACGAAGGCGCTCAGGCCGGTGATCGCGCGCCCGACGATGAGGGTGTTGATCTCGCGGGTGCCCTCGTAGGAGTAGAGCGCCTCGGCGTCGTTGAAGAACCGGGCCACGTCGTGGTCGAGCAGGATCCCGTTGCCGCCCAGCACCTCTCGGGCGTAGGCGACGGTCTCCCGCATCCGGCTGGTGCAGTAGGACTTGGCCAGGGCCGCCTGCGCGTCCGTGCACTCGCCGGCCTCCTGCAGCTCGGCGACCCGCACCGTCATGCCGAGCGACGCGCTGATGTTGCCCAGCATCTTCACCAGCAGGTCCTGGATCAGCTGGAAGCCGGCGATCGGCCGGCCGAACTGCTCGCGGGTCTTGGTGTAGCTCAGCGCGGCCTCGTACGCGCCCATCATGCAGCCGACCGAGTTCCAGGCGACGCCGCCACGGGTCAGCTGCAGCACTTTGCCGGTGTCCTTGAACGTGTTGGCCCCCGCGAGCCGGTCGGTCTCGGGCACCCGGCAGCCGGACAGCACGACGTCGGCGTTCTGCACCGTGCGCAGGGCGAGCTTGCCCTCCATCTTGGTCGCCGTGAAGCCGGGGTTGTCCTGCTCGACGACGAAGCCCTTCACCGAGCCGTCCTCGGTGTCGCGCGCCCAGACGATGATCAGGTCGGCGAAGGTCGCGTTGCCGATCCAGCGCTTGGCGCCGTCCAGCACCCAGGTGTAGCCGTCACGTCGTGCGGTGGTCTCGAGCCCGCCGGCGACGTCGGACCCGCCCTGGGGCTCGGTGAGTGCGAACGCGCCGATCGTCTTCATGGTGAACATGTCGGGCAGCCAACGCTCACGCTGCTCGGGCGAGCCGAGCAGCACGATGCTGCCCATCGCGAGGCCGCTGTGCACGCCGAAGAAGGTGGCCATCGAGGGGTCGACCCGAGACAGCTCCAGGGTGACGAAGCTGGTCAGCAGCCGGCTGGCCGCCGGGCGTCCCGGGCGGTCGTAGCCGAGGCCGATCACCCCGAGCTCGCCGAGCGGCGGTACGAGGTGGTGCGGGAACTCCGCTCGTGACCACTGGTCGTTGGCGATCGGGGAGACCTCCTTCTGCAGCCAGTCACGCAGCCGCAGCAGCACCGTCTGGTCCTCCGGCGGGAGCATCTGCTCGTAGCCGTACAGGTCGCCGGGCAGCGCTGCAAGGACGGCGTCACCCTCGGGCTCGGGCGTACGAGGTGCGGTGCTCTGCGAAGTGGTCATGACGTCTCCGATGTCCTGGGGTCCCGGCCGCGTCACTGTCTCATCAGGTGGCGCGTGACTACTGGTCGCGTGTGCGGGCATGGCTCAGGCGAGCACCCCCCCAGCAGAGAAGAGGATCCATGACGACGACCCAGGAGACGACCGAGCGCCGCTACGCGACGGTCAACCCGTTCACCGGCGAGACCGAGAAGAGCGTCGACTTCACCCCGACCGAGGACATCGACGGGATCGTGCAACGCGCGCACGCGGCCTACCAAGACTGGCGTCAGCGTCCGGTCGAGGAGCGGGCGGCCGTCGTCAAGAAGGCTGCCGACCTGATGGACGAGCGTCGCACGGAGCTCGCAGGTCTGATCACCAAGGAGATGGGCAAGCGCCAGGAGGAGGCTGTCGGCGAGCTGCAGCTCTGCTCGATGATCCTCAACTACTACGCCGGCAACGGCCCGCGGGTCCTCGAGCCCACGTCGGTGGAGCCGATGATGGGCGGGGGCCAGGCTCTCATCGAGACCCAGCCGGTCGGCGTCCTGCTGGCGATCGAGCCGTGGAACTACCCCTTCTACCAGGTCGTACGGGTCGCCGGGCCCAACCTGGTGCTCGGCAACACCGTCGTGCTCAAGCACGCCGAGAGCGTCCCGCAGTGCGCTGAGGCGGTCGCGAAGCTGTTCACCGACGCGGGGGCGCCGGAGGGCGTGTTCACCAACACCTACCTGCGGATCGCCGACGTCGAGCAGGTCATCGCCGACCCGCGCATCCAGGGCGTGACCCTGACCGGCAGCGAGCGGGCCGGCAGCGCCGTGGCCGCCCTGGCCGGTAAGCACCTGAAGAAGTCGGTGCTCGAGCTCGGCGGCAGCGACCCGTTCATCGTGCTGGACGCCGACGACCTCGGCGCGACCGTCAAGGCCGCGACGATGGGCCGGATGCAGAACACCGGCCAGGCCTGCACCGCCTCCAAGCGGCTGATCGTCACCGAGGAGCACTACGACTCCTTCGTCGCGGGCCTGAAGCAGGCGTTCTCCACCTTCGCGCCCGGCGACCCGTCCGACCCGGCGACCTCGCTCGCACCGCTGTCCAGCGAGGCTGCGGCCAAGGGTCTGCACGAGCAGATCCAGGACGCGATCGACAAGGGAGCCACCGTCGTCACCGGCGGCGGGCGTCCCGACCACGCGGGCGCCTTCGTCGACGCCACGATCCTCACCGACGTGACCCCGGACATGCGGGCCTACCGCGAGGAGCTGTTCGGCCCGGCCGCCGTCGTCTACAAGGTCAAGGACGCGGACGCAGCGGTCGCACTGGCCAACGACAGCGACTACGGCCTCGGCGCCACCGTCATGAGCAGCAACCCGGAGGCCGCGAAGGCGGTGGCCGAGCGGCTGCAGGCCGGCATGGTCTGGATCAACCAGCCGACCGGCTCGTCGCCGGAGCTGCCGTTCGGTGGGGTGAAACGCTCCGGTTACGGGCGTGAGCTGTCCGAGCTGGCGATGTTCGAGTTCGCGAACCGTCGGCTGATGCGGACCGTGCCGCTCAAGAAGGCCTAGCGCCCGCCGTCGGCGCCGTTGTCAGGAGACGGCGCCGACGTCGCGCAGGGACGCGATCTCCGCGTCGCTGAAGCCGGCCTCGCTCAGCAGCTCGTGGCTGTGCTCGCCGACGGTCGGGGGCAGTCGGGGCACGGTCTTGGCGACCTCGCCGACGGTGAACGGGCTGTCCACCGTACGGAAGTCTCCGGTCTCGAACGGGACGACGACCCGGTTGGCCGTGAGCTGGTCGTCGTCGACGAGGTCCTCAGGGCTCGCCACGACGTCGAACACGATGCCGTTCGTGTGGAGCACCTCGCGCCAGTGGGCCCGGTCTTGCGTCGCGAACGTGCGGTCCAGCTCGGCGACCAGCTCGACCGACCGCGCGTGCCGGTCGCTGCGGGTGGCGAAGCGTGGATCGGTCGCCAGGTCCTCGCGCCCGAGACAGGCGGTGAGGACGGGCCAGTAGCGGTCCTCGTTGAGGATGGTCAGGATGAGCCAGCGGTCGTCGCCGCAGCGGTAGTAGCAGGTCAGGGCGTTGAGCGCCTGCTCGCGCAGCGGTCGGGGCACGCTGACAGCGCCGACGAGCGCGGCCTGCGCTAGATAGCTGTTGGACCACAAGCCGTTGGCCAGCAGGGAGGACGAGACCGAGGTGCCCCGGCCGGTCTTCTCGCGCTGGTAGAGAGCCGTCATGATGGCCGCGAACAGGCTCATCGCCGAAGGATGGTCACCCATGCCGACCGTCGGGCGCACCGGAGTGTCCCCGGGTGCCGTACGGATGATGTCCATCATCCCCGAGCGAGCCCACCAGGCGGTCACGTCGAAGCCCGGCTTCAGCGCCTCCTCGCCCTGGTCTCCGTAGCCGCTGAACGAGGCGTAGACAAGCCGCTCGTTGAGCGGCGCCAACGTGTCGTAGCCCATCCGGAGCTTCTCGCGGACCTTGCTCGGGTAGTTGGTGACGAAGACGTCGGCGTCGGCGACCAGGCGGTGCAGCACCGCCTGCGCCTCAGGCTTGCCGAGGTCCAGCGCGAGGCTGCGCTTGTTGCGGGAGTCGAGCATCCAGCCGTAGTTGTGCTCGCTGACCGGGTTGCCCGGCATCGCCGGAAGATGCCGGTAGGGGTCGCCGGCCCCCGGCGGCTCGATCTTGATCACGTCCGCGCCGAAGTCGGACAGGATGGTCGCGGCGGCCGGCGCGGCGATGAAGCTGCCGCAGTCGATCACCTTGAGGTCGTCGAACAGCCCCGTCACCTGGATCGCTCCGCGCTGTAGTCGTAGAAGCCGTGGCCGCTCTTGCGGCCCAGCCGTCCCTGGTCCAGGTACTCCTTCAACAGCTCGCGCGGACTCTCCGGCAGGCCCTCGCGCTCGGCCGCGTAGTGGTTCTCGATGTCGAGCACGACGTCGAGCCCGACCCGGTCCATCATCCGGAACGGTCCGTCCTTGGTGCCCAGCACCGCGACGAACAGGGCGTCGATCTCCTCGGGGGTGGCGACGCCCTCGGCCGCGACGCTCAACGCCTCGCGCTTGATCGCCGCCCAGATCCGGTTATAGATGAAACCGGTGCTCTGGACCTTGGCCTCGAACGGCAGCAGCCCGTACGACGGGAGGACCGCCAGCAGCCGGTCGAGCGGCGCGCGGTCGGTGCGACCGCACGACATCAGCTCCACCGCGCGGATCCGCGGCGGCATGAAGAAGTGCATGTTGAGCACGCGCTCAGGGGTGGTGAGGACGTCGACGAGCTCGCTGGTCGCGTACGAGGAGGAGTTGCTCGCGAGGATCGCGTCCGCGGGCGCGAGGCGCTCCAGCTCCGGGAAGACCTCGCGCTTGAGCTCGATGCGCTCGGGGAGCGACTCCACGACGAGCCACGCGTCGTCCACCGCGGCGGCGAGGTCTTCGTGGACCTCGATCGCGGCGGGGCTGCTGCCGTCCACCGTCGCGAGCAGCTCCGGCAGCTGCGCGTCCACGAACTCGCGGGCGGCGGCAAGCGCGTCGGCGGAGGCGTCGAAGATGCGTACGACGCCGCCCCTGGTCGCGAACATCAGCGCGATCCGGCGTCCGAGCGTGCCGGCGCCCAGCACGACGATGGGTCGGTCGGCGGTGCTCACGTGGCCTCCAGGTAGTTGTGGACCGGCTGGACGCCGGCGAGCGTCAGGTCGGTCATGATGTGGCTGACGCTCACGATCTCCAGCACCGGCAGGTCGGCGAGCGGGGCCAGCACGTGCGCGTTGAGCTGGAGCCGCGCCGGCCCGGTCCAGGCGCCCTTGACGACGACGTCGGTGATCTGGGTGCGTACGAGGTCGCAGACCAGGGGCTTGCCGCCGTAGCCGCGCACGACCTTGAGCATGTACGTCGGCACGGCGATCTGCCGACGCGCCTCGTCGTGGTCCAGCTCTCGCTGCTTGTAGCCCATCGTCGCTGTGGCGACCCGCTCGGACGTCACGTCCAGGGTGCCGATGAGCGCACCCTGCTCGACCCGCAGCCGGGGGGCGCCGAGCGTCTTGGGGTAGGCGCTCAGCTCCCGCCCGGACGCGGTGGCGGCAAAGCTGTCGAGATACATGGAGTGCAGATATTCGCCCCGCTCGTCACCGAAGCGCACCGGGATCGCGGCGCCACCCTCGGTGTAGGGGCCGTAGCCGGCGACGTCGCCCATGTGCATGATCTCGAAGCGGACCAGCGGCTCGTCGATCTCGAGCGGCTCCGGGACCACCTCGCGCAGCGCGTCGGGATCGGTCCGGTAGACGATGTTGAGGTACTCGCGGTCGGTGAAGCGGTAGGAACCGGGCGGATAGGCCGGCGCCGACATCGGCGTGGCGTACCTCTTGGCAACACGATCCGCTCGCACTTGCGCCCCGCTCGTCGGAATGGCTGGTGGTGCGAGCACCGTACGCGTCGTACGTGCGGCCCGGGAGCTCGGTCCGGACGTGCCACGCTCCTGTCATGAACACTGCGCTCCTGGTCCTGGCCGCCGGACGCTCCCGTCGCCTCGGCCGGCCCAAGCAGCTGCTCCCGTTCCGCGGCCGTCCCTTGCTCGACGCCGTCCTCGCCGTCGCCCGGGCCTGTCCTGCCGACCAGCGTCTCGTCGCGCTCGGCGGCGCCGCCGACGACGTGCAGGGCGCCGTCGACCTCGACGGGTTCGAGGTCGTCGTCAACCCGGCGTATGGCACGGGCTGCTCGTCCTCGATCGCTGCGGCCGTGCCGCAGCTGACGCCGGACACCGACGTGGTCGTCCTGCTGCTCGGCGACCAGCCGTGCGTGACCCCCGACTCGGTGAGCCGGCTGCTGGCCGGTCGCGGCGATGCGCTGCTCGCGGTCTGCCGCTACGACGACGGCATCGGCCACCCGTTCGCGTTCGGCCGTGACGTGCTGCCCGACCTCGCGCGTCTGCACGGCGACAAGGCGGTTTGGAAGCTGCTGGAGGCGCGCGCCGAGGACGTCGTCGAGGTGACCGTCCCCGGGACGATCCCCCTCGACGTCGACACCGAGGAGGACTACCAGCGGCTGCTCAGCTCCACAGCGTGACGTGGACGGGCGGTAGTGCCCGGGCCCCGCGCGGCGCGCCGGCCGGTGCGACCGAGGCGGCCGTCGCGTCCGGAGTGGTGACGAAACGCTGCAGGGCGCGCGCGCCCGGCACGGCTCGACCGCGGCCCAAGGTCGAGGCGCACCACAGCCCGTGGACCGGCGTCCCGCCCACGGGCAGGCGCACCAGGGACTCGCGGCGCAGGTCGAGGCGCACGACGTGGGCCAGCAGCAGCCCGAGCCCTTCGCCGGCGAGCACCCGCTCGCGCACCTCGGCCTCGCTGCCGAGCGGTACGAGGTCGGGCAGCATGCCGCTCTCGATCAGCCACCGACCTTCCGCCGACAGCTCCTCGATGCCGGCCGGCCCGGTGAACCACCGCTCGCGCACCAGCTCGCCGCGCGGGAGCGGGATCATCGTCGGCGCCCGGCCCAGCCGTGAGTCAGCCGCGGCGACGACCACCCGCTGATAGCGCAGGAAGGGCACCACGTCCACCGTCCCGTCGACGGCTCGCGCGGGCGGCAGCCCCAGCGCGATGTCGACCGAGCGGTGCAGCAGAACCTCGAGCATCCGCTCGGGCGTCACCGGCACCACCTCGACGGAGGTGCCGGGCATGCGCTTGGTGAACGCGTCGATGAGCCCGGTGGCGGCGTGCTCCTCGAAGGTCGCGGTGACGCCGACCCGCAGCACGTCGCCGGAGGTCCCGGCGGCGGCCACCTCGCGTCGGGCGAGGTCGGCCAGCCCGACGATCTCGTCCGCATGGGCAGCCAGTCGCCGTCCGCCCGCAGTGAGGGCGATGCCACCGCCCGAGCGGACGACAAGTGCGTCGCCGAGGTCGGTGCGCAGCGCGGCGACGGCCGAGGACACCGCCGGCTCGCTGATGCCGAGCGCTGCTGCCGCGGCCCGCATCGAGCCCAGGCGGGCAACGAGCGCGAAAGCCCGCAACTGGCTCAACGTCATGGATCCGGCACCTCCTAAGCGAACAGTTATCTCGCCTTGACCAGCACGCGGGGTCATGACGAGAGTCACACACGCCAGCCGGGAGGCGCACGCCTTCCGTCGTCTCGGGAGGACGCATGCAGATCCCCGCCCCGTTCGACTACGTCCGCGCCGAGAGCGTGGACCACGCTCTCGCGCTGCTGGAGCGGCACGGGCCGGAGTCCCGCGTCGTGGCCGGTGGACACAGCCTGCTGCCGATGATGAAGCTCCGGCTGGCCCGGCCCGAGTGGCTCATCGACATCAACGATCTCTTCGAGCTCGACTTCATCCTCCAGGCCGACGGCTGGCTGCGCATGGGGGCCCTGACCCGGCACACGGCGCTGCTCGAGTCCGAGGAGCTCGCCCGGCTGTTCCCGATCGTCACCGACGCCGAGAAGGTCATCGCCGACCCGGTCGTGCGCAACCGCGGCACGCTCGGCGGATCGCTCTGCCAGGCCGACCCCGCCGAGGACCTGTCCACCGTCTGCGACGTCCTCGGCGCGGTCGCCGTCGTCCGCGGCCCGGCCGGTGAGCGGGTGCTCACGATGGCCGAGCTTCACCGCGGCCCGTACGAGACGGCCGTCGGGCAGGACGAGCTGCTCACCGAGGTGCGCTTCCCGGTCCTGCCGCGTTCGAGCAGCGCCTACGAGAAGGTCGAGCGCCGGGTCGGCGACTGGGCGGTCGCGGCAGCCGGCGCGATGGTGCAGCTCACCACCGACGGCCGCATCGAGCAGGCCTCGGTGGGGCTCACGGCTGTCGGGCTGGACGGCACGGCGACCCGCGTCGCCGACCTGCTCGCGGGTGAGGCGCCGAGCGAGGCGCTGTTCGCCGACGCCGGCCGCCTGGCGAGCGAGGACTGCAGTCCCGTCGCGGACCAGCGCGGTCCTGTCGACTACAAGCGTCACCTTGCCGGTGAGCTCACGAAGCGCGTGCTGCGCAAGGCCGCCGCCCGCGCCGCCACGACCAACAGCCAGGAGGGCTAGCCATGCAGGTCTCGATGACGGTCAACGGTCAGGAGAGGACCCGAGACGTGGAGCCGCGGGTCCTGCTCGTGCACCACATCCGTGAGGAGCTCGGTCTCACCGGCACGCACTGGGGCTGCGACACCAGCAACTGCGGCACCTGCGTGGTTCTCATGGACGGCGAGCCGGTCAAGTCCTGCACCGTGCTGGCCGCGATGGCCGACGGGCACGACATCCGCACCGTGGAGGGGATGGCTGACGGCAAGGTTCTCGACCCCGTCCAGCAGGGCTTCATGGAGGAGCACGGCCTTCAGTGCGGCTTCTGCACGCCGGGCATGATGCTCACCGCCCGAGCGCTGCTCGACAAGAACCCGCACCCGGACGCGACCGAGATCCGAGAGGCGATCTCCGGCCAGATCTGCCGTTGCACCGGCTACGCCACCATCGTCCGGTCCATCCAGTGGGCTGCGGAGCACCCGGCGAGCGTCGAGGTCCCGGCCGAGCACGCCGACAGCTCGGCCCCGGTGACGGCATGACGACGGTCGAGGACCGCGCGGTGGTGGAGCCGCGCGAGAACAACCCCGGCGCCGACTCTGCCGAGCGCCCGATCGGCTTCGGGCGTCTTCAGCGCAAGGAGGACCCTCGCTTCGTCCGCGGCCAGGGCAACTATCTCGATGACGTGGTGCTGCCCGGGATGCTGCACAGCGCGATCCTGCGTGCTCCCGTCGCGCACGCCCGCATCGTCTCGATCGACACCAGCGAGGCGCTCGCCCACCCCAAGGTCCTCGCGGTCATCACCGGCAAGGACCTCGAGGGCCTCGGCCTGGCGTGGGCGCCGACGCTGTCGGCCGACATCCAGGCGGTGCTGGTCACCGACAAGGTCCGCTTCCAGGGCCAGGAGGTCGCCTTCGTCGTCGCCGAGGACCGCTACGCGGCCCGCGATGCGCTCGAGCTCATCGACGTCGAGTACGAGATGCTCCCGCCGGTCGTCGACGTGCGGAAGGCGCTCGACC
>JBBSTR010000016.1:0-38202 GCA_038235705.1 Mycobacteriales bacterium
CGGTCGGAGTCCCGCGGCGACAGGCCCGGACCCCGCGAGGGACTCGCCATCGTCGGCGCGACGTTCTCGTCCTGCTCACCAGCTGCCACTGGCCCCACCCTTCTGCTCGCGGCCGGGCTCGGCCGTCTCGACCGCGGCGACCGGGTCGGGGGGCCCGGCGAACCAGACCGGTGGCGCTCCCCAGCCACGGCCGGAACGGTAACGCGTCGAGCGCACCATGCCCGGCAGCCACACCAGCAACGACACCAGCGTCAGCAGCAGGAGCGGCCCGCCGACGTACAGCAGCAGGGCGTGCCCGCCACTGACACCGCTCGACAGGTCAGCGCCCTCCTTCGGCCCGAGCTCAGCGTTGCCGCCCCCGCAGGAGGCCAGCAGCAGGGTTGACAGCGCAGCGCCGAGCGCAAGCGCCGAGCGCACGGCACGGTTCACGTGGCATCTCCGGGGTCCGGGGCCGGGGCCTCGGGAGGCGACGGCGGAAAAGGGCTGACATGGTCGTCGCAGGGAGAACCTACCGAACGCAGCACCGCGGTGAGCCGCGCCACCCCGGGAGCAGCCAGCAGCTGCTCCAGCGACATGGGTTCGCCGTCCCCGTCCGCCACCGGCAGCCGCCAGTTGGGATACTGGTCGACGGTCCCGGGCAGGTTCGGCTGACGCAGGTCACCGACCGCATCCCCGAACGCGGCGAGCACCAGGATCGACGGTGATGCCACCAGCGCGGCGTGCATCGCCAGCGGCACGTCGCCACCGCACGCCTCGACTAGGCCCTGGGTCGTGAGCATCTCCAGCAGGTTGGCCCGCTCCGCGCGTACGCGCTCACGCTCCTGCTCCACCGGCACCCCCAGCTGTCCCAGCTCGTCACGCACCCGCACCTGCTCCTCAGCGAGATAGCCGGCGGCGGTGGGGAGGTCGTGCGTGGTCACGGTCGCCATCGCGGACGAGCGCCAGGTGGCCGGGTCGGTCTGCACGCCGTCGTCGTCGGTCTCGAACCACAGGACCGCGCTGCCCAGCACCCCGGCCTGCCCCAGCCCGTCCCGGACCCGGTCCTCGACGGTGCCCAGGTCCTCCCCCACCACCACCGCCCCGGCACGGGTGGCCTCCAGCACCAGGATGCCGAGCAGGGCCTCCGCGTCGTAGGACACGTACGTCCCCTCGGAGGCGTCGGCGCCGGCCGGGACCCACCACAGCCGGAACAGGCCCATCACGTGATCGATCCGGATGCCGCCGGCATGCCGCAGGACTCCGCGGACCAGCTCACGGAACGGGGCGTAGCCCTGCTCGGCGAGCCGGTCGGGACGCCACGGGGGCAGCCCCCAGTCCTGTCCCTGCTGGTTGAACAGGTCCGGCGGGGCGCCGACGGTGGTCCCGAGCGCGAGCGCGTCCTGCAGCGCCCAGGCGTCCGCGCCGCCGGCGTCGACGCCGACCGCGAGGTCGTGGACGACCCCGACCCCCATGTCGTTGCCGACCGCGGAGACGGCAGCGAGCTGCTCGTCGACCAGCAGCTGCAGCCAGCACCAGAACGACACCCGCTCGGCCAGACGGGTCTGCGCAGCGAGGATGCCCGCGGAGTCTGGCCGTCGCAGGTCCTGCGGCCACTGCTGCCACGGCACACGGTGCTCCTCGGCCAGCGCGCAGAACAGGGCGAACCCCTCGAGCGGCTCGCCCAGCTCGGCGCGGTAGGACGCGAGCACATCGACCCGGTGCAGCGGCCAGAGAAGCTCGAGTGCGGCGATCTTCGCGTTCCAGGCCGGGTCGCGCGGGACCCGCTCCGGGTCGGTCGGTGGTCGCAGGTCGGCGACCTGTCGCTGCAGCCCGGCGGGCGCAGCAGCGTGCTCGGGGACGTCCTCCACGCGAAGCCACAGCGGCGAGCGGAACCGGCGGCTGCCCGGGCTGTACGGCGAAGGGTTGATCGGGACCACCGGGGTCTCGGCGTGCAGCGGGTTGACGAGCACCACGCCTCCGCCGTCCGCAGCCGTGCGGGCCACGACCGTGCGCAGGTCGGCGTAGTCACCGACCCCCCAGGAGCCGGCGCTGCGCAGGCTGTACAGCTGCACCATCCAGCCCCACTCGCGACGGCTCACGGTGGGCAGCGAGGCCGGGGCGACGACGAGCACACCGCTGTCCCCGTCCGCGCTGATCGCGTGCCAGCCGAGCGGCAGGTCGTCGGGCAGCACGACCGTGCGGAGCACCTGACCGTCCCGCTCGCCGATGACCGCTCCGGTCACGGTCACCTCCCGGACGGACCGGTCCTCCAGGTCCAGGCGCAGCGGGCCGTCGCCGCGGACCGCCACGGTCGCTCCGGCGCCCTGACGGACCACCGTGGTGTACGGCACGGAGCGGGCGTACGGAGCCGCCTGCGCGGCCGCCAACGCCTCGGTCCGCGCTGCGGGCTCGTCCGCCTGGACACCGAGCGCCCACAGCGCACTGACGACCGCGGCCTGCCCGACGACGACGTGCTGACCGGCGGCGTCCTGGTAGCCGACGGCCACCCCGTGGACCCGGGCAAGCGCGACGAGGTCGTCGGGAAGGCCGTCGCGGTGGACGGCAGGGGTGCTCATCCGGCCATGCTGCCCGGCCGGACCCCTTGCATGCCGCAGCCGGCCCGTCAGCTCAGGCAGGTTCCTCGAGCAGGTCCCAGACGGGCAGCCCACCGAGATAGGGCTCCCACCTCGGGTCCATGCGTCGTGCGCCGATGACCCGCCACGCCGAGCCGCTGGGGGCGACCGGGGCCCGACGCAGCCGCCAGCCCATCTCCGAGACGGCCCGGTCGGCCTTGACGTGGTTGCAGCGGCCGCAGGCTGACACGACGTTGTCCCAGGTGTGCGAGCCGCCCCTGCTCTTCGGGACGACATGGTCCAGGCTGGTCGCGATCGCACCGCAGTAGGCGCACCGGCCGCCGTCGCGAGCGAAGACGGCCTTGCGGGTGAGCGGGACCGTCGCCCGGTAGGGCACCTTGACGAACCGGGTCAGGCGCACCACCGACGGGATCCGCACGGTGGCCCGCTCGCTGTGGACGAGCTGGTCGGTCTCGGCGACCGCAACGGCCTTGCTGGACAGGCAGAGCACGACCGCACGTCGTCCGGGGACCACGCACAGCGGCTCGTAGGTCGCGTTCAGCACCAGCGCCTCGGTCACCCCGGTCACCCTCCCTGTCCCGGCCAGCATGACCGACCTTCCCGGGATGCGCCACGTCCTTGCGGCAGACGACGATGGTCCGGTGCTCCTGCTGACCGTCCACGCCGTCGCGGTCTGGGGGCTGACCGGCCTGTCGTTCACCGTCCATCGGGTCGTCTACCCGTCCTTCCTGCTGGTCGGTCCGACGACGGCGTGGCCGGCAGTCCACGCCCAGCACGTGCGTCGGGTCGCGCAGGTCGTCGCCGTCCCCTGGGCGGTGCAGGGGGCCACGACCGCAGTCCGTCTGGTGGCACGTCCCGACCACGTGCCCGGCTGGCTGGCGCTGCTGACCGGGGCGTTCGCCGGGGTCACGGTCGCGGTCACCGTGCTGGGTGCGATCCCGGCGCACGACCGGCTGAGCGGTTTCGACGCGCAGACGGTGCGCCGGCTGCTGCGGGCCTCGTGGTGGCGCACCGCCGCGTGGTGCGGCGGATCGGCGTGCGCCGCGGCGATGCTGCTCGTGGCCGCACGGGGCTCCGCCTCGGGCTCCTAGGCTGGCAGGGTGGAGTTTCCGACAGCCGAACGGCTCGACCTCGTCGAGGAGCTCTTCGGGCACCGGGTCGCCGACCCCTATCGCTGGCTCGAGGACGTCGAGGACGACCGGACGCAGGCCTGGCGTGCGTCCCAGGAGTCGCTCACCGCAGAGCACCTGTCCGCCCTACCTGGACGCGACCCGCTCCGCGCCCGCCTTGGCGCCCTGCTGTCGGCCGGCGCTGCAGGCGTCCCGGCCTGGCGCGCCGGCCGCCCGTTCTGGACCCGCCGCTCACCCGGCCAGGAGCACGCCGTGCTGCTCACCCGCGATGACGACGACGGCCGAGAGCGGGTGCTGCTGGACCCGATGGCGGTCGACCCGTCGGGCGCGACGACCCTCGACGCCTGGGCGCCCTCCAAGGAGGGTGACCGGCTCGCCTACCAGCTGTCGGTCGGCGGCGACGAGGAGTCGGCGCTGTGGGTCGTCGACGTCGCCACCGGCGAGGTGCTGGACGGGCCGATCGACCGCTGCCGCTCTTCCCCGATCGCCTGGGAGCCGGGCGGCGCCGCCCTGTTCTACGTACGCCGGGAGCCCGGTCCCGACCAGCTGCACCGGCGCGTGCGGCGACATGTCGTCGGCACGGACCCGGCGCAGGACACCCTGGTCTGGGGAGAGGGGCTGGACCCGACAAGCTACTTCGGGTGCTCCGTGTCGCGCGACGGGCGGTGGCTGCTGGTCAGCGCGAGCGCCGGGACCGCGCCCCGCGACGACGTCTGGCTGTTCGACCTCGTCGCGGGCGGCCCTCCGCAGGAGGTGGCTGTCGGTGTCGACGCCCGCTGCAGCCCCTGGGTCGCGCACGACGGTCGGCTCTGGCTGCTCACGGACGCCGAAGCCCCGCGCGGACGGCTGTGCGTCGCGGACCCGGCCGCGCCGCGGGACTGGACGACGGTCGTGCCGGAGGACGACGAGGCCGTGCTCGAGGACGCGCTGCTGCTCGCCGACGGAGACCTCGTCCTGCTGCGCAGCCGCCACGCCGTCAGCGAGCTGTCCGTCCTGTCCGGGGGCCTGGAGACCAGGATCGAGCTGCCGGGGCTCGGGACCGTCACCGGGATCTCCGGGCTGCCCGAGGGGGGAGCCCAGGCCTGGTACGGCTGGACCGACACGGTCTCCCCACCTCGCGTGCACACCCTGGACGGTGAGCTCTGGGCTCGCGCCCCAGGGGAGTCCGCGACCCCTGACGTCCACGCCTCGATGCTTACCGCGACCTCGGCCGACGGCACCCCCGTGCGCCTGCAGGTGCTGTCCCCGACACAGGACCCAGGGAAGCTGCCGACCGTGCTCTACGGCTACGGCGGCTTCGGCGTCTCGCTCACCCCGGCCTACACCGCGAGCGCACTCGCGTGGGTCGCGGCCGGCGGCGTGTGGGCGGTGGCAAACCTGCGGGGCGGTGCGGAGGAGGGCGAGGCCTGGCACCGGGCCGGGATGCGCCACGACAAGCAGAACGTGTTCGACGACTTCGCCGCCTGCGCCGACCTCCTGGTCGCCGAGGGCTGGACCACACCGTCGCAGCTGGGGATCTACGGCGGCAGCAACGGTGGTCTGCTGGTCGGGGCCGCGCTCACCCAGCGACCGGAGGCGCAGGCCGCGGTGGTCTGCTCCGCGCCGCTGCTGGACATGGTCCGCTACGAACGGTTCGGGCTCGGGATCACCTGGAACGACGAGTACGGCACGGCCACCGACCCGACCGAGCTGGGCTGGCTGCTCGGCTACTCGCCCTATCATCACGTTCGCGCAAACCCCTACCCCGCGGTGCTGCTCACCGTGTTCGACGGGGACAGCCGGGTCGATCCGCTGCACGCCCGCAAGCTGTGCGCCGCGCTGCAGCACGCCACGACCTCGGACGCGCCGGTGCTGCTGCGCGACGAGACCGGGGTCGGCCACGGCGCCCGCTCGGTCAGTCGCACGGTCGGCCTCTCCGTCGACGTGCTGGCCTTCCTCGCCCACCACACCGGGCTGGCGCTGTGAGCACGACGGCGCTGGCCGCGGGCGGTCGGCACGTCGCTGACTTCCTGGACGGCAGCGGCGGTGACGCCGTCGTGACCGTCGTCCGGATCGCGGCGATCGTCGTGATCGCCATTCTGCTCCGCGCGCTCGCGCACCGACTCATCGGTCGTACGGTCAAGGGCATCCTGTCCGGCCACCGCCCCGCGCGCCTGCGACGACCGGCCGAGACCGTCGACGCGCCGCTGCTCACCGAGCGCCGCCGCCAACGGGCGACCACGATCGGCTCGGTTCTCCGCAGCGGCGCCTCGGTCGTCATCCTGACCGTCGCCTTCACGACGATCCTCTCCGAGCTGGGGGTCGACCTGGGCCCGGTGCTCGCCTCGGCCGGGATCGTCGGCGTGGCCGTCGGCTTCGGCGCACAGAACCTCGTCAAGGACTTCCTCAACGGAATCTTCATGCTCCTGGAGGACCAGTACGGGGTCGGGGACGCGATCGACGCCGGGCCGGCTTCCGGCATCGTCGAGGCGGTCGCGCTGCGCACCACCCGGCTGCGCAGCGTCGACGGCACGGTCTGGCACATCCGCAACGGGGAGATCACCCGGATCGGCAACCAGAGCCAGGGCTGGTCGCGGGCGCTGCTGGACATCTCGGTGGCGTACGACACCGACGTCGACGTCGCCCGGCGCGTCATCAAGGCCGTCGCCGACGAGGTCTGGCACGACGAGGCCTTCGGGCCGTCCGTCATGGAGGAGCCCGAGGTCTGGGGGGTCGAGCGGCTCAGCGACCACTCGATCGACATCCGACTGGTGGTCAAGACACTGCCGCTGGAGCAGTGGAAGGTGGCCCGTGAGCTGCGGCAACGCCTCAAGGTGGCGTTCGACGCGGCCGGCATCGAGATCCCGTTCCCGCAGCACGCGCTGTGGTTGCGCACCTCGCCCGAGGGCACGCGGACGCCGGTGGAGGACGCATGAGCCTCTACGAGCGGGTCGGCGGGCGCCCCGTCTTCGACCAGCTGGTCGGCGAGTTCTACGCCGGTGTCGCGACCGACCCGGTGCTGCGGCCGATGTACGAGGAGCAAGACCTGGGCCCGGCGCAGGAGCGCCTCACGCTGTTCCTCGTCCAGTACTGGGGCGGGCCGACCACCTACTCCGAGCAGCGGGGCCACCCCCGGCTGCGGATGCGCCACGTCACCTGGCAGATCGGCGTGCGGGAGCGGGACGCCTGGCTCGCCCTCATGCTCCCTGCGGTCACCCGGCTCGACATCGCCGAAGACGACCGCGCGGCGATCTGGGATCACCTCGAGCGGGCCGCCCAGTCACTGGTCAACTCCCCCCGCTGACGCCCCCGCTCACACGGGTGGCACCCGGCGTGCAGGTCCGGCTCAGTCGCGGGTCAGCTTGCGGTGGGTCACCCGGTGCGGGCGGGCCGCGTCGGCGCCGAGCCGCTCGAGCTTGTTCTTCTCGTACGAGTCGAAGTTGCCCTCGAACCAGTACCAGGCTCCCGGGTTCTCGTCCGTGCCCTCCCACGCGAGGATGTGGGTGGCGACCCGGTCGAGGAACCACCGGTCGTGGCTGATGACCACCGCGCAGCCGGGGAACTCCAGCAAGGCGTTCTCCAGGGAACCCAGGGTCTCGACGTCCAGGTCGTTGGTCGGCTCGTCGAGCAGCAGGACGTTGCCGCCCTCCTTCAGCGTCAGCGCCAGGTTGAGCCGGTTGCGCTCCCCGCCGGAGAGCACGCCGGCCTTCTTCTGCTGGTCCGGGCCCTTGAACCCGAAGGCGCCGATGTAAGCCCGCGACGGCATCTCCTGCGCGCCGACGTGGATGTAGTCCAGGCCGTCGGACACGACCTCCCAGACGGTCTTGGTCGCGTCGATGCCCGACCGGTCCTGGTCGATGTAGCTGATCTTGACCGTGTCGCCGACCCGGACCGAGCCCGCGGTCGGCTCCTCCAGCCCGACGATGGTCTTGAACAAGGTGGTCTTGCCGACCCCGTTCGGCCCGATGATGCCGATGATGCCGCCGCGAGGCAGGTCGAAGGACAGCCCGTCGATCAGGGTGCGGTCGTCGAATCCCTTGACCAGGTCCTTCGCCTCGATGACGACCGAGCCGAGCCGCGGCCCGGCCGGGATCTGGATCTCCTCGAAGTCGAGCTTCTTGTGCTTGTCGGCCTCCGCAGCCATCTCCTCGTACCGCGCCAGTCGGCTCTTGCTCTTGGTCTGGCGCCCCTTGGCGTTGCTGCGGACCCACTCCAGCTCGTCCTTGAGCCGCTTGCTGAGCTTGGCGTCACGCTTGCCCTGGACGGCGAGGCGCGCCTGCTTCTTCTCCAGGTAGGTCGAGTAGTTGCCCTCGTAGGGATAAGCCCGACCCCGGTCCAGCTCGAGGATCCACTCGGCGACGTTGTCCAGGAAGTAGCGGTCGTGGGTGACGGCGAGGACGGCCCCTGCGTAGGACGCGAGGTGCTTCTCCAGCCACTCCACGCTCTCGGCGTCCAGGTGGTTGGTGGGCTCGTCGAGCAGCAGCAGGTCCGGCGCCTCCAGCAGCAGCTTGCACAGCGCCACGCGGCGACGCTCTCCGCCGGAGAGGTGACCGACCTCCTCGTCGCCGGGCGGGCAGCGCAGCGCGTCCATCGCCTGCTCGATCTTGCTGTCCAGCTCCCAGGCGCCCGCGGCCTCGA
Source organism: Mycobacteriales bacterium (assembly GCA_038235705.1). Classification (GTDB taxonomy): domain Bacteria; phylum Actinomycetota; class Actinomycetes; order Mycobacteriales; family SCTD01; genus CANKBT01. The sequence goes on from JBBSTR010000016.1 coordinate 8,321, forward strand.
TCGCGTCCAGCAGCGGCGTCTGCTCCTCAAGGATCTTCTCGAAGTCGGCGTCCGGCGCGCCCATCTTCTCGTTGAGCTCCTCGTAGCGGACGAGCACGTCGCGGATCTCCCGAACGCCGTCCTCGACGTTCTGGCGCACCGTCTTGGACTCGTCCAGGTGCGGCTCCTGCGCGAGCATCCCGACCGAGTAGCCAGGGCTCAGCTTGGCGTCGCCGTTGGAGGGCTGGTCGAGCCCAGCCATCATCTTCAGCACCGTCGACTTGCCGGCACCGTTCGGCCCGACCACGCCGATCTTGGCGCCGGGCAGGAAGGCGAGCGTGACGTCGTCGAGGATCACCTTGTCCCCGACAGCCTTGCGGACCTTCTGCATGTTGTAGATGAACTGAGCCATGCGGCCAGCCTACGGTCGAGCGCTAGAGGTCCTCGGCGCACGCGGTCGCCCAGCCGACGGCCTTGCCCCACGCCGTCGCGAAGACCTCCGGCCCGCCGGGCGCCATCACGAGGTCACCACCACGCCAGGCGAGCACGTCCGCGAGCAGACGGCCGAGGGAGCCCTCCCGGTCGGCGACGGCCGAGACGACGTCTTCCGGGAGCCCGAAGGCCTCCAGGTGCTCGGTCACCGGTCCGCGCAGCAGCCAGGACAGGCTGGCGAGCAGCCCGACGAGGAAGGCCTCACCGGGATCGACCCGCCGGTCGGCCGACAGCAGCTCGCACATCCGAGCCGGTACGAGCAGCTCGACCAGCGCGGCCGGCTCGACCTCGCCCTGCTCGGCGACGGCGGCGAGCAGCACCCACCGCTCGAGCGCAGCGAGCCCGACGAGTGAGATCGCGCCGGCGAGCGACCGGACCTGCCGCTGACCGAACGCGGCGCTGCCGGCCAGCCGCAGCAGGCGTACGGAGAGCGCGGGCTGCTCCGCGACCTGGCGGGCGATGTCGGGGATCCCTACGTCGGTGCGCGACAGCAGCCCGGCGAGCCGGAACCCGGCGGCCGCGCCGGTCTTGAGCGTGGCTGCGCGGACCAGCTCGGGCTCCATCCACAGCGACCCCTGGGCCAGCGTGCAGCCTGCTGCGGCCGCCGCCGCCGCCTCTTCCCGGGTGTGGACCCCCTCGGCGAGCAGCACCAGGCCGTCGCCCAGACCGGTCAGCGTCCGGTCCGGACTGTCGTCCACGAGGCGCCGCGCGTCCAGCCGTGCACCCCAGGCCTGCTCGAGCAGCTGCTCGACCGGACCCTGGCAGCGCGTGTCCACCACCGTCCGGTAGCCGTTCTCCCGCAGGACCGTCACGCGCCGGACGAGGTCCGGGGTCACCGGCCCGCTGATCTCCAGCACGACCTTGGACGGGTCGCCGGGCAGCCCGCGACCGGCCGGCATCGGCAGGAACGCCAGCGCCTCCCCGACCAGCTCTCCGAGCGAGACCCCCGGCAGCCCGATCCCGTCGTCAGGTGCGTCGGCCGGGTCCTCGGACAGGCTGCGGCGAACCAGCTGATAGCCGACCAGGTCTCCCTCGAGGTCAACGATCGGATCACGGGACACGAGCACCTGGCCGTACAGCCGCTGCGCGGGCAGCCCGGCACGCGCGCCGACCTCGTCGGTCACCGACACCGCACCTCTCCCATGCTTGCTGCTCGCTGTCCGCGGTGTTGTCGGCAGCAGGACCCCCTCCGCCGTATCCGGGTCGCGCACGTTCATCCGTTCGGGTGCGGGTCTACGGTCGAGGCATGAGGGACGGCTGGGTCGCGATCGTCAAGCAGGACTGCCCCACGTGCGTGCTGGTCGCGCCGGTGCTCCGGCAGCTGGCCGAGATCGGCCCGTTGACCGTGCTGAGCCAGGACGACCCGGCGTTCCCGCCGGGGCTGGAGGTGGTCGACGACCGTGAGCTCGAGCAGAGCTGGCGGCTGTCGGTCGAGACGGTGCCGACGCTGCTGCACCTGAAGGACGGCGTGGAGACCGCCCGCACCGTCGGCTGGTCGCGCGGGCAGTGGGAAACCATGACCAGCGTGACGGGGCTGGGGCCGGACCTGCCCGACCATCGGCCGGGGTGCGGTTCCCGCACGGTCGAGTGGGGCGTGGAGGCCGACCTCGAGCGGCGGTACGGCGACCGCGTGCTGACCAGTCGCACGGTCGAGCTGGCCGACCTGGAGGACGAGGTCGAAGCGGCGTACGACCGGGGCTGGACAGACGGGCTGCCGGTGGTCGCGCCGACCGAGGCGCGGGTGCTCGCCATGCTGAAGGGGACGTCGCACGCGCCGGACGAGGTGGTCGCGACCGTCCCGCCGGACCTCGTGCCGTGCACCGTCGAGAAGGTTGCCGTGAACGCGGTGATGGCCGGCTGCCTGCCGGAGCACCTGCCGGTGGTGCTGGCCGCCGTCGCCGCAGCCTGCACCGACGCGTTCAACATGCACGGGCTGCTCGCCACGACGTTCCCCGCCGGGCCGGTGGTCGTCGTGGACGGCCCGATCGTGGCTCGGCTGCGGATGAACGGCGACGGCAACGCGCTGGGCCAGGGCAACCGGGCCAACGCCACCATCGGCCGTGCGCTGCAGCTCGTGGTGCGCAACATCGGGGGCGGACGGCCCGGCGGGGTCGACCGGGCCACCCAGGGCCAACCGGGCAAGCTGTCGTTCTGCTTCGCCGAGAGCACCGACGAGCCACCCTTCGCCCCCCTCGCCGAGCGGCGCGGGGTGCCCGGGTCGGCGCTCACCCTGTTCCCCGGCTCCGGCACCGTGCCGGTGGTCGACCAGCTGTCGCGCACCCCCGAGTCGCTCGCTCGGTCGCTGGCCGCCGTGCTCCGGGTGCTCCCGCACCCGAAGCTCGCGATCGCGTTCGACGCCCTGCTGGTGATCTCTCCCGAGCACGGCCGGGTGCTGCGCGAAGGCGGCTGGGACGCCGAACGCCTGGTCGCCGAGCTGGACGCGCTGCTCACGGTGCCCGGCGCCGAGCTGTCCCGCGGCGTCGGCGGGATGACCGAAGGGATGCCGCCCGGCTTCGAGTCGGTCCCGGTCCCGAAGTTCCGGCCCGGCGGCCTTCTCCTCGCCTACGCCGGGGGCAGGGCTGGTCTGTTCTCGACCGTCGTGCCAGGGTGGGTCAACGGACCGGGTGGGAGCGAGCCGGTCACGGTCTCGATCGAGGAGTGGGCATGAGAGCGCTGGTGGACCCGACGTCGGAGCAGCAGTCCGTCGAGCGACAGCTGAACCCCCGACCCAGCTCGTTGTCCGGGCGCACGGTGGGGCTGCTCGACATCTCTAAGGCGCGCGGCGACGTCGTGCTCGACCGGCTGGCCCAGCGGCTCGAGGGCGACGGTGCGACGGTGCTGCGCTACACCAAGCCGACGTTCACCAAGCCCGCGCCGGTCGACCTGCGGCACGAGATCTCGGTGCAGTGCGAGGTGGTCATCGAGGCGCTCGCCGATTGAGGCAGCTGCACGTCGTGCAGTGTGCATGACATCGCTGATCTCGAAGGACGGGGCGTCGTCGGGGTGTTCCTCGCCAGTTCGGAGTTCGCGGACGCCGCACTGGCTCAGACCCGTGCGGTCGGGCTCGCCGTCCCGTACGTGCTGGTCCCGCACCCGATCCAGGACCGCACCGACGAGGAGCTGACCTCGCTCGCCGATCAGGCCTACGCGGCCGTGCTGGCTGCCGTGACGGGCAACCCGGGCTGATCGTCCGGGCTGCCCGGCCGTCCTAGCCGGCGACGAGCTCGTCCGCCTCGAGGTCCGCCAGCTCGTCCTCCAGACCGTCGCTGCCGTCGAGGTCGACGAGCGGCCGGGCCGCCGTGACCATGAGAACCTCGCCGGTGACCGGGTCGACCTCGCCGCTGGAGACCATCGGGTCCTGCGCAGGCGGAACGGTGCGGTGCGAGGTCGCCCGGTTGAACATCAGGTCGATCCCGACGGAGGCAGCGTCGAGCTCGAGGCTGGTGCGCACCTGCCCCTTCTCGTCGGTCCAGGAGCGCTGGCTGAGCTTTCCCTCGACCACGACCCGGTCGCCTTTCCTGATCGACGCGGCGACGTGCTCGGCCAGGCCCCGCCAGACCGTGACGCTGAACCAGATCGTCTCGCCGTCGACCCAGCCCTCCCCGAGCCGGACCCGGGGCGTGTGGGCGATGCGGAAGTCGGCCACCGAGTGGCCCTGCTTGGTGATGCGCAGCTTCGGTACGGCTGCGAGATGTCCGGTGACGCTCATGCGGGGCTCGTGCACGGTGACCTCCAGGTGCCTGTCGGCACGGTCGGTGCGGCGGGCGATCCGCCGACCCGCACGACGCTGCTGCGCCGGCGACGCGCGCGGGCGGTCCTCGTCCACGTTGTGGACAACCGGCAGCCTGTGGACAGGGCGCCGTCAGCCTGAATCGCGGAGCAGCCAGCCCCGCCGTCTAACCTCCGGCTCATGGAGACCGTGCTCACGTCCACGCTGGACCCGGGAGCGCCGGAGCACCGCGCGAACGCAGCCCTGCAGCAGTCGCTGGTCCAAGAGCTGCGCTCGCGGACGGCGACGGCTGCTCTCGGCGGTCCAGAGCGCTCGCGGGAGCGGCACCTGGCGCGCGGAAAGCTGCTGCCCCGTGACCGGGTCGACGCGTTGCTCGACCCGGGCTCGCCGTTCCTCGAGCTGTCGCCGCTGGCTGCCGACGGGCTCTACGACGGCGACGCACCCGGCGCCGGGCTGATCACCGGGGTCGGTCGGGTCTCCGGACGCGAGTGCGTGATCGTCGCCAACGACGCCACCGTCAAGGGGGGCACCTACTACCCGATGACGGTCAAGAAGCATCTGCGAGCGCAGGAGGTCGCGCTGCAGAACCGGCTCCCGTGCCTCTACCTGGTCGACTCCGGCGGTGCGTTCCTGCCGAAGCAGGACAAGGTGTTTCCTGACCGAGACCACTTCGGCCGGATCTTCTACAACCAGGCGCAGCTGAGCGCCCGAGGGATCGCGCAGCTGGCGGCGGTGCTCGGCTCCTGCACGGCCGGCGGCGCGTACGTCCCGGCGATGGCCGACGAGGCCGTGATCGTGCGGGACCAGGGCACGATCTTCCTGGGCGGCCCGCCGCTGGTCAAGGCCGCGACCGGTGAGGTGGTGACCGCCGAGGAGCTGGGCGGCGGGGCCCTGCACAGCCGTACGTCCGGGGTCACCGACCACCTCGCCGACGACGACGCGCACGCCCTGCGGATCCTGCGCCGGATCGTCGCGACCCTGGCGCCGGCCGCGCCCACCCCGTGGGCGGTGCGGCCGACCGAGCCTCCTGCCGTCGACCCCGGCGAGCTCTACGGTGTGCTCCCGGCCGACGCCCGCACGCCGTACGACGTCCGTGAGGTGATCGCCCGCCTGGTGGACGGGAGCCGGTTCGCCGAGTTCAAGGCCGAGTACGGCACCACGCTCGTGACCGGCTTTGCGCATCTCCACGGGAATCCTGTCGGGATCGTCGCCAACAACGGGGTCCTGTTCGGCGAGTCCGCGCTCAAAGGCGCGCACTTCATCGAGCTGTGCGACCAGCGCAGGATCCCGCTGCTGTTCCTGCAGAACATCACCGGCTTCATGGTCGGCCAGCAGTACGAGGCCGCCGGGATCGCCAAGCACGGAGCCAAGATGGTCATGGCGGTGGCCTGCGCCCGGGTTCCCAAGCTGACCGTCGTGATCGGAGGCAGCTTCGGGGCCGGCAACTACTCGATGTGCGGCCGGGCCTACTCCCCGCGGTTCCTGTGGATGTGGCCGGGCGCACGGATCTCGGTGATGGGCGGCGACCAGGCCGCGGCTGTGCTGGCGACCGTTGCCGCTGAGGGGACCGACACCGAGGCGCAGACCGCACAGGTCCGCGCGCAGTACGAGGAGCAGGGCAACCCCTACTACTCGACCGCGCGGCTCTGGGACGACGGTGTGCTCGATCCGCTGCAGACCCGGGATGCGCTCGGCCTCGCCCTGGCCGCCTGCGCCAACGCGCCGCTGGAGGACGTCTCCTACGGCGTCTTTCGGATGTGACCCCTGCTCCCACGTCGGTGATCTTCACTGGCGTATCGGCCCCAAGATGACCAACGCAGGAGAGGTGCCCATGAGATCGCTGCTGATCGCCAACCGGGGAGAGATCGCGGTGCGGATCGCCGCGACCTGCCGGCGGCTGGGCATCCGCACCGTCGCGGTCTACAGCGACGCCGACGCCGGGGCGCGGCACGTGCTGGCCGCCGACACCGCCGTACGGCTCGGTGCGGCTCCTGCCGCCGAGTCCTACCTGTCGATCGAGGCGCTGCTGAGGGCGGCGGCTCAGACCGGGGTCGAGGCGGTGCACCCCGGCTACGGCTTTCTCGCCGAGAACGCCGGCTTCGCCCGCGCCGTCCAGGACGCCGGCCTGGTCTGGGTCGGCCCCTCCCCCGAGGCGATCGACGCGATGGGCGACAAGATCCGCGCCAAGGCGCTGGTGCAGGCGGCGGGCGTCCCCGTCGTCCCAGGCGTGAGCGGCGGGGACCTGTCTCTCGCCGGGCGCGAGCTCGGCTTCCCGCTGCTCATCAAGCCGTCCGCCGGTGGGGGCGGCAAGGGCATGGTCGTGGTCCGCTCAGCTGACGAGCTGGACCCCGGCCTCGAGTCCGCAGCCCGGCAGGCACAGGCCTCGTTCGGCGACGCCACGCTGCTGCTGGAGCGCTGGATCGACCGGCCGCGGCACATCGAGGTCCAGGTGCTGGCCGACACGCACGGCACGACGCTGCACCTCGGTGAGCGCGAGTGCTCGCTGCAGCGGCGGCACCAGAAGGTGATCGAGGAGGCACCCTCGCCGCTGCTGACCCCGGAGCAGCGTGAGCGCTACGGCGCGCTGGCCTGCGAGGTCGCCCGATCGGTGGGCTACACCGGGGCGGGCACGGTCGAGCTGATCGTGGGAGAAGACGCCGACGAGCCGTTCTTCATGGAGATGAACACCCGGCTGCAGGTCGAGCACCCGGTCACCGAGCTGGTCACCGGGCTGGACCTGGTGGAGCTGCAGCTGCGCGTCGCTGCGGGAGAGCCGCTCGGGCTGATCCAGTCCGACGTGCGCCTGACCGGCCACGCGGTCGAGGCCCGCGTCTACGCGGAGGACCCGGCGCGAGAGTTCCTACCGACCGGCGGGCAGGCTCTGCTGCTGCGTGAGCCCTCCGGCGTGCGGGTCGACAGCTCGCTGCTCGAAGGACGCGAGGTCGGCACCACGTACGACCCGATGCTCGCGAAGGTCATCACCTGGAGCCCGGACCGGGCGGCTGCGCTCGCAGCTCTCGACCGTGCGCTCGCCGAGCACGTGCTGCTCGGCGTCACCACCAACACCGCGTTCCTCCGGGCTCTGGTGACCCACCCTGACGTCGTGGCCGGAGACCTCGACACCGGGCTCATCGAACGGTCGATGGACACCCTGGTCGACCGCGTCGTGCCGAAGGAGGCGCTCGTACTTTTCGCGCTTCTGCGCATCCCGGGTGGTGCCGGTCCGTGGGAGAGCCTCACCGGGTGGCGACCGGCCTCCCCGCCGGCCCCGCTGCGCTGGGACGTCCTCGCTCCGGACCGGGTGTCACTGACCGCGGTGGTGGAGGGGGCGGCTGCCGCCGGCGGCTCTGCTGGCGTCGGGGCGGTCGACGTCACGGTGTCGTGCGAGGACTGGTCGGTCACCGCGAGCCTCGACGGCGACCTGCTGACCGTCGAAGGAGTCGCGTCCCGATCGCTGAGCGTGGTGGACGGTGACACCGTGTGGGTGCACGTCGACGGCCGTACGTGGTCGGTGCGCGAGGCCCCGCCCGTGCGGCTCAAGGCCGACGCCGCGGCAGCCGGCGGGGACGTACGCAGCCCGATGCCCGGCGCGGTCCTCGCGCTGCGTGCCGAGCCGGGTGCCACCGTGGCCGAGGGCGACCCGCTGCTGGTCGTCGAGGCGATGAAGATGGAGCACGTCCTGCGCGCCCCGGTCGCCGGGACGCTGGAGCTGCTCGTCCGGGCCGGACAGCAGGTGGTCGTCGACCAGGTCCTGGCCCGCGTCGCCCCACCCGAGCCGCCCGCCTCCGCATGATCAACAGGGACTGAACGTCGTGACACGCCGTCGTGTCACGACGCCTACTCCCTGTTGATCATGGACGGGCCGTTGGGTCAGCGCGGGAGTGTCAGGCCGGGCGTTCCGTCGTACGCTCGCAGGATGCTGGACACCCGCCTGACCGAGGACCAGCAGGCGCTGGTCAAGACCGTCCGTGAGTTCACCCGGGAGGTGGTCGCGCCGGCCTCCTACGCGCATGATCGCGACAAGACCTTCCCGTACGAGGTCGTCAAGGGCATGGGTGAGATGGGGCTGTTCGGGCTGCCGTTCCCCGAGGAGCACGGCGGGATGGGCGGCGACTACTTCACCCTGTGCCTCGCCCTGGAGGAGCTGGCCAAGGTCGACCAGAGCGTCGCGATGACGCTGGAGGCCGGGGTGTCGCTCGGCGCGATGCCGGTCTTTCGTTTCGGCAGCGACGCGCAGAAGGAGCAGTGGCTCCCCGAGCTGTGCGCCGGCACCGCGCTCGGCGCGTTCGGCCTGACCGAGCCGGGTGCGGGCAGCGACGCCGGTGGCACGCGCACGAAAGCCCGGCTGGAGAGCGGCGAGTGGGTGATCGACGGGACCAAGGCGTTCATCACGAACTCCGGCACCGACATCACCCGTCTGGTCACGGTCACCGCGGTCACCGGTGACAACGAGATCTCCAGCTTTCTCGTCCCCGTCCCCACGAAGGGCTTCACCGCGGAGCCGGCGTACGACAAGGTCGGCTGGCACGCGAGCGACACGCACCCGCTGACGCTCACCGACGTACGGGTGCCAGAGGAGAACCTGCTCGGCGAGCGGGGGCGCGGCTACGCCAACTTCCTGCGGATCCTCGACGAGGGTCGCATCGCGATCAGTGCCGTAGGCGTCGGGGTGGCCCAGGGCTGCGTCGACGAGTCGGTGAAGTACGCGAACGAGCGCGAGGCGTTCGGACGGCCGATCGGCAAGAACCAGGCGATCGCCTTCACGATCGCGCGGATGGAGGCCCGGGCGCACGCCGCCCGGACGGCCTACTACGACGCGGCCGCCAAGATGCTCGCCGGGCTTCCGTTCAAGAAGGAGGCCTCGATCGCCAAGATCGTGGCCGGCGAGGCGGCGATGGACAACGCCCGCGACGCCTGTCAGGTGCACGGCGGCTACGGGTTCATGAACGAGTACGTCGTGGCACGCCACTACCGGGACAGCAAGATCCTGGAGATCGGCGAGGGGACGACCGAGGTTCAGCTGATGCTCATCGCGCGCGGCCTCGGCCTCTGAGGGCGCACTCGGGAGCGGTCAGCGGCGGACCTGTCGCAGCTGACCGTCGAGCCGCTGGGTCCAGCCGCGGCGGTCCAGGTGCTCGAGCAGCGGCACGGCGACCCGTCGGGTCGTGCCCAGCGCCTGACGCGCCTGGCTGAGGGTGAACGGCTGCGACAGGCCGGCGATGACCCGCATCGCCCGGGCGGGACCGTCGGGCAGGAGCACGACGTCACCCACCCGGACCACCCGACCGGCGCGTTCGGCCGCCGCCAGCTCACGAGCGCCGAGACCGGCCGCCAGCAGCTCGGCTCCCTCCGGCGCGTCCATCGGGTCGGCCGTCAGCCGAGCCTCGAGCGCCACGACAGCGGCCTCTGCAGGACCGAGGGAGAAGGCGCCTGGGCGTCGCCAGCGCCCTTGCTCCTGCACCAGGCCCAGTCCTCGGGCCACGGCGGCCAGCACCTGCAGGTCCGGGACACCCGCGGCCTGCCGGGCAGTCTCCGTCGGCACCCCGCCGGACAGCACGTCGGCCTGGTCCACCACTGCGGCCAGGGCGGTCGACCACCCCTGCCAGAGCTGCGGTGTCACCAACCAGTCACCGTGCTCCAGCAGCCCGCCGGCGTCGCCGGTCACGCCGAGCGAAGCCAGCTCTGATCGACGTACGGCGCCTCGACGGGACACCTCGGCCACCAGGTCCGGCACCTGGTCCCCCAGCGCCTCGGCCCGCGCGACCGCCGCTCCTCGCCGCCGCAGCGGGGGCGGGTCCGCGTCGAGCACCTGGACACCGGCCGTGACGAGCTGCCGACCGGGGTCGCGCAGCAGCGCCCGGTCCCCGGCGCGCAGCGGGAGCGGCCGGTGCAGCGTCAACCTCACGACGTCGCCGCCGAGCGGTCGCACGCGGACCGCGACCGCCGTCGAGCCGACGTGCAGCACCAGCTCTCCGGGCAGGTCGACAGCGCTCACCCGTACGTCCAGGACGCAGCTCTCGCGGTAGGCGTCCGGGGTCCGCAGCGTGTCCCCTCGCGCCACCTCGGCCAGGTCGACCCCGCGAAGGTTGACCGCCACCCGGGCCACGGCAGCGACCTGCGCACGAGGCTCACCCAGGCTCTGGAGGCCTCGGACCCGCACGGGTCGGCCCCGCAGGACCAGCTCGTCCCCGACCCGGAGGGTGCCGGCTCCGAGCGTGCCGGTGACGACGGTCCCGGCGCCGCGGACCGTGAACGCCCGGTCCACCCACAGCCGTACGGGTCCGTCGACGGTCGGCGCGGGGAGTCGGCCGACGAGCCCGGCCAGCGCCTCCCGCAGGTCCGGCAGACCCGCCCCGGTCACACCGGACACCGTGACGTACGGGACCTCACCGAGGCTGGAGGCAGCGAGACGCGCGAGGGCCTCCTTGCGCGCCGGCTTCGGGTCAGCAAGGTCGCTGCGGGTCACGGCCAGCAGGCCGTGCTGAAGCCCGAGCGCGTCGACCGCCGCGAGGTGCTCCCCCGACTGCCGCTCCCAGCCGCCGTCGGCCGCGACGACGAACAGCACCGCCGGGGACGGTCCCAGGCCGGCCAGCATGTTGCCGATGAAGCGCTGGTGACCGGGCACGTCGACGAACCCGAGCACCTCGCCCGAGCCCAGCGTCGTCCAGGCGTAGCCCAGGTCGATGGTCATGCCGCGCCGACGCTCCTCGGCCCAGCGGTCGGGTTCCATGCCGGTGACGGCGCGCACGAGAGTGCTCTTGCCGTGGTCGACGTGTCCCGCGGTGGCTACGACATGCATGCGCGTGCCATCGCGAGGGCACGTCGTGCGCGTGCTCCGACTAGGACACGCATGCGCGCACGGCAGCGGCGAGATCGCCGTCCCGGTCAGCCGGGACGCACCGAAGGTCGAGCAGCAGCCGTCCCCGCTCGACCCGGCCCACGACCGAAGGCGCGCCCGCCCGCAGAGAACCGGCGAGGTGCTCGGGGAGCGCGACGGCCCAGCCCGGCAGGCGGAGGCCTGGGGCACCGCCACCGCCGACGGCCCCGGCGCTCTCGACCACCCGTCCCCCGGTCAGCTCGGCCAGCACCACGCACCGCTCGCGCAGCAGCACGGGGTCGACCGTCAGCGCGTCCCAGGTCGGTGTGCTGGACCCGCGCAACGAGGCTTCCAGCGCGGCGAGGGTGAGCTTGTCGACCCGCAACGCCCGCTGCAACGGGTGCCGCCGGAGCCGTTCGATGACGTCCGCCTGACCGAGCAGCAGACCCGCCTGCGGCCCACCGAGCAGCTTGTCCCCGCTTGCGGTGACGACCGCCGCACCCGCCAGCAGTGCCGTACGGGCGTCGGGTTCACCCGGCAGGAGCGGGTGGGGCGCGAGAAGACCGCTGCCGATGTCGACCACCACCGGTGGACCCAGACCCGCGAGCTCCGCCACCCCGACCTCGCTCGTGAAGCCCTCGACCCGGAAGTTGCTCGGGTGCACCTTGAGGACGCAGCCGGTCTCGCTGCCGATCGCGTCGGCATAGTCACGCAGGTGCGTGCGGTTCGTGGTCCCGACCTCGCGCAGCCGCGCGCCGGTGCTCGCGATCAGGTCAGGGAGCCGGAACCCGTCACCGATCTCCACGAGCTCCCCGCGGCTCACGACCACCTCGCGCCCGACGGCCAGCGCGGTCGTGGCGAGCAGCAGCGCCGCGGCCCCGTTGTTGACGACGTGCACCCCGGCGGCCTCGGGCACCGCGTCCGCAAGGGCGCCGAGCGCACCTCGTCCCCGGCGAGCGCGGGCCCCCGCAACGAGGTCGTACTCGACGTCGACGTAGCCGGCAGCCTCGATCACCGCCGCCACGGCGGCGGACGACAGTGACGCCCGGCCGAGGTTGGTGTGCAGCACCACGCCGGTCGCGTTGAGCACCGGCGTCATGGTCGTGGTCCCGCGCAGAAGCAGCTGAAGGACCTCGCCGATCACCTGATCGGGGAGGATCTGCCCCGCGCGTGCACGGGACTGGGCCCCGTGCACCGCAGCTCGCACCACCTCGGCGGAAAGACCCTGTCCCGCGTGCTGCACCGAGGGGTCGGCCAGCAGCGTGTCTGTGCCCGGGATGTGACGGCGCGGGTCGGACACCTGCTCAGGCTAGGTGCGTCAGCGCCGCGAGCCGCCGCGGACCCGGCTGCCGCCGAAGATCATCGTCGCGACGAAGAAGATGATCGCCAGGATCGCCAGCCACAGCAGCCCCTTGACGACGAAGCCGATGATCCCCAGCACGATCCACACGATGACCAGGAACAAGATGAACGACAGCACGAGCGGTCCCTTCTCGGACGAGCCCCTCGTAGGCCCGTCCGAGCCGTGCTACCCGTCATGGCCTGCTCATGCACATGGCGGAGGCGGACGGGAATCGAACCCGCCAGCGACGGCTACCGCCGCTCACCGGTTTTGAAGACCGGGGCGCCCACCAGGAACGCGTACGCCTCCGCGCAGCAGCCTAGGCTCGGCCGATGCAGGCGGCCGGGATCGTGCTCGTCGGGGGCGCGTCCTCCCGGATGGGGCGGCCCAAGGGCGAGCTCGACTGGCACGGCTCCACCTTGCTCCGTCGCGTGGTGGGCCTCGTCGCCCGGGGCGTCGACGGTCTGGTGGTGGTGGTCCGCGCCCCCGGCCAACCCCTGCCCGCGCTGCCCGGCGACGTGATCGTGCTGGACGACCCCGAGCCGGGACGCGGCCCGCTGCAGGGCATCGCCGTCGGGCTCGCGCGGCTCGCGGCCGAGGCGAGCACCGCCTTCGTCTGCTCCACCGACCTGCCGTTCCTGCACCCGGCCTACGTCCGCGCCGTCCTTGCCCTGCGGACGGACCAGGTCGACATCGTCCGGCCCGTGCTGGGTGGGTTCCGTCAGCCGCTGGCAGCGGCGTACGCCACCTCCCTGGCGCCGACGGCTGCCCGGCTGGTGGCAGAGGGTGCAGGCGGCCCGCGACCCCTGCTCGAGCGGGCCAGGACGGTGCAGGTCACGCAGCTTGTCGAGCCCGGCTCGGTCCGCAACCTCAACACCCTCGAGGCGTACGAGCAAGCCCTCGCCGAGCCCCAGCCGACGATCGCGGTCAAGCGGTACGGCGCACTGGTAAGCCGGGGGCCCGACCTGCCGCAGGTCCGCGCCTCGACGCTGGGCGAGGTCGCTCGACAGGTCGGTCTCACCCTCGACCGTCACCTGCTCGCCGCGGTCAACGGCGACAGCGTCACGCGTGACCCGTCCACCCCGCTCGTCGACGGCGACGAGGTCGCGTTCCTTTCGGCGGACGCCGGCGGCTGAGCGGGTCGACGCACCTCGCGGCGGTTGCTGGACGCGCTGGTGACGTCCGCCCCGGCCCGGGACCGCGGCGTGCTCGCGGCCCAGGCCAAGGCCCGGTCGGTGGAGCGCTACCGCCGGGAGTAGACGGCCTTGCCCTGCGGGGTGTAGACGACCAGGTTGCCGTCGGCCTGCACGACGAACCGACTCCCCGGGTTGCCGGCCGATCGGGCGGTGAAGACCGTCGAGAGCCCGCTTCCCGTGTACCGCTTGGCGACGAAGTCGCCGTCGGTGCGCATCTCGGCGTTGAAGACGTTGTTGCGGACGAAGACTGCCCGTCCACCCACGTACTCCACCAGGTTCCCGTCGGTCTGCAGGATCAGCTGCACGGCGTTCGGGGCGACCCGGCGATCACCGGGCTCGAGCACCTGTCCCGTCAGCACGGTCGCGGAGGTCCAGGACGTGCCGAACAGCGACTGGACCGCCTCACCGGCGGACTGCACGACGCGGAGATCGCTGGGGCCGACGACGGCGACGGTCAGGTCGCCGAGGTCGTTGCTGGAACCGGTGTCGAACAACGGCGCGCCGTTCGCCGCGTAGACCACGAAGTTGCCGTCCTGCTGCTGGACCGCTGCCGCGCCCGGGTTGCCCTGCGTTCCAGTCGCATAGACGACCTTGCCCTTCGTACGCAGGACGAGGTTGCCGTCGGTCTGCATGCCCAGCACCGTGTCGCCGTCCTCGAGCGGCAGGGACTCGCCGGGCAGCAGCGTGCCGCCGGCCCGCAGGACGTTCACGGCGAAGGTCGCGAAGTTGTGCAGGACCTTGCCCTCGGCACCGTAGAGGACCACGTTGCCGTCGTCCTGCATGACGAGCCCGGCGGCGGTCCTGCCGTTAGTGAGCGTGCTCTCCAACGGCCGGTTCCCGGCGTAGAAGACCAGGTTGCCGTCCTGCTGCATCGCGAGCCGGGTGCCGCCCTCGCCGAACACCGGGGCCTCGCCGTACAGCGACGGGTTGAGGCGGTTCGGGGTCTTCTCGACGGAGAGCGCGCCGTTCTTCAGCGTCAGCCGGTAGCGACCGTTCGGCGACTGCAGCGACTGACCCTCGGTCAGCTGCTGGCCGGGCTTCAACGTGCTGCTGTAGGTCGCTTGAGCAGCCTGCGTCGCCACCGGGCTCGAGCCCGGAGCAGCCGACGCGGCGCCGGTCAGAGCGGGCAGGAGCAGGCAAGCGATCCCGACGGTGACAGCGGTCAGAGACGTGGTGCGGTGCACGGTTCCTCCTTCGTAGGACATCAACATCGGAGGACACGAGCGAGCCCGGGGGCTCGGTTGCACCGGACCGGACGTTCTTGCCCGCCTATCCTTGGACCATGGCTGCGGGAGGCTGTTTCGGGCGCGCCCTCGTGGTCGATGCGGGGTCCGGGGTGGCCCGCGTGCTGGACGTCCCGGAGCGCGTGCAGCGCTCCTGCGTCGGCGGCGTCGGGCTCGGGACCTGGCTGATCGGCGAGCTGGCCGGCGAGGTCACCGACCCGCTCTCTCCCGAGGCGCCGATCGCGTTCGTCTTCTCACCGCTGGTCGGCACCCCGCTGACCACGAGCGCCAAGTTCGCCGTCGTCGCGCTGTCCCCGCTGACCGGGCTGCTCACCGACGCCCTTGCCAGCAGCCACTTCGCGCTGGCCGGCAAGGCGACCGGCTACGACGCCTTGGTGCTGGTCGGGCGGGCCGCGGACCCCGCGACCGTGCTGATCGACGACGGGGTCGTCACGGTCGAGCCGACGCGGTCGTGGGGCGCCTCGGCAGCCGCCGCCGAGGCCGAGCTGCGGGAGCGCTGCGGTCGGGGCTGGCAGGTTGCCTCGATCGGAGTGGCCGGCGAGCGCGGGGTCGCGTACGCGACGATCTCCCACGACGGCCGCCACGCCGGGCGAGGCGGTCTCGGCGCCGTGCTCGGCAGCAAGAACGTCAAGGCGCTCGCGGTGCGCGGCACCCACAAGACTGCCGTCGCCGACCCGGCGGGGGTGCTCGCAGCGGCCCGCGACCTGCGTGGCCGCTCCCGGGGTCGGGCCACCGAGCGCTACCGCGAGCTGGGGACGATGGGCAACGTCCTTGCCTTCAACGCGCTGTCGACGCTGCCGACCCGCAACTTCCAGCAAAGCACCTTCGAGGGCGCAGCGAGCCTGGGTGCGACCGAGCTGGCGCAGGCCCGTGCCGTGACCCGGAGCAGCTGCGCCTCCTGCTCCATCGGCTGCGAGCACCTCTACGCGGACCGTGCCGGTAAACGAGTGCGGATGGAGCACCAGAGCGTCTCGGCCCTCGGGTCGCTGTGCGGCGTCGCCGACGCCGAGCGGGTGATCGCCGCGAGCGCGCTGTGCGACGAGCTCGGCGTGGACACGATCTCGGCCGGCGGCACGATCGCGTGGGCGATGGAGTGCGTCGCCCGCGGCCTGCTCGACGCACCCTGGCTCCGCTTCGGTGACGGCGAGGCGGTCCTGCGGGCGCTTCGCGAGATCGGGGAGGGCACCCCGCTGGGAACCCTTCTGGCGCGGGGTTCGCGGGCTGCCGCGCACGAGGTCGGGCACGGTTCGCTTGGCTGGGCTGCGCAGGTCAAAGGTCTGGAGCTTCCCGGTTACGAGCCCCGGACGATGCAGTCGATGGCCCTGGGGCTGGCGGTCAACGCGCGTGGCGCCGACCACAACCGGAGCGGCGCCTTCGACGCCGACCTCTCCGGAGATCTCGACCGGCTCCGCGGAGGTGCCGCCCATGTCGCCGGGGCCGTCGAGGCCGAGGACCGCGCCGCGATGATGGACTCGCTGATCCTCTGCTCGTTCCTGCGAAAAGTCTTCACCGACCCGTGGGTCGAGTGGTCGAGGCTGCTGTCTCTGGTCACCGGCTGGGACGTCTCGGCCGAGGAGCTGCAGGGCACCGCCGGGCGGATCGTGCTGTCCAAGCGCGCCGTCAACACCAGGCACGGGTGGAGCACCGACGACGACTGGCTCCCCGAGCGGTTCCTGTCCGAGGAGCTGACGATGGCCTCCGGCCGGACCGCCGGTCTGACCGCTGCACAGCTCCGTTCGATGATCGCGGGCTACTACGAGGCTCGCGGCCTGACCCCCGAAGGGCTTGCCCCGTGACGCGAACGGCCGCCGGATGACTCGCCTCACCCAGCACGCCGCCGGAGGGGGGTGCGCCTGCAAGATCCCGCCCGGGGAGCTGGAGCAGGTGCTGGCCGGGCTGACCGGCGACCGGTCTCCGGACCTGCTGGTGGGGCTCGACGACGGCGACGACGCTGCCGTCGTCCGGATCGACGAGCGGACCGCCGTGGTCACCACCGCCGACTTCTTCACCCCGGTGGTGGACGACGCCTACGACTGGGGGCGCATCGCGGCAGCGAACGCCCTCTCCGACGTCTACGCCATGGGGGGGCGTCCGCTCGTCGGGGTCAACCTGGTTGCCTGGCCGCGGGAGACGCTGCCGGTGGAGCTGCTCGCCGAGGTGCTGCGCGGCGGGCTCGCGGTCGCGCGGGAGGCCGGCTGCCACGTCGCCGGGGGGCACAGCATCGACGGACCCGAGCCGACGTACGGGATGGCTGTCACCGGTCTGGTCGACCCTTCGCGGCTGCTGCGCAACGACGCGGCGACGGCCGGACAGCCGGTCACGCTCACCAAGCCGCTCGGGGTCGGCGTTCTCAACAACCGGCACAAGGCCACCGGCGAGGTCTTCCCGCACGCGGTGGCCAGCATGGTGGCCCTCAACCGGGACGCCTCGCTCGCCGCCGTCGCCGCCGGAGCACACGCGGCGACCGACGTGACCGGCTTCGGGCTGCTCGGTCACCTGTTCAAGATGATGCGCGCCAGCGGGACGACCGCCGTGCTCGACGCGGCCGCGGTGCCCTACCTGGACGGGGCCCGTAGCTCGCTCGTCGAGGGCTTCGTCCCGGGCGGGAGCAGGCGCAACCTCGACTGGGTCCGGCCGCACCTTCGGTCCACCGTGGACGAGGACGAGCTGATCCTGCTCGCCGACGCTCAGACCAGCGGCGGCCTGCTCGTGATCGGCGAGGTCCCCGGCTACCCGGTGGTCGGCGAGGTCGTGCCCCGCGGCGACGTCGTGATGCTGGTCCGCTGAGGAGCTCCGACCGGACAGGGACTGCCTGGCCGGGGTCCGCTGTCCCCGGGCCCTCCGAGCAACCGTGCACCTCAGCAGCCCGGCGCCGGGCCCGGGCGGTGCACAGGTCCGCTGTAGTGGGATGCGCTAGCCGCGGATCACCTCACGGGTCGCGGCCTGCTCCCGGGCGCGGGCGTCGAGCCGCTCGCGCTGAGGGACGATCGTGTAGCGAGGGTCCCGGGCGGAGGCCTGACCGGCCTCGAAGATGCCGAACCGCAGCAGCGCCGACCCGGCGAGCAGCGCCAAACCGGAGGCGGCGGCACCCGCACGACGACGCCCGAGGACGAGCGTGCCGACAGCACCGGCTGTGGTCAGCAGCCGGGACGCCTGCATCAGCCGGCCCGCCTTGCCCTCGCTGAGCGGCTCCCCCGTCATGCCCATGACCTGCTCCATCCGGTGAGCGGCAGCCAGCTCGACGAGCGCTCCGCCGACCGCCATCCGGCGGGCGGGGCCAGCCTCACGGACCGGACCGAGCATGCTGAGGCCACCGGCCGCGCTGGCCGCCGAGCCGACGAAGACCGTCGGCAGCTGGCCGCGGGCGTCGTGCCAGGTCGGCGTCGCCGTGTCGGACAGCAGCACGGCCGTGTAGGCGGCGACGGTCGGGGCGATGACAGCCGCCACGACCCCGGCGGGCGTTGCTGTGGCGTCGACCAGACCGCCGAGCCGGGTGCGTCGCAGCCGGGTCGGCATCAGTTCCGAGGCGACGGCGAGCCCCGCGAAAGGCGCGTACGCCGAGACCAGCCACGTGCCCACCGACATCGGGGAGGTCGGCTTGAGCACCCGCAGCATGTGCATGAAGCGCGACGGGCGACCGAGGTCGTGGATCAGAGCGACGAGGCTCCCGAGCAGCATCACGAGCGCCCCGACCCGCGCCACCCGGCGCAGCCCCGGCCGGTCGGTGAGATCGGCCCCGGCGGCCAGCAGCGACGAGCCGCCGGCGACCCCGCCCATGAACAGGTAGGCGGGGATGTCGGCCTTCCACGGGGATGCCTTGACCACCGGTCGTCCGTAGTAGGAGGTGAACGTCGCGTCCGGCACCATCTGGTGCTCGTCGGGCCGGTTCCCGCTCTTGCCCTTGCGCCGACCTCCGCCCCGCTTGCGCGGCGCCTCCGCGACCCGCAGCTCCTGATGCCCAGGGGTGGTCATGACCGGTCCCCGGCGAAGGCGGCGACGGCGCCGGCGAGCAGGCCGAGTGCGGCGATCCCCGCCGTCTTCCACATCTGCGGGGCGAGCGAGGTGCAGGCGACCGGGTCGGGCGGCATCCCGTAGACCTCCGGCTCGTCCAGCAGCAGGAAGAACGCGCCCAGCCCACCGATCCCGTCGTGGGTGCTCTCCCCGTAGAGCCGCGCGTCGTGCACGCCGTCGGCGTGCAGCGCGTCCACCCGCTTCTGCGCACGGTCACGCAGCTCGTCGACGTCGCCGTACTGGATGGAGGACGTCGGGCAGGCCGTGGCGCACGCCGGCTCCAAACCCTCGCCGAGGCGGTCGTAGCAGAGCGTGCACTTCTGCGCGATGCCGGCGTTCTTCACCGTGGCCGGCTCACCCTCGCGGCGGTCGATCACCCCGAACGGGCAGGCCGGGATGCAGTATCCGCAGCCGTTGCAGATGTCGTCCTGCACCACGACGGTGCCGAACTCGGTGCGGAACAGCGAGCCGGTCGGGCAGACGTCCAGGCACGCGGCGTGCGTGCAGTGCTTGCAGACGTCGGACTCCATCAGCCACCTGAAGTCGGCACGCTCCCCGGTGTGCTCACCGTGCACCTCTGCGGTGTCGGCCGAGGCGGGCAGCGTGGCGAGCGCAGGCATCCCCAGGTCGACGACGGTCCGCGAGGGCTGCTCGATGAAGGCCACGTGCCGCCAGGTCGACGCTCCCAGCTCGCCGGTGTTGTCGAGCGACGTGCCCAGCAGGTTGAACCCGTCGTCGGGGATCGCGTTCCACTCCTTGCACGCGACCTCGCAGGCCTTGCAGCCGATGCACACCGACGTGTCGGTGAAGAACCCCATCCGCGTCACGAACCGCTCCTGCTCTGCTGGTTGCCGGTCTCGGTGGTGATCTGCGCACGGTCGCGGTAACCCCGGACGTGCTCGAGCAACGCCGGGCCGGTCGGGCGACGTCCCGGCCGGACGTCGCACGAGGACACCTTGGACTCCTGGATGTGCACGTTGCGGTCCAGAGTGACCCCGAACAGGTCGTTGGGCTGGTCCCCCTGGACGAGCGCCCCGCCTCCGCCGACGCCCCAGTGGTAGGGCAGACCGATCTGGTGCACGACCCGTCCGTCGACCTTGAGCGGCAGCGCCCGCTCGGTGACGAGCACCCGCGCCTCGATCGCGCTGCGGGCGGTCGTGATCGTCGCCCAGCCGAGGTGCTCGAGCCCACGCTCGACCGCCAGCTCCGGGGAGACCTCGCAATACATCTCCGGGGACAGCTCGGCGAGGTAGGGCAGCCACCGGCTCATCGCACCGGTGGTGTGGTGCTCGGTGATCCGGAACGTCGTGAAGACGTACGGGAACACCTCCACGCCCGGCTCCCCCGCGGACGGGTTGGACAGGTTGTCCTCCCGCTTGAACACCTGCCGGGTCGGGTTGGCCTGCTGCTCGTAGAGCCCGTTGCGCACCGGCGACTCGTGCGGCTCGTAGTGGGCCGGCATCGGCCCGTCCAGCAGCCCGGACGGCGCGAAGAGCCAGCCTTTGCCGTCGGCCTGCATGATGAACGGGTCGTCACCGGCCAGGCCCGCGACGCCGTGGTCGTCCGGCCCCGGCCGGTAGTCCGGACGCTTGTCCACCTCGAAGTCCGGCACGTCGTGCCCGGTCCAGCGCCCGGCGCCGTCGTTCAGGGTCTCGTCCCACCACACGTACGCCTTGCGCTCGCTCCAGGGCTTGCCCTCCGGGTCGGCGCTCGCCCGGTTGTAGAGCGTGCGGCGGTTGGCCGGCCAGGCCCAGCCCCACTCCGCGGCGACCCAGTCCTGCTCCTGGCCGGGCTTGCGTCGGTTGCACTGGTTGACGCCGTCTGCGTAGACCCCGCTGTAGATCCAGCAGCCGCAGCGCGTCGTGCCGTCCGCCTTCAGCGCGGTGTAGCCGCTGACGAGGCCGTCGGAGTCGTAGCCGTTGATCTCGCGCAGCACGGCGTCCGCACTCGGGTCGTCGTGCCTGCCCGAGGTGGGGTAGTCCCAGGTCAGCTCGGTCAGCGGTAGGTCTTTGGGGTCCTGCGACCCGGCCAGCCGCTCGCGGATCAGGCGGCCCAGGTGGTAGATGAACCACAGCTCGCTGCGGGCGTCACCCGGCGGGTCCACCGCCTTGTTGCGCCACTGCAGCATCCGCTGGGTCTGCGTGAAGCTGCCGTCCTTCTCGGTGTGGTTGGCCGCCGGGAACAGGAACACCTCGGTCTCGATGTCCTCGGTGACCAGCTCGCCGGTCTCGATCTCCGGGGAGTCCTTCCAGAACGTCGCGGTCTCGATCTCCTGCAGGTCGCGGACCACGAGCCACTTGAGCTTGGCCAGCCCGAGCCGCTGCAGCTTGCCGTGGGCCGAACCGAGCGCCGGGTTCTGGCCGATGACGAAGTAGCCCTCGAGCTTCCCGTCGTTCATGTCGAACACGGTCTGATACGTGCCGTGGTCACCGGTCAGGCGCGGCAGGTGGTCGAAGCGGAAGTCGTTGTCCACGGTGGCTGCCTCACCCCACCAGGCTTTGAGCAGACTCACGGTATAGGCGTCGGCGTTGGCCCAGAAGCCCTTCTGGTCCGGGCTGCTGATGCTCGCCAGGTAGTCCGTCAAGGTGTCGTGCACGCCCACCTTGGGCATCGGCACGTATCCCGGGAGGATGTTGAACAAGGTCGGGATGTCGGTGCTCCCCTGGATGCTCGCGTGACCCCGCAGCGCGAGGATCCCACCGCCGGGCCGGCCGATGTTGCCCAGCAGCAGCTGCAGGACCGCGGCGGAGCGGATGTACTGCACCCCCACGCTGTGGTGCGTCCAGCCGACCGAGTAGACGAACGCCGTCGTACGGTCGCGGCCGCTGTTGGCCGTCACCGCCTCGCAGACCGCCAGCAGCTCGGCTTCGGGGACGCCGGTGATCTCGGCGACCATCTCGGGGGTGTAGCGGGCGTAGTGGCGCTTGAGCACCTGGTAGACGCAGCGCGGGTGCTGCAGCGTCTCGTCGCGCTCCACACCCTCGTCGAGGTCCGACGGCTGCACGACCTCCCGCTTGCCGGCGGCGCTGGCCGGCTTGCGTCCCGCGTAGGCCCACGAGCTGGTGTCGTACGTCCCGGTCTCCGGGTCGTAGCCGGAGAACAGCCCGCCGAGGTCCTCGGTGTCGACGAAGTCCTCGCTGACCAGCGTGGCGGCGTTGGTGTAGGCGACGACATACTCGCGGAAGTCGAGGCCACGCTCCAGGACGTAGCTGATGATGCCGCCGAGGAAGGCGATGTCGCTGCCGGCGCGAAGCGGTACGTGCTGGTCAGCGACCGCCGACGTCCGCGTGAACCGGGGGTCGACGTGGATGATCCGTGCACCGCGCGCCTTGGCTTCCATCACCCACTGGAAACCGACCGGGTGGCACTCGGCCATGTTCGAGCCCTCGATGACGATGCAGTCGCTGTGGGCCAGGTCCTGCTGAAAGGACGTGGCTCCGCCGCGTCCGAGCGAGGCCCCCAGACTGGGGACCGTGGCGCTGTGTCATATCCGGGCCTGGTTCTCGACCTGCACGGCGCCCGCGGCCGTGTAGAGCTTTTTGAGCAGGTAGTTCTCCTCGTTGTCGAGCGTCGCGCCACCCAGGTGCGCAAAACCGAGCGTGCGGTGCAGTGCGCGCCCCTGGTCGTCGACGTCCTGCCAGGTGCGCTCCCGCGTGTCGACGACGCGGTCGGCCAGCATGTGCATGGCCGTGTCGAGCTCGAGGTCCTCCCACGCGGTGCCCCCGGGACGCCGGTAGCGGACCGTCGTCAGGCGGGTCGGGCTGTTGACGAGCTGTTCGCTGGCGCTGCCCTTGGGGCACAGCTTGCCGCGGCTGATCGGTGAGTCCGGGTCGCCCTCGATGTGGACGACCTTCTCGTCCTTGACGTAGACCTTCTGCCCGCACCCCACCGCGCAGAACGGGCAGACGCTCTGCACGACCTTGTCCGCCGTGGCGGTACGCGCTCTCGGGTGACTGGCGGCGGCGGCAGCCGAGCCTCGGGCGGTGTGGTCCTCGCCGGTCAGCTGCTTGAGAACCGGCCAGCCCAGGAACGTCTCGCGGAACCCCATGAAAACCCTTTCGCCGGACCCGTCGCGGACCTACCCCTGGGGGCGTTGCTCACGCATCGTCGAGCGTACGCAGAAGCCGGTCGGTCAGCCTCTCGACCTGCTCCGCCGGCGCCTGGGCCAGCGCTGACAACGTCCCCGCCGCACGGGCGGTGACGATGCCCGCGAAGGCAGCGACGAGCACCTGTGCCCGCAGCTCGGCGTCCGGCCCCGTCAGCCGTGACCGCAGCGGGTCCAGGAGGCGGTCGGTCAGCTGTTCACGCAGCACCGCCAGAACCGACGGGTCCTCCTCGCCGGCGACCGTGACCCGGTAGACCGGACCGGGGCCCTGCGCGTCGGCTCGGGCGAGGAGCGCACCGACGCGACCGTCGGCGAGCAGGTCCGGCGGCGCCTGTTCGCCCGTCTCGGCGCGCACGGCGGCCACGTACAGACCCGCCTTGTTGCCGAAGTGACGGGCGATGAGCGCCGCGTCGACGCCTGCCTCGGCGCCGATCTCCCGGGTGGTCGTGCCGTCGTAGCCCTTCTCGTGGAACAGGCGTGCGGCCGCGTCGAGCAGACGGTCCCGACTGGTGGCCACGGCCCCATCCTGTCAGCGGGCGGTGCTGGCTCCGGCCAGGGCGTCCGCAACAGGTTCGAACGACACGTCGGGCACCGCGACCGCACGGTCGGCCGGACGGGTGCGGAGCACCAGCGGTATCACCACGAGCAGGATGACGACACAGAGCGCGAGCGCGACGTACGCCCCGGTCTGATAGCCGGAGTCGTCCGGGAACCGGGCCCCGAGCGGGGTTGCCGCCTCGAGCACCGTGGCCGAGAGCGCCGACCCGGCCGAGAAACCGGCCGTGCGCAGCACCTGGTTGAAGCCGGTCGCGCTGCCGGTCTCCTCCGGTGGCACCGACCCAAGGATGAGGGCCGGCATCACCGACACGGTCAGACCGACGCCGAGCCCGACGACCCCCATCACCACGAACAGCTGCCACAGGCTGCCGCGGCCCACCGCGAAGACCACCGCTCCGACCGCGAAGGTCACGGTGCCGATCGGCAGCAACCACTCGGCGCGCAGCCGGCGGGTGAACAGCGGAACGAGCCGACCGGCCGAGAACGACAGCACCGACATGGGCAGCAGCACGAACCCGCCGACGACGACCGAGGCGCCGATCCCGTAGCCCGTTGAGGTCGGCGTCTGGACGAGCCGGATCACCATGGACAGCAGCAGGTACATCACGACGCCGGACAGCAGCCCGGTGACGTCGGCGAGCAGGACGCCCTTGTGGCGCAGCAGGTGCAGGTCCACGAGCGGGTGCGCGACCCGGTTGGCGAGCACGACGAAGCCGGCGAGCAGCACGACCGAGACGAGCGCCAGGACGAGGGTGCGCGGCGAGCCCCAGCCCCACCGCTCCCCCTCGGCCAGCGCCAGCAGCAGGCCGGAGAAGCCGAGGCCGAGCAGGCCGGCCCCGCGCAGGTCCAGGGGGTGCGTGACCCGGTCCGGCTCGTGCGGCAGGACCCACCACGCCGCGGCGAGCGCGAGCCCGGACAGCACCGCGCCGAAGGCGAAGGCGCCGTGCAGGCCACCGACCTCGGCGACGACGCCGGTCACCGGGTAGCCGAGACCGACACCCGCGACCGCGCTGACCGACAGCAGCGCGACGGTGCGCCGTCCCCGCTCGCCGGGCACGTGGTCGCGCGCCAACGACATGGCCATCGGGACGAGGCCCAGCCCGAACCCCTGCATCGCCCGACCGGCGAGCAGCGCGGCGAAGCCGAGCGGCAGGGTCGCGAGCAGGCTGCCCACCAGGACCCCGGCCACCGCGATGAGCACTGCCCTGCGCCGGTGCCGACCGTCGCCGAGCCTTCCGAGCACAGGGGTGCCGATCGCGCCGACCAGCAGGGCCAGCGTCAAGGACCACTGCGCACTGGTCAACGAGACGCCGTAGTCCTGCGCGATGGTCGGGATGAGGGGGGCACCCAGGCTGCTGACCAGGGACACGACCAGAGCGAGGAAGACCAGCGTGGGCACGAAGCCTCGCCGTGGGGTCGTGTGCACCAGGATCCTCTCGCGTCTGTCATCAATTGATGACAGACCATGGTGACACGTGATCCGCACCTCTGCCGTGTCTGTCTCGTCTCATCCGACGGGCCCTGGCAGCATGGGCAGCCTGCGCCCGTAGCTCAGCTGGACAGAGCAGCCGCCTTCTAAGCGGCAGGTCGAAGGTTCGAACCCTTCCGGGCGCGCCCAGAATCCGCACGTGGCACAACCTGAGTCCTGACGGCCTCGTCGGGCCGCGACACCCGCAGCGGCTGCGCCTCAGGCGACCGGTCGCAGCGCCCACCCGCGGTCCCGCACGTTGCGGAACAGGTCGAGCCCGGTCTTGGCCCGCAACCGGCACAGCTGCACGTCGACCCGACGCGAGGGGTTGGTGTCGCCCCAGCACACCCAGTGCAGCTGGTCGCGGCTCCACACCTTGCGCGGGTCGGACAGGAACAGCGCGAGCAGCTCGACCTGACGCGGCGACAGCTCCAGCGCGCTGTCGTCCAGGGTCACGGCGTAACCGACCAGGTCCACCACCAGCCCCCCGGTGGCGACCGGTGAGGCGACCTGGACCCCCGCGTCGGCGGCCCGGCCGAGGAAGTCGTCAGGCCCCGGTGACCGCAGGTGGGTCGGGGCGGGGTGGGCTGCGGTGGCGGCCATGCGTTCCTCCGGGGTGTCCGTGCGGTCCCCCGGACGCTAGGAAGCGCGGGTTTCCAAACGGAGGCCCATGTGTTTCCGGCACGTTCCGACTGCGCGGGTCACCGTCGGCGCCGCGCCGTCCCGAAGAGCGACCGGGTGATCTCGCGGGTGGCCGAGCGGGCGAACTGCTTGAACACGCTCGACTCGAGCACCTTCTCGACGGTGCTCTCCTCCTGCTTCTCGGCGCGCCGCCGGGGCTCGGGTACCCGGCCCGCCGGCTCCTGATCACTCGCCTCCGCGGGGGGCGCGACCTTAGCGCTCAGCCGCTCGTAGGCACTCTCCCGGTCGACGACCTCGCCGTACGTCGGTCGCAGGGGCGAGGCCGCGATCAGCGCTGACTGATCGGCCTCGGGCATCGGCGCCATCAGCGAGGCCGGCGGGCGCAGCCGGGTCCAGGCAACCGGCGTCGGGGTGCCCCGGTCGGTCAGGACGGTCACGACGGCTTCGCCGATCCCCAGCGCCGCGAGCAGCTCCTTCAGGTCGTACGCCTCCGAGGTCGGGAAGGTGCTCACCGTCGCCTTGAGCGCCTTGGCGTCCTCGGGAGTGAAGGCGCGCAGCGCGTGCTGCACGCGGTTGCCCAGCTGGGCCAGCACGTCGCCCGGCACGTCCTTCGGGGTCTGGGTCACGAAGAACACGCCGACCCCCTTGGAGCGGATCAGCCGGACCGTACGCGCGATGGCGGACAGGAACGCCTCGCTCGCGTCGTCGAACAGCAGGTGTGCCTCGTCGAAGAAGAAGACCAGCCCGGGCTGGTCGGGGTCCCCGACCTCGGGAAGGTCCGCGAACAGGTCGGCGAGCAGCCACATGAGGAAGGTGGAGAACAGCTGGGGCCGATCCTGCAGCTGCGTGAGGTTCATGATCGACAGCACGCCTCGGCCGTCCGGGGCGTTCCTCATGAGGTCGCGGGTGTCGAGCTCGGGCTCACCGAAGAACACGTCGCCGCCGGAGCTCTCGAGCCCGACCAGCTCGCGCAGGATCACCCCCGCGGTCGCCTTGGCGAGCCCACCGATCCCCTCGAGGTCGGCCTTGCCCTCGTCGCTGACCAGGTGCGTGATGACCGACCGCAGGTCTTTCAGGTCCAGCAGCAGCAGTCCCTGGCTGTCGGCCCAGTGAAAGACCAGCGACAGGCTGCTCTCCTGGGTCTTGTTGAGCCCGAGCACCTTGGACAGCAGGACCGGCCCGAACGACGTGATCGTCGCCCGCACCGGGACGCCGTCGCCGAGCCCGCCGAGGCTGAGCAGCTCGACCGGGAAGGCCGTCGGCTGCCAGTCGGTGCCGGTCTCGGTCGCCCGAGCCGTGATCCGGTCACCCGGGGAACCTGGCGCGCCGAGGCCGGTGAGGTCGCCCTTGATGTCGGCAAGAAAGACCGGGATGCCGGCCGTCGACATCTGCTCGGCCATCAGCTGAAGCGTCTTGGTCTTGCCCGTGCCGGTCGCGCCGGCGATCAGCCCGTGCCGGTTGAGCATCGCGAGCGGCACCCGTACGGGGGCGTCCGCGTGGGCCGTCCCGTCCAGGACGACGGCGCCCAGCTCGAGCACCGGCCCGTCGAAGCCGTACGCGTCCTTGAGCCCCTGCAGATGATCGTCCATGTAAGCACCCTAAGGTTCTGCGCCATGGCGGACCGACTGGTGTGGATCGACTGCGAGATGACCGGCCTCGAGCTGGGGCACGACCTGCTCATCGAGGTGGCGGCGGTGGTCACCGACGGTGAGCTCAACGTGCTGGACGAGGGCATCGACCTGGTGATCAACGCGCCGGCCGACGCCATGGCCGCGATGCTGCCGGTGGTGCACGACATGCACGCCTCCTCCGGGCTCACCGACGAGGTGCTGGCCGCCACCCTGTCGCGTAGCGAGGCCGAGCAGCAGGTCCTCGCGTACGTCAAGAAGCACGTGCCCGAGGCGCGAAAAGCGCCGCTCTGCGGAAACTCGATCGCGGTCGACCGCGGCTTCCTGGCGCGCGACATGCCCGAGCTGGACGGGTGGCTGCACTACCGGATGGTCGACGTCAGCTCGATCAAGGAGCTGACCAAGCGCTGGTATCCCAAGGCCTACTACCAGGCACCGGCCAAGGGCGGCGGCCACCGCGCGCTCGCCGACATCCTCGAGTCGGTAGCCGAGCTGCGCTACTACCGGGCAGCCGTCTTTGTCCCCCAGCCCGGGCCGACGACGGACGAGGCCAAAGCGATCTCCGCAGACGTCAGCGGAAGCCTCCGCTAGCATCGTCGCCGCACCATGGTGGGTGTAGCTCAGCTGGTAGAGCACCGGGTTGTGATCCCGGTTGTCGCGGGTTCGAGCCCCGTCACTCACCCCATTTTCCACCCACAGGTCGTCGCAGCCACCCTCGGCGCGTGACCCACCGGGAACCGTGACGACCGGTGGTCATCGGACCGGCTTGCAAGCGCGGTCGGCAGGGCACCCACGCAT
This sequence comes from Mycobacteriales bacterium, assembly GCA_038235705.1. Taxonomy (GTDB): domain Bacteria; phylum Actinomycetota; class Actinomycetes; order Mycobacteriales; family SCTD01; genus CANKBT01. The sequence goes on from JBBSTR010000016.1 coordinate 36,331, forward strand.
GCGGCCGCCAGCGTCCTTTCAGAATCGCCCGACCCCTAGCGGCTACGTCCGCGCCTTCTTCCACGACCTGCGTTGAGCACTACAGCGTCCTCGGGTAGTACTCGCCCTCCCCGAGCAGCGACAGGTCGGAGGAGAAGTCGGAGTCGAACGGCCAGTCGTCCTCCTGCCCCTTCGCGGGGCCCTGCGAGAAGCGTCCGTACGTCCCACCCTCCCGCTCGTTGCCCACCAGCGACCACGCCTGCCGCCGATAGGTCCAGTTGTCGGGCTGCAGGCGGTGGCTCTCCCGGAAGTGCGTCAGCGCCGGCTCGCGGTGCCCGGTCGCCCACAGGTGATGGGCCAGCTCGAAGTGGGCGGCGGCCTGCGACGTGCTCACCGGGCGCGGCTGCGAGCGGGCGACGACCTCGTCGGGCGCCAGCGCGTACGGGCTGACGGCTCCCCGCCGCACCCAGTCGCGCAGCGCCTCGACGTACGCCGCGCGGTCCTGGCCCGACGTCAGGATCGCACCCGGGCTCAGAGCGTCTTCCGGCGTGGCCGGCGCGCTGTTCGCGCGGCCGAGGCCGGCGATGGCCGAGCCGATCTCGGTCGGCAGGGCCTCCTCGGGCCAGGCCAACCCGGCTCCGGCGGCCGCACGATGATGCCGTGCTCGTCGATCCACACGACGTTCGGGACGTTGACGACGCCGAGCAGGGCGCCGACCTGGTGCGTCGGGTCCACCAGCGACGGGTGCTCAGCACGCGCCGCCTCGACGTAGGGCCGGGAGACCTCCGGCCCGCTCAGCTCGAGCGAGACCGTGACGACCTCCAGCCCCTGGGGGTGCAGCTCGGCGCGCAACGCCTGCCACCCGGGCAGGTCAAAGGCGCAGCCTCAATAGGGGGCCCAGGAGACCAGCACGACCTTCTGCCCACGCAGCGAGCTCAGCGCGAACGGGCGGCCGTCGAGATCGTCGAGCACCAGCTCCGGCGCGATCGCGCTCACCAGCGCCCGGTCGCCCAGCGACGCCGGACCAAGGGCCCAGACGCCGGTCTGCTCGTCCTGCACCAGGGCCATGCGCAGCCGCTCGGCGGTGGCGACGAGGTCAAAGCCGGGGGCGCGCGGCAGTGGCACGCAGACCTCGGCCTTGCACGCCCCCTCCGGCTTGATGGCCCAGCCCGTGCCGGCGGCAAACTGCTCGGCGGTGAGGTCCAGCGAGGTGAGGAGCACGAGTCAACCTAGCGCGGCGGGCGGGCCGTCGCGCACCTCACCGGCCGGGCGTGCGACCCTGCGGGACATGCAGATCGAGACCAAGACCACCTCCGGCGTTGTCCGCGGCAAGCCTGTCGACGGGACTGTCGCCTTTCTCGGCATCCCGTACGCCGCCCCGCCCTTCGGGGAGCTCCGCTTCGCGGCCCCGGCTGCGCCCGCGGCGTGGGAGGGCGTACGGGACTGCACCTCGTTCGGTCCGACCGCGCTCAAGCCGCCCTACCCCGCACCGATCGATCTCCTGCTGCCCGAGCCGTCGGTCCCGGGTGAGGACCTGCTGAACCTCAACGTCTGGACGCCGGACCCTTCCGCCGCGGGACTGCCGGTCCTGGTGTGGATCCATGGCGGGGCGTTCGTCAACGGCTCCGGCGCCGTCCCGCAGTACGACGGGACCGCCTTCGCCCGCGACGGCGTGGTGCTGGTGACCCTGAACTACCGGCTCGGGGTCGACGGGTTCCTGCACTTCGGCGACGAGGGCCCGGCCAACCGGGGGCTGCTCGACCAGGTCGCCGCGCTGACGTGGGTGCGCGACAACATCGCGGCCTTCGGCGGTGACCCGGACCGCGTGACGATCGCGGGGGAGTCCGCCGGGGCGATGAGCGTGAGCTCGCTGCTGAGCATGCCGAGGGCGCA
>JBBSTR010000017.1:0-34352 GCA_038235705.1 Mycobacteriales bacterium
CGCCACCGTCATCGCCCTCGACGGCGACTCCTACCGCACCCGAGCACACCGACCCACCAGCACCACCAACCGCTAACACCGACCCCGGGGGGTCAGTTTTCGGACGGCGCCAGGGGGTCAACTTTCAAGCGGCGTTGACAGAGGACGCCACCTCCCGGCCGAGCAGCATGATCGTCAGAGCGAGAACGCGACCGACACACCTCTTGCATCTGCGGCGGCCGCAGGATTCGTTGTCACGAAAAGTGGAGCGGCCGAAGCCCCTCGCCCCCTAGAGGGGCGGCGGCCAGCTCGACGCATCGTCCCGCATCGCAATGGCGTGTCGGGCAGCCGCTGGCGTGAGGGCGGCGCGCCGGCCAGGTCACGGTGGTGCGGGTCGGACGTAACCCGAGGTGGGCTCGGAGCGCTGCTGGAACGGGAGCCTGGCAGTCGCGGCGGGTTCGACCGGGTCGAGGTGCTGACCGCGCCGAAGGGTTCCGCCTGGGCGCGGGCCTTGCGGGAGAGCGCCAAGCTGATTTGGCTTGAGTCCCCCCGAGTGGTGTAACTAGGGCTCACCGCGGTGTCGTGCGCGCTGGACCGCAGGGCAGCCCGGGCCGGGCGCTGACCACTGCGGCCCTGCCTCAAGGGAGCGCACAGGTCAGCGAGGAGATGCCCGAACGCGTCACCCCTGCGTCACCCCCGGGCGCGTCACCCCTGCGTCACCCCCGGGCGCGTCACCCCCCGCGCGTGGCCTTCGACGTCACCCCCACTCGCCGCGCATGTCTCGACGGCTCACGAGGTGCGCCTGCCTGCGAGGGCCACCCGTACCGAGGCGCGCCTGCCGCGACCTCGTTCGCCTTGGCTGCCCATTGCCGGCCGCACGCGGACGCCTGGCCCTCTGCCAGCCGTCGCCGACCGGGCGGCAACTGGCCAGACCTCGCAGACCCTCAGGAGCAGCCATGAGCACCACGAACGAGACCGCCCCGAACAGCGTTGCCGGCGACACCGAGCGCCCGACCCTCGACGTCGCGGAGGCCGCGGCCCTGCTGGGCGTCTCCCCGTGGCTGGTCCTGCAGCAGATCGGGCAGGGCAACCTGCCGCACAAGCGCTTCGGCCGCCGCATCCTTATCCCGCGGGCGCGCTTCATGGCCTGGCTGGAGGACGTCGACGGACCCACCGGCTGACGTCGGAGAAGGTCAGCCCCCCGTGCACCAGCAGCCCGCGTCGAGGATGCCGGCACCGGTCTGCTCGAAGGGATGCGGTACTTGCGCGAGCCCCAGCCCGACGTTCTGCCCGGCCCCTGCACGGGCTGTGCGCCGCGACGTGTTGGAAGAGTGTTGGAAGTGGCCCTGTGCGGAGCGAGGCCGTCACACCGTCCCGCCCCTCTGAGCAGGACTTTTGGGGGTGCCCCCGGCAGGATTCGAACCTGCGCCTACGCCTCCGGAGGGCGCCGCTCTATCCCCTGAGCTACGGGGGCTCTGGGCAGGCGCCGACGTTACCAGTCGGGTAGCGAGCCCGAGCAGCGGTCTCAGGTGAGATCGCAGGCCGGCTACCGGGGTGGCTCAGGGGCGATAGCCTGACCTGTGTGACCCCGGAAGAGTTGTCGACCGCTGTCCGGGCAGTGGTGCAGGCCTCGGTGGAAGCGGGCGAGCTGTCCGTCACCGTGCCGGATGCGGTCTCGGTCGAACGCCCCCGCAACCGCGAGCACGGGGACTACGCGACCAATGTCGCACTGACGCTCGCCAAGGCCGCCGGGCGTGCCCCCCGGGAGGTGGCCGGGGTCATCGCCGAGCGGCTGCGCGCGACCGACGGGATTGACGCCGTGGACATCGCCGGACCGGGCTTCCTCAACATCCGCCTCGGCGCGGACGCGTTGACGGCGACGGTGACCGCCGTGCTGGAGCGCGGCGCCGCGTACGGCACCGGCACGACACTGGTCGGCACGAGCATCGACGTGGAGTTCATCTCGGCCAACCCGACCGGTCCGCTGCACCTCGGCCACGCCCGGTGGGCCGCGGTCGGCGACGCGATCGCCCGGGTGCTGGAGGCAGCCGGGGCAGGCGTCACGCGGGAGTTCTACATCAACGACCTCGGCGTGCAGATGGACGCCTTCGGGGCGTCGCTGCTCGCCCGGGCGACCGGGGGCGAGGTGCCCGAGGGCGGCTACCGCGGGGACTACGTCGAGCCGCTGGCAAAACAGGTCGTCGCAGAGCACCCAGGGATTCTCGAGCTGCCCGAGCCGGAGCGCACCGTGGCCTTTCGCGAGGCGGGCTACGCGCTTCAGCTGGCCGACCAGCAGCGGGTGCTGGACCACCTGCGCACGCACTTCGACGTCTGGAGCTCCGAGCGCGCGCTGCACGCCTCGGGTGGGGTCGAGCGGGCGTTCGCGCGCCTGTCCGAGCAGGGGCACCTGTACGAGTCGGACGGTGCCCTCTGGCTGCGCACCACGGACTTCGGTGACGACAAGGACCGGGTGCTGCGCAAGAGCGACGGGTCCCTGACCTACTTCGCCTCCGACACCGCCTACTACGTCGACAAGCGGGCCCGTGGCTTCGACGTGTGCATCTATCTTCTCGGCGCCGACCACCACGGCTACGTCGGGCGGTTGAAGGCCATCGCCGCCTGCGCGGGCGACCCGCCGAGCGCGATCGAGGTGCCGATCGGTCAGCTCGTGAAGATCCTGCGCGACGGCGTCGAGGTGAAGCTGAGCAAGCGTGCGGGCGACCTCGTGACGCTGGAGGAGTTCGTCGAGCTCGCCGGCGTCGACGCGGTCCGCTACGCGCTCTGCCGCTACCCGGTGGACAGCCCGTTGACGCTGGACATCGCGGAGATCACTCGGCAGACCAGCGAGAACCCCCTGTTCTACGTGCAGTACGCAGCGACCCGCGCCGCTTCGGTGCTACGCAACGCGGGCCAGCTCGGGATCGTCGGCGGGGGAGACCTGACGCTGTTGGCGCACCCGCGCGAGAACGACCTGATGCTCGCGCTCGCCGACTACCCGTCGGTGGTCGCGACCGCGGCGGAGCTGCGTGAGCCGCACCGGGTCGCCCGGTTCCTGGAGGAGTCGGTCGCGAAGGCGGCTCAGCGGTTCTGGGACGACTGCCCGGTGCTGCCGAAGGGTGACGAGCCGGTGGCCGCGACGACCGGCCCGCGGCTGCTGCTGTGGCAGGCGACCCGGACCGTGCTCGAGAACGGCCTGGGACTGCTCGGGGTCAGCGCCCCGCAGAGGATGTGACGGTGGCGGTGAGCAACGACCTCGACCCGGTGGTGTGGCCGCGGACCGCGACACGTGAGGACGGCGTGCTGACCCTCGGCGGCGTCGACGTCGTGCGCCTCGCGCAGGAGCACGGGACCCCGGCGTACGTGCTGGACGAGGACGACTTCCAGGCCAGGCTGCTCACCTGGCGCGACGCGTTCGCCGGTGCCGACGTCTACTACGCCGGCAAGGCCTTCCTGTGCACCGAGGTCGCGCGGTGGGTTGCCGCCGCCGGCCTGTCGCTGGACGTCTGCACCGGCGGGGAGCTGGCGGTCGCGCTCGCCGCCGGCTTCCCGACGGAGCGCCTGCTCTTCCACGGCAACAACAAGTCGGTCCGCGAGCTGGAGCGTGCTGTCACCGCAGGCGTCGGCAGGGTCGTGCTCGACAGCTTCGTGGAGATCGAGCGGCTGGCGAAGGTGGCCGCCGACGCCGGGGTGCGCCAGCGGGTCCTCGTCCGGGTGACCCCGGGGGTGGAGGCGCACACCCACGAATACGTGATGACCGGCCAGGAGGACCAGAAGTTCGGGTTCTCGCTCTCGTCGGGCGCTGCCGCGCAGGCGGTCGATGCGGTGCTGGCCGCGCCGTCGCTGGAGCTGGTGGGGCTGCACTGCCACATCGGTTCGCACATCTTCGACACCCGCGGGTTCTCGCTCGCCGCGCACCGCATGGTGGGGCTGCTCGCCGACCTCAAGCGCACGAGAGGTCTGGAGCTGGCCGAGCTGGACCTCGGTGGCGGGCAGGGGATCGCGTACACGAGCGCGGACGACCCGATGGACGTCGCCGACTATGCAGCAGGGATGCGCGAGATCGTCGGCAAGGAGTGTGCTGCCGCGGGCATCGCGGAGCCACGGCTGGCCGTCGAGCCGGGCCGGGCGATCTCCGGTCCCACCACCGTCACGCTGTACGAGGTCGGCACGATCAAGCAGCTCGCCGGGCTGCGCACCTATGTGAGCGTCGACGGCGGGATGAGCGACAACATCCGCACGGCCCTCTACGGCGCGCACTACACCGCCGTGCTCGCCTCGCGGCAGCCGTCTGCGGACACCGCCACCGTGACCCTGTGCGGCAAGCACTGCGAGAGTGGCGACATAGTGGCCCATGACGTCGCCCTCCCGTGCGACCTGGCGCCCGGCGACCTGGTCGCGATGCCGGCGAGCGGGGCCTATCACCGGTCCATGGCCAGCAACTACAACCACGTCCCTCGGCCGCCGGTCGTGGCCGTGCGCGGCGGTGCCTCACGGGTGCTGGTGCGTCGTGAGACCGAGGACGACCTGCTCGCGCTGGACACCCGGTGAACCCGCTCAGGAAGGCTGCCCGATGACCATGCGCCTGCAAGCCCTGTTCGTGCTGGCGCTGGTCGCCGTGCTGGCCGCGGTCGGTGGCGTCCTCTTCCACGTCGCGGGACCCTGGGTCGGGCTGGCGTACGTCGTCGTCGTCGCAGCTCTGCTCGCGCTCGGGGGGCGCCGTGCCCGAGACGCGGCCCCGCCGGCTCCCACCTGTTCCTGCTGCACGAGCACCGTGCACGACAGCGTGCGGGTCGTATGACCAGGCCCGTGCGCGTCGCGCTGCTCGGCTGCGGCACCGTCGGCTCCGAGGTCGTGCGTCTGCTGCACGACAACGCCGCCGACCTCGCCGCGCGGGTGGGTGGGCCGATCGAGCTGGCCGGCATCGCCGTGCGGCGTCCGGGCAAGCAACGTGACCTGCCCGTCGACGACACCCTGTTCACGAGCGACGCGGCAGGCCTGGTCGCCCGCGACGACGTCGACGTCGTGGTCGAGGTGGTCGGCGGCATCGAGCCGGCGCGGACATTGCTCACCACTGCGCTGAAAGCCGGCAAGGGTGTCGTCACCGCCAACAAGGCGCTGCTGGCGCAGGACGGCGCGACGCTCCACGAGGCCTCGGTCGCGGGGGGCGCCGACCTCTACTACGAGGCCGCGGTCGCCGGGGCGATCCCGCTGCTGCGCCCGCTGCGCGAGTCGCTCGTCGGCGACGACATCCGACGGGTGCTCGGCATCGTCAACGGCACCACCAACTTCGTGCTGACCCGGATGGACGAGACCGGCGCCGGCTTCGCGGAGGCGCTCGACGAGGCGACCGCGCTCGGCTACGCCGAGGCCGACCCGACGGCCGACGTCGAGGGGTTCGACGCTGCGGCCAAGGCCGCCATCCTGGCGAGCCTCGCCTTCCACACCAGGGTCACGGCGGCGGACGTGCACCGCGAGGGCATCACCGAGGTGACTTCGGCGGACGTCGCGGGGGCCAAGGCGATGGGCTGCGTCGTCAAGCTGCTCGCGATCTGCGAGCGGGACGGCGGCACCGTGACCGTGCGGGTGCACCCGGCGATGATCCCGCGCACGCACCCGCTCGGCAGTGTGCGCGAGGCCTTCAACGCGGTCTTCGTCGAGGCGGTCAGCGCAGGCCAGCTCATGTTCTACGGTGCCGGGGCGGGTGGTGCGCCGACGGCCAGCGCCGTGCTCGGGGACCTCGTAGCCGTCTCCCGCGGTGTCCTGTCGGGCGCGCGAGGAGCGCAGGTCTCCTCGTACGCCGACCTGCGGGTGGCTCCGATGGGCGAGGCGGTGACCCGCTACCACGTGAGCCTGGACGTGGCCGACAAGGCCGGCGTGCTCGCCGCGGTCGCGACCGCCTTCAGCCACCACGACGTCTCCCTGCGCACGGTGCGCCAGGAGGGTCGCGGCAGCGACGCCACCCTCGTGGTCGTCACGCACGCTGCGACGGACGCGGCGCTTCAGGCCACGGTGGCCGACCTGCGACAGCTGGACGTCGTACGGTCGGTGATCTCGGTCATGCGGGTCGAAGGTCAGCAGTGACAGCAGTGCCACTATCGGAGGTCTCGTCATGACGGTTGCCGCCCCCGCTCGCGCCGGCTGGCGCGGGTTGCTCGAGGAGTACCGCGACCGGTTGCCGGTCACCGCCGACACGCCGATCGTGACGCTGCACGAGGGCGGGACGCCGCTGGTGCATGCCGAACGGTTGTCGGAGCTGACCGGCGCGCAGGTCTGGCTCAAGGTCGAGGGCGCGAACCCGACCGGGTCCTTCAAGGACCGAGGCATGACGATGGCGATCAGCAAGGCCAAGGAAGAGGGCTCGCTGGCGGTCATCTGCGCCAGCACCGGCAACACCAGCGCCAGCGCCGCCGCGTACGCAGCCAAGGGCGGGCTGACCTGTGCCGTGCTCGTACCGGACGGCAAGATCGCGCTCGGCAAGCTTGCGCAGGCGCTCGTGCACGGTGCGCGCCTGCTGCAGGTGCAGGGCAACTTCGACGACTGCCTGGACCTGTGTCGCGGGCTCTCGAGGGACTACCCGACGACCCTGGTCAACTCGGTGAACCCGTTCCGGATCGAGGGTCAGAAGACCGCGGCGTTCGAGATCTGCGACGTGCTCGGTGACGCGCCGGACGTGCACTGCCTGCCGGTCGGCAACGCGGGCAACATCACGGCCTACTGGAAGGGCTACTGCGAGTACGCCGCCGACGGCGTCACGACGCAGCGTCCCCGCATGCTCGGCTTCCAGGCCGCGGGCGCGGCGCCGATCGTCTCGGGCGTGCGCGTGGTCGCTCCGCAGACGATCGCGACCGCCATCCGGATCGGCAACCCCGCGTCGTGGACCCAGGCGCTCGCGGCCCGTGACGAGTCCGGCGGTGACATCCAGGCGGTCACCGACCGGCAGATCCTCAGTGCCTATCGCTTCCTCGCGCAGAAAGAAGCGGTGTTCGTCGAGCCGGCCTCGGCGGCCAGCGTCGCGGGTCTGCTGCAGGCGCACGCGGCCGGTCTGGTCCAGCCCGGCGAGCGGGTCGTCTGCACCGTCACCGGCAACGGTCTGAAGGACCCTGAGTGGGCGATCTCCGGCGCGCCGAAACCCGTGACCGTCGCGAATGACGTGACCGCGGCCGCGGCGGCGCTGGGGCTGTCCTGAGCTCGTACGACGACCGCACGGTCGTCGTCAGGGCGCCCGCTACCAGCGCCAACCTCGGACCGGTCTTCGACGGGGCCGGGCTTGCGCTCTCCTGGTACGACGAGGTGCGCGCGCGGGTCGAGCCCGCCGGTCTCCGGATCGAGGTCGTCGGCGAGGGTGCCACGTCGCTGCCCCGGTCCGAGCGGCACCTCGTGGTGAGCAGCATGCGTGCGACGTTCGACCGGCTCGGGGGGCAGCCGACGGGACTGGCGGTCCGGTGCACGAACGCACTGCCGCAGTCGCGGGGTCTCGGCTCCTCGTCGGCCGCGATCGTCGCCGGCGTGCTCGCCGCACGCGCGCTCGTCCCCGACGGGCATGAGCGTCTGGACGAGGACGCCGTGCTGGCGCTCGCCACCGAGCTCGAGGGTCACCCGGACAACGTGGCCCCCTGCCTCCGCGGTGGCTTCACGCTCGCCTGGACCGGTCCGGACGGGGTGCGTGCCGTCAGCCGTGCACCGCACCCTGACGTCTCAGCCGTCGTCCTGGTGCCGTCGACGCGTTCCTCGACCAAGCAGGTGAGGGGCCTGCTGCCCGCCCAGGTCAGCCACGCGGACGCCGCCGCGAACGGCGTACGGTGCGCGCTGCTCGCCCTCGCCCTCACCGATGACCCGTCGCTGCTGCTGACCGCGACCGAGGACCGGCTGCACCAGGGCTATCGGGCCCCGGCCATGCCGGCCACCGCAGAGTTGATGGGAGCGCTACGTGACGCCGGGCTGCCGGCCGTCGTCAGCGGCGCCGGCCCGTCCGTGCTGGTGCTGGCCGTCGGTGAGCAGGCGGCCGCGGTCGCGAGGCTGCTCCCCGCGGGGTGGGTCCTGCGCCGGCTGCCGGTGGACGGCGCAGGAGCAACCGTCGTGCACGACGCGCCGTGAACGCGCCTGGGGGATCAGTTCCGACCACCGGGTAGGGTGTGCCCGACGCCTGACAGTCGTCGCGTGTCAGCCCCGGTCGGCAAGACCATGACCGTCGTTCTCGCCGATCCGGACGGACCGGCTGGAAACGAGCGGGCGCAGCGCACTCAGAGGTCCGGTTCACGCGTGGTTCGTCGCGCGAGCACCGTCAGCAAGCGATATGGCCCCAGGCGCGACGTGCGCCGCAGGGCCCGGCGAGACAGCCGACACCCCGCCCCGACACCCAGGTGTCCGGGCGGCACACCAGGAGGAACCTCCTTGACCGACACCACCGATCTGCCGGACGGGCGCGACAGCGCCGAGCCGAACCGGGACGGGGCGCAGCAGGACAGCGCCGCCACCGTCACGGCCGCGACGCGTCCGCGTCGTCGTGCCACGTCCGGCGGCCTGTCCGCCAAGGTGCTCCCCGAGCTGCAGGCGCTCGCCGCCGAGCTCGGCATCACGGGTACGGGACGGATGCGCAAGAGCCAGCTCATCGAGGCGATCACCGCCGCGCAGGGCGGCGCGGGCAGCACCGCCGCGCAGGGCGGCGTGGACGCCGGGAGCCCCTCGACCCAGGCGCCGTCAGAGCAGCCTGAGACCAGCGAGACGCCGGCCGCGCCGGCTCGTGCGCGACGTCGCGCCAGTAGTGCTGCGGGCGCGGCGAGTCCTGCCGAGGCGAAGGCTGAGGCCGAGCCGCAGGACGACGTACGGCCCGACGCCGAGGCGGTCGACCGGTCCGGCGACGAGAACGGGTCCGAGGACGACGAGGACACCGGACGTACCGGCAACGAGCGGGTGGACCGTGGCCGCGAGCGCTTCCTGGAGCGGGAGGCCCGGCGCCAGGAGCGCGCGGCCGCGGCTGCGGCCTCAGGCGAAGATGCCCCGCAGGGTCGCGACGGGCGGCAGGACGGCCGGGAGCGGACCGGCCGCAACGGGAGCGACCGTACCGGCAACGACCGGGGCAACAACGACCGCAACGCTGGCGACCGTGAGGCCGCTCGCGCAGGCAGTGACCGCGCAGGCAGTGACCGGGACGGCAGCCGCGGCGGCAACGATCGTGACAGTCGGCAGGAGGGCAACCGCGACAGCGGCACCCGAGACGGCCAGGGTCGTCAGGGCCAGGACGACGGGCCCCGCCAGGACGAGGAAGACGGCGGGCGTCGCGGTCGGTTCCGTGAGCGGGGACGCGGGCGCAACCGCAACCGGGGCTTCGAACGCGGCGGCAACGACCCGGACCCGGTGGTCGACGAGGACGACGTCCTCGTCCCGATCGGCGGCATCCTGGACATCGGGGAGGGCAACGCGTTCGTGCGTACGTCCGGCTATCTGGCGGGGCCGAACGACGTCTACGTCACGCTGAACCAGGTGCGGCGCTACGCCCTGCGACGCGGTGACGCGGTGACCGGCCAGGTGCGCCAGCAGCGGGACGGCGAGCGGCGAGACCGCTACAACGCCCTCGTACGCCTCGACTCGGTCAACGGCCTCGAGGTCGAGGAGTCCCGCGACCGACCGGAGTTCGCCAAGCTGACGCCGCTCCACCCGCAGGACCGGCTCAGGCTGGAGACTGACCCCGCGGCGCTCACGACCCGGGTCATCGACCTCGTGATGCCGGTGGGCAAGGGGCAGCGCGCGCTGATCGTGAGCCCCCCGAAGGCCGGCAAGACGGTGGTGCTGCAGGCGATCGCGAACGCGATCTCGGTCAACAACCCTGAGGTGCACCTCATGGTCGTGCTGGTCGACGAGCGGCCTGAGGAGGTCACCGACATGCAGCGCTCGGTGAAGGGCGAGGTCATCGCCTCGACCTTCGACCGGCCGCCGATGGACCACATCACGGTTGCGGAGCTGTCCATCGAGCGGGCGAAGCGGCTCGTGGAGCTGGGCCACGACGTGGTCGTGCTGCTGGACTCGATCACCCGGCTCGGGCGCGCCTACAACCTGGGCGCCCCGGCCAGCGGTCGCATCCTCACCGGTGGCGTCGACTCCGCCGCGCTCTACCCGCCGAAGCGGTTCCTCGGCGCCGCGCGCAACATCGAGGACGGCGGCTCGCTGACCATCTTCGCCACCGCGCTCGTGGAGACCGGCTCGGCGATGGACTCGGTGATCTTCGAGGAGTTCAAGGGCACCGGCAACGCCGAGCTCAAGCTCGACGGAGGGCTCGCCGACAAGCGGATCTTCCCAGCGATTGACGTCGACGCCTCCGGCACCCGCAAGGAGGAGCTGCTGCTCGCGCCCGACGAGCTGAAGATCGTGCTGCAGCTTCGCAAGGTGCTGCACGCACAGGACAGCGGGTCGAGCCTGGAGCGGCTGCTCGAAAAGCTGGGGTCCACCCGGACCAACGTCGAGCTGCTGATGCAGATGCAGAAGACGACCGCCAGCGCAGGGACGAAGGCGTAGCAGGTCTGAGTACCACCGGGCGGCGTTCGTCAGCTTCGTCTCGAGCCCGGCCGCCGAGCTGTGCCGACGAGGAGAGTGCCGACGAGCAAACTCGCCAGCGCGATCCAGAACAAGAACTGGCCGGCGATGCCGGTGAAGGGCAGAGCGTCCGGCAGCGCGCGAGCAGCGCTGCCGGACGCCACGTCCTCGGCGGTGCCTGTCGGCGAGCCGTTGACCCCGAGCACGCGGTCGCCGGACGTCAGCGAGGAGTCGAGCACGCCCGCGTTCGGCGAGGATCCCGACAGCGCGAGCCGCAGACTGAACTGCACGAGGTCGCTCTGGACCAGGTTGTCGGCACTACGCGGAAGAGTTAGTTCCAGCGACAAGCAGACGGCGTCTTCCCGCGCCAGCTCGGCAGGCGCCGGGAGAGCGGCATCGTCGAGGCGGAACGCGCGCGCGGACGGGCCGGCGACGACGGCGGAGTCGCAGCCGATGAGATCGGTGGACCAGGAGGCAAGACCCACGAGCTGCTGAGACAGCTCGCCTTGATCGTCCCCCTCTCCACAGGACGTGTCCCCTTCTCGCGTCTCCGCGCGACCGCAGCCGCGCTCGAGGTCCCTGACGTCCGTCAGGCTCGCCACAAAGGTCCCGCCGAGCAGGTTTTCGCTGCGCCGCAGGACGAGGTGCATGACGGACGCCGGGCCGCCCGGGTACATCCCCTCGACGTTCATCGGCAGCAGGGCGGCCCCGCCGTCCTTGCTGCCGAGCTCGACCTGCTGGACGGAGGTGGGCTGCGCCGCGTCGGCGGGCGATCCCACCATCCCCGCGCTGCAGGCGACAGCCACGACGATTGCGCCCCGAAGTCGAAACATCAGGGGAACAACGGCTCGTCGACCAGTGCCGTCGGTGACGGCGTACCGCTTGACTCGACGACCGGCACGGCCGGCGAGACCGCGCCGGTCGCCTCACCCGTTGGTGGTGACGGGGACAGCGGGTCCGTTGTCTGTGAAGGCTCTGGCGGGCCGGTCGGTGCTTGGTCGGCAACGAGAGACGACGTCGGTGCTTCGGCAACCTCTGCCTGGTCGGCCGGAGCGGGCTGCGGCGCTGCGGCCGGCGGCTGCAGCTGGGACGCACTGCCCCCGTCCGACAGGTCATCGCGTCCACCGCCCTCGACAACCCCGTTGCACGAGCTGAGCGGACTGCAGCTCGCGGGCGAGTCGGGCGCCCAGACGCCGGCACCTGCCTGCATCGGGATGGTCTGGGTGTCCGACCAGGAGGCGTAGGTGGTGCTGGTCCCCGAGACAGCAGTGGCCACGAGCAGCCCGACGCAGACGGCGGTGATCGCAGTTCGCGTCGTGAACTTAGGCCGAGACATCGGAGGTCTCGCTCACGAGTCGGGTTGACGGACGGCCCGCCGCGCAGGGGTGGAGCGACAGCGGATCGGACGTGGCGATCTGCAACGTTCCGTACGCCTTCAGCGCGTCCCTCAGCTCGGCGATCTGCCGGGGCTCCCGGACGGTCCCGATCGTGAAGACGTCGGTCCCTTCGTCGAGCAGGTCGACGCGGAGCGAGTCCGCCACGTCCTGCGGCGCCAGGCCCGGGAAGGACGACACGGGAAGAGTGACGGCCAGCATCTGGAGCTGAACCTGCGCTGGGTCGACGGACCCGTCCGCGCCGCTCTCGGCTGCCGGAGGCTTCGGGACGGCGAGCCGCCGCCGCTCGCGGCCTGCAGAGACCACCTGCCACAGGGCGTAGCCGACCAGGCCGAGGACCATCAGTTGCAGTCCGGAACCACCGATGCTGATGGCGTTGCGAAGCGTGCCGAGGAACGGCACGTGGAACAGGACCTTGCCGCGGACCGCGGTGACCGGCACGGGAGCCAGGTCGGCGCCGCGATTGGCGTCGCCCTTGGTCGTCAGCGACACCGGGGACGTTGTCTTGTCGATCGACTGGATGCGGTGCGTGATGTAGTCGTCCTTGCCAGGAGACTTCTGGTAGGTGACGACGTCACCGACCTGCAACGTCCCGGGGTCGACGGGACGGACGATCACGACGGACCCGACAGGGATCTCTGGCGTCATGCTGCCGGTGAGGACCGTGAGGGCGACCCCGTGGACAGCCCGAGGGACGACCGTGAGCACGCTAAAGGCCCCGACGATGACCGCGAGGAGCAGGCTGAGCATCACCTTGGCCGTGATGGAGGACAGCTTGGCGGTCATGTCGGGGCTCCCGTCCGAAAAGGTGGCTTGTTACGGGGCAAGCGCAGTGGTCGGAGTGCCGTACGCAGCCTGCTCCAGGTCGAAGCGGGTCTTGAAGCTGGCCGTGTCACCCTGCGACGCGTTGTCGACGCCGTATCCGAGGCTCAGGTTCATGGAGACACAGAGCCCCTGCCCGGGAGCTAGGTATGTACGGTTTACGCCGCCGATGAGCGCGCCGTTGCCGGTGACCTCCCACGGTGCTGTCTGGGCCTTCCACCAAGAAAGGCTGCCGCCGTGCGTCCCGGTAACAACCTTGCCGCTGGGGGCATAGCCCTGCGTGCACTCTCCTGGGCTGTTGACGGCGTACGACGTGACCTGGAGTGATGCATCGTCGATGAAGTCACCGCCGCTGGCCAGGTCGTTGCAGTTGGTGTCGTCCTGGGCCTCGCCTGCGGTATCGCAGCCGTTCTCAGTGCCGACGATGTCCTTGAGGCTCAGGAAGAGGCGGCCGCTCGGCGTCGAAGCGGCGTCGTTGCTCGACACGTAGACCATGCGCTCGCTGTTGATCGCGCCGGGCGCCATCGTCACGCTGTCGAACAGGACGTCGCTGCCGCTGTTCGGCGCGACTGTGAGCTTCAGGATCCCCGAGCCGGCCTGGTTGTTCCCGCTGATGTTGAAGTCTGACCAGGCGGCGAGGGTAGTGCCGCCAGCAGCGACCGCGATGGCTGCGACGCCGGCGAGCGAGGCCTTGACGAGCTTGCTGTTCATGAGCGCTCCGTGGGGTGCTTCCCGCCGCAGCGGGTGGGGGTGGGAGGCGAGGCCGAGAGTGGCGTGCTCGCCGACAACCGGAACGATCCAGCCGAGGGCCCCTGCCTGGCATCATCAAGTTCGATGAACTGCCGGCGTGAGCGGCAGAGGAGGGTCGTTAGGCTCCGCCCGTGACCCGGACCGACGCGACGGCGGCAACGGTCTATCGGGGCGTCGACCGCCGCGATGCCTCGACCGCCCGGGTCGTCCGGCTGCCGTTCCTACCGTCGCTCGTGACCCTCACTGCCGCGATCGGCCTCATCATGGCGGCGACGACAGCTGCGGGAGACCGTCGCCTGGTCGTGGACGTTCTCCGACTGGTGGCGACCGCCCTGCTGGTGGGCGCCGGCGTCCTGGGCCTGGCGCGTTGGCGGATGACCGGTCTCGCCCGCCCCGGACTCATCGGAGCCGCCCTCCTGCTGCTCGGTCTCGTCGGGGAAGTGCTCGGCGCGATGTGGGCGGCGTTCGGCGGCGCCGAACGCCTGCCGACGCAGGTCACGAGCACCGTTGCCGCCGCCGGCGCCGTGTGGTTGCTCCTGTGGGCGCGACGAGGTCCGGCCATCGACGCTGGCGCCCAGCCGGTGCGAAGCCTTGTGCGGGTGACGCTCGCCGTACCGCTGCTGTGCCTGCTCGCCCTCGCGCTGACCGCGCCGTTCCCCGACGCGGCGTCCGGGGTCGTCGTGATCGGCGGCATGCTGCTCGCTGTCGGCTGGACCGCGGTGGCCGTCACCGAGCAGAGGGCCGGGCTCGACGGCCGGTCTCCCTGGCTCGTCACCGTCCTGGCCCTGACAGCCGGCGTCATCGCGTTTCGCGCGCTCGGTACGCTGCACGGCTGGCCCTACGATCCGGTGGGCGCGGTTCTGGCTGTCGCAGCCGGTGTGGTTGCCGTGCACGGCGCGTTCCGGGACGTCCTGGACGCGGCCGCCTCGCAGAGCTCCCGGGTTTTACGGCTGTCCGTCGAGGTGTCGGACCGCGAGCAGCGCGAACTGACGGCGGAGCAGGTCGAGCAGGAGCGGCTCCATGAGGTGCGCAACGTGCTCGCCGGGCTGCACGGCGCCACCGCCACGCTCCGCAAGTATGAAGACCGGCTCGACCCGGGGGTGCGGCGTCGACTCGAGGATGCGGTCAGCGGCGAGCTGCAACGTCTCGCCCACCTCATCGACCCGGCCGCCGAGACGCCACTGCAGGACGTGCCGCTCGCACCCGCCCTCGACGCCGTCGTTGCCGCCGAGCGGGAGTCTGGAGGTGACCTCGAGGTCGACCTGGACGGGCACTGCGTCCGGGCCCGGCGAGCCGACCTCGCGACGGTCGTGTCGGCGCTGCTCGTCAACGCTCGACGGCACGCGCCGGGCTCACCGGTGCGCCTGTCCGCGACCCGGCTCGGTGACGAGGTGCAGCTGAGCGTGTCCGACCGCGGTCAGGGTGTGCCGCTGGACCGACGCGAAGCAATCTTTGAGCGTGGGGAGCGAGCGGGTGCCTCGGCCCCCGGACAAGGCCTCGGCCTCTACGTCGCGCGCCGGCTGGCCAGCGAGATGGGCGGCACGCTCGGCGTCGACGCACGGCCGGGTGGCGGCGCACAGTTCGTGCTCACGCTGGCTTCAGCCGGGTCGGTCGACGGACGCACGCGGACGAAGAACGGCGAGCCGGCGTCGTAGCTGCGCGACGTCGAGCACCGCCCCGGGCAGGGGTTCCGGGTCGTCACCCGCGAGCGTCACGATCGACAGGGCGCGCACCTGCTGCTCCCGTCCAGGGCTCACGACGGCGATGTCGTACGTCCGGGCATCACCGGCCACCACCTCGACAGTGGGCCGGCCATCCAGCTCCAGCAGCCGCCGGACGGCGTCGCTCAGCAGCTTTGGCGTCAGGGCCACCACGATGTCCGGCTCAGCAGGAGCCACGTCGGCTTCGGTCTCAGGCTCCATCTGCTCATCCTTTCGCACCGATCGGGCGACGCGCATCGTCAACGTTGTTGACGATGAGACGCCATGATCGCTTCTTTGATCCGCGCCGAGCCGACCACCGTCCTCATCGTCGAGGACCACGAGCTGCTTGCGCAGAGCCTCTCGCTGGCCCTGGCCGCCGAAGGCATGACCGTCGAGGTCGCCCCGCCCTGCTCGGACGCGGTGCTCGAGTCGGCCCGCAACCGGCCGCCGTCGGTTGTCCTGCTCGACCTCGATCTCGGAGCCGGCCGCGACCCGGGCGAGGCGTTGCTGCCGCCGCTGGTGGCACTCGGCTCAGCGGTGCTGGTCGTCTCAGCGGCCACGGACGAGCTGCGCCTCGGCATGGTGCTGGAGCTCGGAGCGAAGGCCGTCCTGTCGAAGTCACGTCCCTTCAGCGATCTGGTCGAGGCGGTCATGGCTGCCGCACGCGGGGACGTCGTGATGCGCGAGCACGACCGGCAGGAGATGCTCGCCGCAGCTCGTCGCAGGCGCGCCGCCGACACCGAGCGGCTCGCCCCGCTCTCGCGTCTGACCTCGCGGGAGTCGGAGGTGCTGTCGCTGCTGATGGGAGGCAGGAATGCGGAGTCGATCGCCAGGCACTTCGTGGTCAGCGACGCCACTGTCCGCACCCAGATCCGCGGGGTGCTGACCAAGCTCGAGGTGGGGAGTCAGCTGGCCGCCGTCGCCCGGGCTCACCGCGCGGGCTGGCAACCCCTGCTCTGAGCCGCGAGCTCGCCGTGGCCGGGAAGGCGCGACCGCGTCCTGGCGTTGGCTCTCTCAGTGCGCCGCTCTGGCACACTGGTCCCTTCCGCAGCCGGTTCCCTGCGCCCTCAGCACGACACCCTCGCGCAGACCCGGCCGCACCGACCGAGAGGCACGCCCGTGAAGAGCGACATCCACCCCAGCTACACCGACACCCAGGTGTCCTGCACGTGCGGCAACGCGTTCACCACGCGGAGCACCAAGGGCGGCGAGATCCGCCTCGAGGTGTGCGCCGCGTGCCACCCGTTCTACACGGGCAAGCAGAAGATCCTCGACACCGGTGGCCGGGTCGCCCGGTTCGAGAAGCGCTTCGGCAAGCGCGCCACGAGCTAGCTGCCACGACGGCGCTCGCCCTGCGGGGTGGGCGCCGTTCGCACGTCCGCACCCCCGTCCCCTCGTACGAGGAGCCCCGCATCCCGAGGAGCCACCGTGGCCGACCCGCTGGACGACCTGCTCGCGGAGCACGCCGACCTCGAGGCCCGGCTCGCCGATCCCGCGGTGCACACCGACCAGGCGGTCGCCCGGGAGCTGGGGCGGCGCTACGCCGAGATCGGGCCGACCGTCGCGGCCGCCCGAGAGCGTGAGGAGGTCCGCGGCGACCTGCAGGCGGCGCGTGAGCTGGAGATGGCCGAGGAGGCCGTCGAGCTGACCGCGCGGCTGGCCCAGGTCGACGCGCGGATCCGGACCCTGATGATCCCGACCGACCCCGCTGACGCAAAGGACGTCATCCTGGAGGTCAAGGCGGGGGAGGGCGGCGACGAGTCGGCGCTGTTCGCCGGCGACCTCGTGCGCATGTATGTGCGCTACGCCGAGGGTCGCGGCTGGAAGACCGAGATTCTCGAGGCCACCGAGGGCGAGATGGGCGGCTACAAGGACATCCAGATCGCGGTCAAGAGTCGCGACCCCTCAAACCCGGTGTATGGCCGGCTCAAGCACGAGGGCGGCGTGCATCGGGTGCAGCGGGTGCCGGTCACCGAGAGCCAGGGACGGATCCACACCAGCGCCGCTGGTGTCCTCGTGCTGCCGGAGGCGGAGGAGGTCGACGTGACGATCGAGGCCAACGACCTGCGGATCGACGTCTACCGCTCCAGCGGGCCTGGCGGGCAGAGCGTCAACACCACCGACTCGGCCGTGCGGATCACGCACCTGCCGACCGGGGTCACGGTGTCGATGCAGAACGAGAAGAGCCAGCTGCAGAACCGCGAGGCTGGCATGCGCGTGCTGCGCGCCCGGCTGCTGGCGCTCGCGCTCGCCGAGCAGGCGGAGAAGGACAGCGCTGTGCGCGGGGCGCAGATCCGGACCGTGGACCGCTCGGAGAAGGTCCGCACCTACAACTTCCCGGACAACCGGGTCGCCGACCACCGGACGGGTTACAAGGCCAACAATCTCGACAAGGTGCTCGACGGTGACCTGGACGCAGTGATCCAGAGCCTGCTCGACGCCGACGCCGAGGCAGCCCTGTCCGGTGACCTGCCAGGAGCCTGACCGTGACCTCGTACGAGACCCCCCTCCGTCCCGCCCTGCGAGCGGCCACCGAGCGGCTCGCGGCCGCCGGTGTCGAGTCGCCCGAGCACGACGCCCGCGCGCTCGCCGTGCACGCCCTGGGGCTCTCGCGCCCGGGCGACCTGCACAAGCACGAGGTGCTCGTCCCCGAGGTCGCCGCCCTGTTCGACCAGCTGGTCGTGCGCCGGGCCGCCCGGGTCCCCCTGCAGCACCTGGTCGGCGTCGTCGGGTTCCGCTACGTCGACCTCGAGGTAGGGCCCGGCGTGTTCGTCCCCCGGCCCGAGACCGAGTCGGTCGTGCAGTGGGCGGTCGACGCGGTCACGGCGGAGGGCTGGACCGCCCCGCTGTGCGTGGACCTGTGCACCGGCAGCGGGACGATCGCGTTCGCGCTCGCGAACGAGCTGCCCGGGGCGACCGTGCACGCCGTCGAGCTCGACCCGGACAGCCTTGCCTGGACCCGCCGCAACGCCGCCCGTCGGGTGGCGGCCGGGGATCGCGAGGTGACGCTGCACCTGGGCTCGGCCGAGGACGCACTGCCGGAGCTGTCCGGCACGCTGGACCTGGTCGCGAGCAACCCGCCGTACGTCGCGACGACGGAGGCGCACATCCCGGACCCGGAGGTGCTCGAGCACGACCCCGGGGTCGCGCTCTGGGCGGGTGAGGACGGTCTGGACATCATCCGGCTCGTCGAACAGGCGGCGCGACGGCTGCTCAAGCCGGGCGGGCTCCTGGTCGTCGAGCACTCCGACCGGCAGGGACGCACCGCGCCGCAGCTGCTGGAGCAGGCAGGTGGTTGGGTCGAGGTCCATGACCACCCCGACCTGCTCGGACGGGACCGCTTCGTCACGGCACGCTGGAGGGGGATGATCACGGCATGAGCACGACGTACGACGTCCGCGAGGGCGCTGACGCGACCCCGGGGGTCACTGCGGCGGTGGAGGCGATCCGCCGCGGCGAGCTGGTGGTGCTGCCGACCGACACCGTCTACGGGCTGGCGGCCGATGCGTTCTCGCCGGCGGCGGTGAAGGCTCTGCTGGAGTGCAAGGGTCGGGGTCCGGACATGCCGGTGCCCGTGCTGGTGGGTTCGCTCGCCACCCTGTCCGGCCTCGCGGACGACGTGACGCCCCAGGTGCAGGAGCTGACCGAGCTGTTCTGGCCCGGCGGGCTCACGCTCGTGGTGCGCCAGGCGCCGAGCCTGCTCTGGCAGCTCGGGGAGACGCGCGGCACGGTTGCGGTGCGGATGCCGCTGCAGGCGGCCGCTCTCGCCGTTCTCGAGCGAACCGGGCCGCTGGCGGTGAGCAGCGCCAACCGCAGCGGCATGCCCGCCGCGCTCGACGCCGCGGAGGCGGCCCGCCAGCTCGGCACCGTCGTCCCGGTCTATCTCGACGGCGGGAGCCTGGTCGACGTCGGCGGCACCGCGTCGACGATCCTGGACTGCACCGGTGACACGCCGCGGTTGCTCCGTGCGGGGGCTGTCACCGAGGAGGCGCTCCGCGAGGTCCTGCCGGACCTGCTCGGCCTGTCGTGACGCCACCGACCTTCACGGTCCTGCACGTCTGCACCGGCAACATCTGCCGGTCCCCGATGGCCGAGCGGCTCATGCGCGCCGGCCTCGCCCAGCGCGGGATCGACGGCGTCACGGCCGTGTCGGCGGGGACGTGGGGCCACACCGGCAGCCCGATGGAGGACGACGCCCTGGCGGTGCTGACCGAGCTGGGCGCTGACGGGACCGGTTTCACCGCGCGCGAGCTCGTCGAGCAGGACGTGGTGGGCGCCGATCTGGTGCTGGCCGCCACCCGAGAGCACCGGGCGGCTGCGGTCGTGCTCCACCCGCGCGCGGCGGCCCGCACCTACACCCTTCGCGAGCTGGCCCGGCTGCTTGACGGGGTGACGCCGGGTCAGCTGTCCGCCACGGACCCGGTCGCCCGGGCGCACGAGCTGGTCGCCCTGGCCGCGGCGAGACGCGGCAGCGCCACGCGCCCCGAGCACCCGCGCGACGACGACCTGTCCGACCCCTACCACGCGCCGGTGAGCCAGTTCGCCCGCTGCGCGGACCTGGTCGGGCGCGCCCTCGCCGTGCCCCTGGACCTGTTGGCGTCGCCCGTACGATGAAGCCGGACCGTGACCTTGCGACGCTGGACGAGAGAGCCGACATGACCTTCTGGGGACCCGACTTCGACGAGCTGTCCGCGCAGGACCCGGAGATCGCGGACTGCGTGACCGGGGAGCTGGACCGGCTCCGGTCCGGCCTCCAGCTGATCGCCAGCGAGAACTACACGAGCCCCGCGGTGCTCGCGGCGCTCGGGTCGACGTTGTCCAACAAGTACGCCGAGGGCTATCCCGGCAAGCGCTACTACGGCGGGTGCGAGGTTGTCGACCGGGCCGAGCAGATCGGCATCGACCGGGCCAAGCAGCTGTTCGGCGCCGAGCACGCCAACCTGCAGCCGCACTCGGGAGCGAGCGCGAACCTCGCGGTGTACGGCGCGTTCTGCAAGCCCGGCGACACGGTGCTCGCGATGTCGCTGCCGCACGGCGGACACCTCACCCACGGCGCGAAGGTCAGCTTCTCCGGCAAGTGGTTCAACGCCGTCCACTACGGCGTCGCCCCGAAGACCGACGGGCCGGGCAGCGAGGACATCGACTACGACCAGGTGCGGGACCTCGCCCGTCAGCACAAGCCCCGCATGATCATCGCGGGCGGCTCGGCGATCCCGCGGCTGATCGACTTTGCGGCCTTCCGCGAGATCGCCGACGAGGTCGGCGCGATCTTCATGGTCGACGCCGCCCACTTCATCGGCCTGGTGGCCGGCAAGGCCATCCCGAGCCCGGTCCCGCATGCCGACGTCGTGACGTTCACCACCCACAAGGTCCTGCGAGGGCCGCGCGGCGGGATGTTCACCTGCAAGGCCGAGCACGCCGCGGCCCTGGACAAGGCGGTCTTCCCGATGATGCAGGGCGGGCCGCTGATGCACAGCGTGGCGGGCAAGGCCGTCGCGCTGAAGGAGGCGTCGACGCCGGACTACCAGGCCTACGCGCAGCAGGTCATCGCGAACGCCCAGGCGCTGACCTCCTCGCTCGTGGCGGAGGGGCTGCGGGCGGTCACCGGCGGCACCGACACCCACCTGGCGCTGCTCGACCTGCAGCAGACCGGCGTGACCGGGGCCGAGGCCGAGGACCGCTGCAGCCGCGCGGGCATCGTGCTCAACAAGAACGCCATCCCGTACGACCCCCAGCCCGCGTCGATCAGCTCCGGCATCCGGGTCGGCACCCCGAGCGTCACCACGCAGGGGATGGGTGAGGCGCAGATGAAGGAGATCGGCTCGTTGATCGGGCGGGCGATCAGGGACGCCGACGGTTCGGCGGCCGACGAGATCCGCGCGACCGTCACGCAGCTGGTGACGGCGCACCCGGCCTACCCGCGCTCCTGACGGTCGCCGCGGCGGTGCGAGGTGCGTGAGTACCTGCTCGTCCTCATGGTCGCCGCCACGGTGACCTACCTGCTCACGCCGGTCGCTCGCCGCGTGGCGCTGCGCACAGGCGCGCTCAACGAGCCCCGTGACCGAGACGTCCACACGATCCCCACCCCGCGCCTCGGCGGTCTCGCCATGTACGCCGGGGTCGCGGCGGCGTTCCTCGCCGCCCGAGAGCTGCCGGCGCTGCAGTCGGTGTTCGGCGAGTCGGACGTGCAGGCGATCTTGCTCGCTGGGGGGGTGATCGTGGTGATCGGCTTCTTCGACGACGTGTTCGGTCTCGACGCGCTCACCAAGCTGGCCGGTCAGGTGGTGGCCGCCGGGGTGATGGTGCTCATCGGGCTCCAGTTCTCGACGGTGACCCTGCCGGGGATCGGGGCGGTCGCCCTCGGCGAGGAGCGGGTCCCGCTCACCATCCTGGTGGCCCTGCTGACCGTGAACGCGATCAACTTCGTCGACGGGCTCGACGGCCTGGCCGCCGGGGTCGGCGCGATCGCCGCGCTCGCGTTCTTCACCTTCAGCTACACGCTGTCCTCGGGCTCGCTCACCGACGGGGTGGTGCAGTCCCGGATCGACTCGCCGACGCTCATCGCCGTGGTCCTCGCCGGCGTCTGCCTGGGGTTCCTGCCGCACAACTTCACGCCCGCCCGGATCTTCATGGGTGACAGCGGGTCGATGCTGATCGGGCTCATGCTCGCTGCGTCGGTGATCAGCCTCACCGGGCAGCAGAACTTCGGCAACCTGCCCGCCTCCACGACGTTCCCGGCGCTGCTGCCGCTGCTGCTGCCGTTCGCGGTGCTGGCGGTGCCGTTCGTCGACCTGCTCCTGGCCGTCGTGCGCAGGACCCGCGCCGGCCGCTCGCCGTTCGCCCCGGACAAGGCGCACCTGCACCACCGGCTGCTGGAGATCGGCCACAGCCAGACCCGGGCGGTGCTCATCCTTTACTTCTGGACGGCGCTGCTCGCGTTCGGCGTCGTCCTGGCGAGCGTGACCGGAGGTCCGGTGCAGGTGCTCGTGGTCATGGCGGCTCTCGCCCTGCTCGCCCTGCTGGTCGGCGCGCTGCCCCGGCTGCGGAACGCACGGAGCCGTACGTGAGTCGCACCGGCAGGCCGGGCCGGTTGGCCGAGCCAGGTCGTCCGGTCAGCCGTAGGCAGACCAGGACCGCCACCGCCCTGGTCCTGGCCGCCGGTCTGGTCGCCGCCGTGATCGGACTCCTCGCCGTGGGCCCCAGCGGACTCGGGTCCGGGCTGCTCGGCGCCGCGGTCGTCCTGGCGTTCTTCCACGCCGGGCTTGCACCCTTCAAGCTGGCGGAGGGCTGGGGCGAGAAGGCCGGCCCCGGCGTGCTGTTCGTCCTGCTCAACTACGCCTTCAGGCTGGTCGCGATCCTCGTGGTGCTCGCGGCTGGTACGTCGCTCGGCGTCAACGGTCCGGCGCTCGGGCTGACCGTGATCGGCTGCGCGCTGGTCTGGGTGGCCGCCCAGGTCACGGTCGGGATGCTCTTCCACGACCCGTTGGACCTCTAGCTGCTGGCCGCCCCGGACGGCATAGGGTTCGGGCATGCAGGACGCCGACCCCGACCGCCCGGACGCCCCTGAGGAGGCGCCTCGAGGCCCTGCTCGGACTGCCGCTTCCCGCGAGGCCGACGACGCTTGGAGCGTCGTGTCCTACCTGTTGTCCGGTCTGGTCGTCTGGGGCGGAGCGGGCTGGCTCGTCGGGCTGTGGGTGCACAGCCGCGTCCCGATCGGCATCGGCATCATTTTCGGCATGACGGCTGCGCTGTATCTGGTCTGGGTCCGCTACGGTAGGGCCTGAGCGGCTGCACCGGCCTGCTCCGGCTCCAGCGTGGGCAGGGGCGTGGGCGTGGACCCGCTCGAGACGATGGCCGCGACCGAGCGCCGCACCCGCCTCTCGAACTGCAGTGCGCACCCCCTGACCTGATTATCCGCAGACCCCTGACGCGGCGCTGACCGAGCGACCCGGAGCCGGAGGACGAGAACCCTTGAGCGCGACGATCCTCGCCGCAACGAACGAGTTCGTCCCGCCAGGGCCGGCGGAGTTCGACTTCCCCGGCTATTTCGGTACGTTCTTCAACAAGACGATGCTGATCATCGTCGTGATGACGATCGTCGTCGCGGTCTTCTACGTGATGTCCTCCCGCAAGGCGCAGGTCGTCCCGTCCCGGCTGCAGTTTGCCGGCGAGTCGGTCTACGGGTTCGTGCGGAACACGCTCGCGATCGACAACATCGGGGCCGAGGGTCTCAAGTTTGCGCCCTACCTCGCGACCCTGTTCAGCTTCATCGCGGTGCTCAACATCGCCGGCATCATCCCGGTGTTCCAGTTCCCGGCCACCTCGCGGATCGCGATCCCGCTCTTCCTCGCGGTGATCTCCTGGATCGTGTTCCTCACCGTCGGCATCCGTCGGTTCGGCTTCGGTCCCTACCTCAAGAGCATCACGATCCCGCCCGGCGTGCCGAAGGCCGTCCTGGTCATCCTGGTCCCGCTGGAGTTCTTCTCCAACGTGATCGTCCGGCCGTTCACGCTCTGCCTTCGACTCACCTTCAACATGTTCGCCGGCCACCTCGTGCTCCTGCTGTTCGTGCTCGGCGGCGAATATCTGGTGCTCGACTACGGCGGCGGCGTCGGCATCGCGGCCGGTTCGGTCTCGCTGCTGGGCAGCATCGTGCTGACCTTCTTCGAAGGATTCATCCAGCTGCTCCAGGCGTACGTGTTCACCCTGCTCACCGCCCTCTACATCGGAGGGGCGCTGTCCGAGGAGCACTGACCATCGGATCGGCTACCGCCAGCACGACCAAGACTCCGCGCACCCGGCGCACCTTTGAAGGGACAAAGCAATGCTTACAGGAGACATCAACAACCTCGGAAGCCTGAGCATGATCGGCTACGGTCTCGCGGCGATCGGCCCGGGCATCGGCATCGGGCTGATCTTCGCGGCCTACATCGCCGGTGTCGCCCGCCAGCCGGAGGCGCGCAGCACGCTGCAGAGCATCGCCTTCATCGGGTTCGCCCTTGCTGAGGCCCTTGCCATCATCGGCATCGGTCTCGCCTTCGTGCTCTAGAAGGGCGACCCATGATCACCAGCGTGACGATGCACCTGGCGGCGGTGCCCTACCTGGCCGCCGGCGGCGAGGCGCCCAACCCGCTCATCCCGAAGACCTCCGAGCTCATCGTCGGGACGATCGCCTTCGTGCTGCTCTTCCTGCTGCTGCGCGCCAAGGTCTTCCCGCTGTTCGAGAAGGCTTACGCCGAGCGCACCGAAGCGATCGAGGGCGGCATCGCCCGGGCCGAGAAGGCCCAGGCGGAGGCGGACGCCGCGCTCGCGCAGTACAAGGCCCAGCTCGCTGACGCGCGGGAGGAGGCCGGACGTATCCGGACCGACGCCCAGAGCCAGCGGGCGGCGATCGTCGACGAGGCGCGCAACGAGGCGCGCGCCGAAGCGACCCGGATCGCCGAGGCCGCGACGGTCCAGATCGAGTCCGAGCGTCGGCAGGCGATGGTCGAGCTGCGACGCAACATCGGTGGTCTCGCCGTCGAGCTGGCCGGCCGCATCGTCGGCGAGTCGCTCGAGGACGAGGCCCGCCAGCGCGGGACCGTCGACCGCTACCTCGCCGAGCTGGAGCAGACCGCCGGCCGGGAGGCCTGATGCAGGGCCGTGACCGGGAAGGCCTGCGAGCTGCGCAGGCCCGGCTCGACGACCGGATCAGCGCTGCTGGCAGCGACGACGAGGTGCGCGAGCTCAGCCAGGGCCTGTCTGCCGTGGCGCTCGTGCTGGAGGAGCAGCCGACCCTTCGTCGGGCCTTGACCGACCCGGTATCGGTCGTCGACGGACGACGCGCCCTCGTGGACGCGTTGTTCGGCGGCCAGCTCGCCGCCGGGCCGCTCGAGGTGCTCCGCGACCTCGCCGGCTTTGCCTGGGACAGCTCGCGTGACCTGGTCGAGGCGACCGAGACGCTCGCTCAGTCGGCCGACATGTCGGTCGCCGAGCGGGCCGGGGCGCTGGACGAGGTGGAGGACGAGCTGTTCCGGTTCACCCGCCTGCTCGACCGGGAGCCGTCGCTCCGCGCGGCGCTCACCGACCACGGCCTGCCGGGGGAGCGCAAGACGGCGCTGGTCGGCAGCCTGCTCTCCTCCGCGCGTCCGGAGACGATCCGGCTCGTCCAGGAGGCCGTCGTGCGCTCGGGCGGTTCCCTCGAATCCCGCATGTCGCGGCTGTCCGACCTCGCGGCCGCCCGCCGCCAGCGGATGATCGCCCACGTGCGAGTCGCCCAGCCGCTGGCTCAGGACCAGGCGGACCGGCTCTCCGCCGTGCTGCAGCGCATCTACGGCCACCCGGTCGCGCTCCAGGTGGACGTCGACCCCGAGGTGATCGGCGGCGTCGAGGTGCGCGTCGGCGACGAGGTGCTCGACGGCACCGTGTCCCGACGGCTCGCGTCGGCGCGTCTGCGCCTGGCCGGCTAGCGCACACTCAGAACAGAGCGCATCGAGTACGGCGTACGACACAGCACAGCGCAGATCGAGCACAGCGCAGAGCGAGCACAGCGCAGATCGAGCAACAGCGCACGACCGCAGCACCGCACGACCCACGAGACCAGCACCCCCAGAGACGAGAGCAGGGAAGCCAGATGACGGAGCTCAGCATCCGCCCGGAGGACGTCCGGTCCGCGATCGAGCAGTACGTCACGTCGTACACGGCGGAGACCACTCGCGAAGAGGTCGGTACGGTCGACGAGGTCGGCGACGGCATCGCCCGGGTCGGCGGCCTCTACGCGACGATGGCCAACGAGCTGCTCGAGTTCGAGGGCGGCGCGCTGGGCCTCGCGCTCAACCTCGACGAGCGCGAGATCGGCGTCGTCATCCTCGGTGACCCGAGCGCCATCGAGGAGGGCCAGGCGGTCCGTCGCACGAACCGGGTGCTCTCGGTGCCGGTCGGTGACGGCTTCCTGGGCCGGGTCGTCGACCCGCTGGGTCGTCCGCTGGACGGCAAGGGCGAGATCGAAGCCGAGGGTGAGCGCATCTTGGAGCTGCAGGCGCCGAACGTCATGGGCCGTCAGCCGGTCAAGGAGCCGATGCAGACCGGAATCAAGGCTGTGGACGCCATGACCGCCATCGGCCGGGGCCAGCGTCAGCTGATCATCGGTGACCGTCAGACCGGCAAGACCGCGGTGGCGATCGACGCGATCATCAACCAGCGCGAGAACTGGGCGACCGGCGACCCGAAGAAGCAGGTGAAGTGCATCTACGTCGCGATCGGGCAGAAGGGTTCCACGATCGCCGCGCTGGTCGGGCGGCTCGAGGAGGCCGGCGCGATGGACTACACCACCGTCGTGGCCGCGAACGCCTCGGAGTCTGCCGGCCTGAAGTATCTCGCGCCTTACACCGGCAGCAGCATCGGCCAGCACTGGATGTATCAGGGACAGCACGTGCTCATCGTCTTCGACGACTTGTCCAAGCAGGCCGACGCCTACCGGGCCATCTCGCTGCTGCTGCGTCGCCCGCCGGGCCGCGAGGCCTACCCGGGTGACGTGTTCTACCTGCACTCCCGCCTGCTGGAGCGCTGCGCCAAGCTGTCCGACGAGCTCGGCGGTGGCTCGATGACCGGCCTGCCGATCGTGGAGACCAAGGGCAACGACGTCTCGGCGTTCATCCCGACCAACGTCATCTCGATCACCGACGGTCAGATCTTCCTCGAGACCGACCTGTTCAACTCCGGGGTCCGCCCCGCCATCAACGTCGGCATCTCGGTGTCCCGGGTCGGTGGCTCTGCGCAGATCAAGGCGATGAAGTCCGTCTCCGGCCAGCTGCGGCTGGACCTCGCTCAGTTCCGTGAGCTGGAGGCCTTCGCCGCGTTCGGGTCCGACCTCGACAAGGCGTCCAAGCAGCAGCTCGAGCGCGGTCAGCGGCTGGTGGAGCTGCTCAAGCAGGGTCAGTACACGCCCTACCCGGTCGAGCGCGAGGTCGTCAGCATCTGGGCCGGCACCCGCGGCCACCTCGACATCGTCCCGGTCGGCGACGTCGGCCGGTTCGAGCGGGAGTTCCTCGACTACGTCGCCCGGTCCCACCAGGGGATCTTCGACGCGATCCTGCAGACCGGCAAGCTCGACGACGACGTGGTCGGCCAGCTGGAGAAGGCGGTCGGCGACTTCAGCCAGGAGTTCCAGACCTCCGAGGGCAAGCCGCTGCACGACGTCCCGGAAGAGGCGATGGAGTCCGAGGACGTCGGCCAGGAGAAGATCACCCGCTACGCGCCGCCGAAGAAGAGCTAGTCGATGGGTGCTCAGCTTCGCGTCTACCGCCGACGCATCAAGTCGGTCCAGTCGACCAAGAAGATCACACGTGCGATGGAGCTCATCGCCGCGTCGCGCATCGCCAAGGCGAACGCGCGGGTGCAGGCGTCCAAGCCGTACGCCCTCCAGATCACCCGGGTGATCTCGGCGCTCGCGAGCCAGCGGGCGATCGACCACCCGCTCGTCACCGAGTCCGAGAACCCGTCCCGCGCGGCCGTGCTGGTGATCAGCAGCGACCGCGGGCTCGCGGGCGGCTACAACGCCAACGTGCTCCGGCAAGCGTCCGCGCTCGAGGAGCTGCTGCGCAGCGAGGGCAAGGAGCCGGTCACCTACCTGATCGGGCGCAAGGCGGTGTCGTTCTACCGCTTCCGTGGGCGCAAGGTGGAGCAGAGCTGGACCGGCTTCTCCGAGCAGCCCGAATACAGCAACGCCCGCGAGGCGGCAGACGCGCTCATCGCCGCCTTCGTCACGCCGTCCGAGGAGGGCGGCGTCGACGAGATCCACGTCGTGCACACCGACTACATCTCCGCGCTCACCCAGAAGCCGGTCGCCAACCGGGTGCTGCCGCTGCTCGTGGAGGACTCCGACGCGCCGCCGCCGGACGGGCCGCTCCCGCTCTACGAGTTCGAGCCGTCCGCCGAGGAGCTGCTCGACGCGCTGCTCCCGCGCTACGTCCAGACCAGGGTGTACGCCGCGCTGCTCGACTCGGCCGCCTCGGAGTCCGCTTCCCGGCGGCGCGCCATGAAGGCCGCCACCGACAACGCGGAGGAGCTCATCAAGACCCTCACGCGCGCGGCCAACTCCGCCCGTCAGGCCGAGATCACCCAGGAGATCAGCGAGATCGTCGGCGGCGCTGCCGCCCTCGCCGACGCGTGACCCCCACGTCCGCACGCGCGCACGCCCGTACGAAGAATCCAGGCTCAGGAGGCCACCCGTGACCGTCACCAGCGAGAAGACCAGCACCCCCGGCACCGGGGGACAGGGGCGGATCGTCCGCGTCATCGGCCCGGTCGTCGACGTCGAGTTCCCGCCGGACGCGATGCCGGAGATCTACAACGCGCTCGAGGTCCAGCGTGAGCTGGGCGGCGAGACCAGCGTGCTGACGCTGGAGGTGGCGCAGCACATCGGTGACAACACCGTGCGGGCGATCGCCCTGCAGCCGACCGACGGCGTGACCCGTGGCGCGACCGTCACCGACACCGGTGACGCCATCCTGGTGCCGGTCGGCGACGCGACCAAGGGCCACGTGTTCAACGCTCTCGGCAAGCCGCTCGACGTGCCGTCCATCGACGCCGAGACCTACTGGCCGATCCACCGCCCGTCGCCGCCGTTCGACCAGCTCGAGTCCAAGACCGAGATCTTCATCACCGGGATCAAGGTCATCGACCTGCTCGCCCCGTACGTGCAGGGCGGGAAGATCGGTCTGCTTGGCGGTGCCGGCGTCGGCAAGACCGTGCTCATCCAAGAAATGATCAACCGGGTTGCGAAGCAGTTCTCCGGCGTGTCCGTGTTCGCCGGCGTCGGCGAGCGCACCCGTGAGGGCAACGACCTGTTCCTGGAGATGGAAGAGGCCGACGTCCTCAAGGACACAGCGCTGGTCTTCGGTCAGATGGACGAGCCGCCGGGCACCCGCCTGCGGGTCGCGCTCTCGGCCCTCACGATGGCCGAGTACTTCCGTGACGTGCAGAAGCAGGACGTGCTGCTGTTCATCGACAACATCTTCCGCTTCACCCAGGCCGGTTCCGAGGTCTCGACGCTGCTGGGTCGCATGCCGTCGGCCGTCGGTTACCAGCCGACGCTCGCCGACGAGATGGGGGTGCTCCAGGAGCGCATCACCTCGACCCGTGGTCACTCGATCACCTCGCTGCAGGCGATCTACATCCCGGCCGACGACATCACCGACCCGGCGCCGCACACCACCTTCACCCACCTCGACGCGACGACCGTGCTGTCGCGTGCGATCTCGGAGAAGGGCATCTACCCCGCCGTCGACCCGCTCGACTCCAACAGCCGCATCCTGGACCCGCGCTACGTCGGCCAGGAGCACTACGACGTCGCACGCGAGGTGCAGCGCATCCTGCAGCGCTCCAAGGACCTCCAGGACATCATCGCCATCCTCGGCATCGACGAGCTGGGCGAGGAGGACAAGGTCCTGGTCAACCGGGCCCGTCGCATCGAGCGCTTCCTGTCGCAGCCGTTCTACGTCGCCGAGGCCTTCACCGGGCTCGAGGGCAAGTTCGTCTCGCTCGAGGACACCATCGCCTCGTTCAAGAAGCTGACCGAGGGCGACTACGACCACATCCCGGAGCAGGCGTTCTTCCTCTGCGGCGGCATCGAGGACGTCGAGGCGAAGGCCAAGAAGCTCGAGCAGGCCTGACCCGGCACAGCTGACGAACGAAGGCCGGTCCCGTTCTCGGGACCGGCCTTCGGCGTTCGGCGGACCGCTAGGCTGACCGATGTCGCTCCGGGTCGGCCGGAGGCTGCACAGGACAGGAGCCCACCCCGTGGCGGAGCTGCACGTGGAGATCGTCTCGGTCGAGCGCGAGATCTGGTCGGGTGAGGCCGAGTCGGTCATCGCCCGCACGACCGAGGGCGAGATCGGGGTGCTGCCGGGCCACGCGCCCCTGCTCGGACAGGTCGCGGACGGCGCCACCGTCAAGATCTCCCAGGCGGACGGGCACACCATCGTCGCCGCGGTGCACGGTGGCTTCCTGTCGGTCACCGACGAGGGGCTGACGATCCTGGCCGAGGTCGCCGAGCTGTCGGACGACATCGACGAGGCCCGCGCCCGCAACGCGCTGGAGCGGGCACAGGCCGAGGGGGACGTGCCCGCCGAGCGTCGGGCCGAGGGACGGCTGCAGGCCGCCGGTGCACACCGCTGACGAGCCCGACCGAGCCACGTCGGGCGAGCCGTACCGTCTGATGGCCCTGGAGGCCGCTGAGCTGCTCGGGCTGGTTCTGCTTGTCCTGGTGATGCTTCTCATGGCTGTTGCCGTGCGACGGCTGGTGCTGCGCCGAGGCGGCGGGGCGATCGAGCTGTCCCTGCAGCTGCGCGGCACGACCCCTGGTCGAGGATGGGTTCTCGGGGTCGGTCGTTTCGAAGGTGACGAGCTGCGCTGGTACCGCGTGTTCAGCCTCGCGTCGCGGCCCCGTCGGACGTTGCGACGCGAAGAACTGGTCGTCCGGGGTCGTCGGGCGCCGACCGGCGTAGAGAAGCTGTCGCTGCTCGCGGGGGCGGTGGTCCTGGAGTGCACGGCCGACCGGGGAGAGGTCTCGCTCGCCATGGGGGAGTCGGCGCTGACCGGCTTCCTCGCTTGGCTCGAGTCGGCCCCGCCGGGCTCTGCTCGACGTCGTTAGCGCTCTCCGCCCGGCTTCCACAGGATGTCGCCGTCGGGGTTGGCCACGCGCGACAGGATGAACAACAGGTCTGACAGCCGGTTGAGGTAGCGGGCGGTCTCGGTGCTGGTCGTGTCCGGCTCGGCCGCGAGCAGGGACCACACCGAGCGCTCGGCCCGGCGTACGACGGTCCGGGCCACGTGGAGCAGCGCGGCCGCCGGTGTGCCGCCGGGCAGGATGAAGCTGGCCAGCTTGTCGACCCGCTCGTTGAAGGCGTCGCAGTCGGCCTCGAGCGCCTCGGTGTAGGAGGCCTGCACGCGCAGCGGCGGATACTTCGGGTCGGGGTCGATGGGGGTGCATAGGTCAGCGCCGACGTCGAACAGGTCGTTCTGCACGCGCAGCAGCACCGCGGCGACGTCCTCCGCGGGGGAGCCGAGGGCCAGGACGACGCCGATCGCGCTGTTGGCCTCGTCGACGTCCGCGTACGCGGCGAGCCGCACGCTGGTCTTCGCCGTCCGGCTCATGTCGCCGAGCGCTGTCGTGCCGGTGTCGCCGGTCTTGGTGTAGATGCGGGTCAGGTGTACGGCCATGCCGACAACCCTAGGGCGATGCCCCTACGTCCGCTCGACGCGGACCAGACGGGTCCGTGTCGAGCAGGCGCGGGGCGGCAGTCAGCCGGTCCTCCTTGTCGATGAGGACGACGCGAACCAATGGCGCCGGGTTGCTTCCCTAGTGTGTTTCGCATGGAGCGCTTCGTGGTCGCCGGTGGTGCCCGGCTGTCCGGCGAGGTCGCGGTCACCGGTGCCAAGAACAGCGTCCTGAAGCTGATGGCTGCGGTGCTGCTCGCCCCGGGGACGAGCCGACTGACCGCCGTACCGGACATCTTCGACGTCCCGGTGATGGCGCGGTTGCTGGAGCGGCTCGGGTGCGACGTCACGCTCGAGCCCGGGGCCGTGTCGATCGGGGTGCCGGAGACCGTGGGGCACGAGGCGGACTACGACCTCGTACGGCGCATCCGTGGCTCGATCGCTGTGCTCGGCCCGCTGCTGGCCCGCTGCGGCGAGGTCAAGGTTGCGCTGCCGGGCGGCGACGCGATCGGCAGCCGACCGCTGGACATGCACCTCGACGGGCTCAAGAAGCTCGGTGCCCACGTGGAGATCGAGCACGGCTACGTGGTTGCCCGGGCCCGCACGCTGCGCGGGACAAGCATCTGGCTCGACTTCCCAAGCGTGGGCGCCACCGAGACGCTGGTGATGGCGGCCGTGCTCGCGCAGGGGACGACCACGATCGACAATGCCGCCCGCGAGCCGGAGATCGTCGATCTCTGCGCGATGTTGTCCCAGATGGGCGCTCAGATCGACGGGATCGGCACCAGCACCCTGACGATCGACGGCGTCGACGGGCTGCAGCCGGTCGAGCACGAGACGGTGCCGGACCGGATCGTCGCCGGCACCTGGGCGATCGGCGCGGTCATGACCCGCGGCGACATCACCGTCCTTGGCGGCCGCGCCGAGCACCTCACCACTCCGTTGGACAAGCTCGTGCAGGCCGGTGCGCAGGTCGACGTGACCGACGGCGGGTTCCGCGTAAGGATGGAGGGTCGTCCGAAGGCCGTCGACCTCGTGACGCTGCCCTACCCGGGCTTTCCGACCGATCTGCAGCCGATGTTCCTCGCGCTCGGCTCGGTCGCCGAGGGGACCGCGATGGCGACGGAGAACGTCTTCGAGTCGCGCTGGATGTATCTGGACGAGCTGCGACGGCTCGGCGCCGACGTCCGGACCGACGGCCACCACGCCGTCGTACGAGGGCGTGAGCGACTCTCGGGGGCACCGGTCCGCGCGCACGACATCCGCGCCGGCGCCGGGCTCGTGCTGGCCGGGCTCGTGGCCGACGGGATCACCGAGCTGAGCGACGTGCACCACATCGACCGGGGTTACGAGGGGTTCGTGCCGTCGCTGGTGTCGCTCGGCGCCGACGTGCGACGGGAGACCGTCACCGACGAGCTGTTCTGAACCGGGACGTGTGTCCCGTCAGCCGACGAGCTGTCGGGCTCGGTCCTGGTCGCGGCGGAACACCAGCACGGTGCGCTCCCCGTGGTCCCCGGTGGTGACGGTGGCACGGATGCTCTGCCCGGCCAGCACGCTGCGGAGCAGCTCGGCGTCCTCGGCCGTGCGCGCGGTCGCGACCGGGACCAGCAGGCCGTAGTCACCGCGGGACAGCGCGGCGGCCCTGCGGCGGGCCGTACGACGGTCCCGGTCCCCGGTGGAGAACACCCAGCGGCAGAGCAGCACCAGGACGCCGAGCGCGACGAGCGCGGTCAGCGGTCCGAGGGCGGTGTCGTACTGATGTGGACCCACGCGGCCCATCGTGCCAGCGCCGGGCCGAGTCCGCCGTTTGTCATTCGCGTGACGTTCGGCGCGCCTGTGTACGACTAGTCACGGACCGTGACAAGACTGCACGTGCGGCACACCGTCGCAACCAGGACGACCTGCGGTGCGTCTGTCGGTCATGGACGTTGCGCGGGGACGGGGGCAGGCATGATCGGGTCGTTCGTCGACGAGCCGGGACAGCGCCTGCACCTGTCCGGACGGCTCGACGTGCACGCGGCCGCAGACGTGCGGCTGGTGCTGGTCGAAGCTCTGGCCGGTGGAGCGGGCGAGCTGCACGTCGACTGCAGCGGCATCGAGGCGATGGACGCGACCGGTCTCGGCGTGCTGGTCGGGGTGCACCGGCGGGCCGACCGTGCAGGCCGGACCCTGGTCCTCGTCGACGTCTCTCCAGCGGTCCGTCGCGTGCTCTCCCTCACACGGCTGGAGCGGGTTCTGCGGACGTCGCGGGTCGCCTGACCCCCGTACGATCCACCCATGAGCGCGCCTTCGCAGGACCGCACGACCGACGCCGTCACGACCGTGGCCTCGATCGGCGCGGAGGTCCCCGGCGCCGAGGCCGCTGACCGGGACGCTAAGACGCGCACGAAGGACCGCCCCTGGGTGATGCGCACCTACGCCGGGCACTCGAGCGCGACAGCGAGCAACGAGCTCTACCGCACCAACCTCGCGAAGGGTCAGACCGGCCTGTCCGTCGCCTTCGACCTGCCGACCCAGACCGGCTACGACCCGGATGACGAGCTGGCCCGCGGCGAGGTCGGCAAGGTCGGTGTTCCGGTGACCCATCTCGGCGACATGCGCGACCTGTTCGCCGACATCCCGCTCGGCGACATGAACACCTCGATGACGATCAACGCGACCGCGATGTGGATGCTCGCGCTCTACCAGGTCGTCGCCGAGGAGCAGGGTGTCGAGGCCGAGCAGCTGGCCGGCACGACCCAGAACGACATCATCAAGGAATACCTCTCGCGTGGGACGTACGTGTTCCCGCCCGGTCCCTCGCTGCGGCTGATCACCGACATGGTCGCCTACACGGTCACCGAGATCCCGAGGTGGAACCCGACGAACATCTGCAGCTATCACCTGCAGGAGGCCGGAGCCACCCCGGTGCAGGAGATCTCGTACGCGCTGTGCACCGCGATCGCCGTGCTCGACGCCGTGAAGGCCGCGGGCCAGGTGC
>JBBSTR010000018.1:0-33944 GCA_038235705.1 Mycobacteriales bacterium
GACCCCCTCATCTCGCAGCGTGACTACCCCGGCACACCGCCGATAGCCTTGCTAGATGTACGAAGATCCCACGACATCCGCCCTGCTCCCCACCACGCAGCACCACCTGCTCGCCCGGACCGCGCGCGCGCAGCGCGAGACTCGCACGCCCGGACTGCTGGCGGGAGTCGTCCGGGACGGTCGGCTCCTCTGGTCGGCGGCCCGGGGGGACGTCGCAGAGCCGCACACCGACGTGCAGCACCGGATCGGGTCGATCACCAAGACGGTCACGGCGATCGCGGTGATGCGGCTGCGCGACGAGGGGCTGCTGGCGCTGGACGACCCGCTGGAGCAGCACCTGCCGGGGACGCCGCTCGGGACACGCACGGTCGGGCAGCTGCTGAGCCACACCGCAGGCGTCGGCGCCGAGAGCCCCGGCCTCTGGTGGGAGCGGACAGCGGGCGGCTCGCTCGAGGACCTGCGGCTGTCGGACGCGGACGTGGTCGGCGGCGCCGGCCGTCGTTTTCACTACTCGAACCTCGGCTACGGACTGCTCGGCTCGTTGCTCGCGCGGGTACGCGGCCGGTCCTGGGACGACGTCGTCACCGACGAGGTGCTGCGGCCGCTCGGGATGACCCGGACGACCCCCCGACCGACCGGGGTGGCGGCCCACGGGTTCGGGGTGCACCCCTGGGCCGACGTGCTGATCGACGAGCCGGAGCACCACCACGGCGCGATGGCCCCGGCCGGCCAGCTGTGGGCGACGCTCACCGACCTCGCCCGGCTGGCCACCTTCCTGCTGGGCGACACCGGCGACGTGCTCGCCGCGGACACGCTGACGGAGATGTGCGTCCCCGCCGGGTTCGACAGCGACAGCGACGGGCTCTCCGCGTACGGGCTGGGGGTGCAGTCGATCCGCGCCGGCGACCGCACGCTGGTCGGGCACGGCGGTTCCATGCCGGGGTTTCTCGCCGGGGTCTTCGTCGACCGGGCGGCCGGCGAGGGCGTGCTGACGATGCGCAACACCACGACCGGGCCCGACGGCGGACTGACCGGCGACCTGTTCGACCTGCTCCGCCAGCACGAGCCGGCGGTCGGCGGCGCCTGGTCGCCGTCCGCACCCGCTGTCGACCTGGACCTGCTGGGGCCGTGGTTCTGGGGGCCTGCCCCGTACGTCCTCACGGCGCGGGGCGACGGGCTGCTGCACCTGTCCGGACTGGGTCGCCAGGGGCGTCCGTCCCGCTTCCGGCGGCACGGCGACTCCTGGGTGGGGCTCGACGGCTACTTCGCCGGGGAGGTCATCACGACCCTGACCCCGGACCTGGTGGTGCTGGCGACGTTCACGTTCACCCGCACCGCGTACGCCCCGGACCAGCCCGTGCCCGGCGGCGTGACCGGCTGGCGCTGAGCCGCGCTATCGCTGGCCGAGCCACCCGGTCACGGCTGCGACGTAAGCGCCGTAAGCCGCCATCGGCGCGTCGAACATCGTGAACCAACGTTTTGCTTGCTCGGATACGCCTATCACGAGGATCTGACATTCATGACCCCGTCGCGGATCCTCGCGTTGCGCCGACAGCGCAATGTTTTCCGTGGCACGCACCCGTTGTTGCGGTATTATTTTCTCGTGCCCCTCACCTATTCTGATGACCCGACCGAGGTGCTGACGCACG
Source organism: Mycobacteriales bacterium (assembly GCA_038235705.1). Classification (GTDB taxonomy): domain Bacteria; phylum Actinomycetota; class Actinomycetes; order Mycobacteriales; family SCTD01; genus CANKBT01. Next base: position 1,650 of record JBBSTR010000018.1, read on the forward strand.
CGGTCGATGCATTGCTGTCGGAATCGCCGGCGGGGATCGATCCGCAGGTTGCGTTGGCGCGGGCGACGTGTTTGTTGGCCGAGGCGGAGCGTTTGCAGGCGGCGGCGGCCTTGGCGGTCGCGGATGTGGACGCCCGTGAGCTGTGGGCGTTACCCGGGGGTCCTGGGTCGGGCGGCACGCGCACCTGGCTCCGGTCGCTGCCGGGTGGTGAGGCCGGTCAGCTGGCGCTGGGGCGGCGACTGGCGTCCTACGCGCATGTGCGCGGGGCGGTGCTGGTCGGGCAGACCGGGGTACGGTCCGCGATGGCGGTCATGACCGCTCTGGACCAGGTGCGCCTGCTGGGTGAGGTCCCGGAGGATCAGCTGGTCGGGGTGCTCGTGCATGGGGTGCCTGCTCTGCTCGGCCTCTGGTGCGGTGCGGGCCGGCCGCAGGAGCTGCGGTCTGAGACCGACGAGGTGCGCACCGACCTGGCCGCTTCGGTGATCGGCGGGTGCGTGCAAGACCGCACCGCGAGCCCGGCCGCCAGGCTGGAACCGGCTCTGGTGCTGCTGGCCCGGGCGCTCACCCCGGCCGCGCTGACCGACGCGCTACGGACCTTTCTGGACGCGCTCGCCCCCGAACGCCTCGAGGACCGGGAGCGCCGGACCTATGAGAGCCGGTCGCTGACCCTGCGCCGGCGCAGCGACGGCGGCTGGGACCTGCGGGCGCTGCTCACCGACGAGGTCGGGCAGCGGCTCTACGACGTCCTGCACCGCCCCGCGCCAGCGTCGAAGGACGCGGGCGCGATCCAGGACACCGCCGGCGGCCCGGCCGGCAGTTCGACCGACGCGGCTCCACCGACCGCCACTGAGCCGGCAGTCACCGAGCCCAGCGCCGATGGAGCAACCGTTACTGGGCCGATCTCGTCGGCTCCGACCGGTCCGACCCCGGGCCAGGGCCCGCAGGCCGGGTGGGGCCCGCCGATCGCGCCGAGCTGGGCCGACGGGGCCCTGTCCGGGGCGGTCATCGACCCTTACCTCGCCTGGCCGTTCGCGTTCGTCCCCGACCCACCAGACCAACCAGCCGGCCAGCACGGTCAGGTCGGGCCGGGCGTGCCGCCGCTACCGACCGTCCGCTGGCATGACCAGGACACGGCCACGATCGAAGGACCCCCGGAGCTCACCGTCGGTCAGCGCGCCCACGACGCGCTCGCCGACCTGCTCACCGGCGACCGGCCGACCCCGGCAGCGCTGACGGTCACGTGCACCCTGGACGCGCTCACCCGAGCCCCGGGCGCGCTCCCCGCCCAGCTCAGCACCGGCGCCGGCCCGGTCCCGATCGGCACAGAGGCGCTCCGCCGGCACGGCTGTCACAGCACCCTGGCCGCCGTCCTGCACGACGCCCAGGGCCGCCCGGTCGGCGCCAGCGGCAACCACCGCAACGCCACCGACCGCGAACGACGCGCCCTACACACCCTCTGGGGCAGCACCTGCGCGGTCAACGGCTGCGGTGATCACCGCACCGTTCCCCACCACGTACACCCCTGGCACCTCGTAGGCCGCACCCGGCTGCGCGACCTCGTCCCGCTGTGCAACCAGCACCACCACGCCCTGCACGACGCAGGCCGCACCCTGCGCCTCCGCAACACCCGAGAGATCACCCAGACCGGCTGGGCCAGTGACATGGCCGTCGCAGCCTGAATCATTCCCGTCCCGAGCTGACCCCCAGCCCCACAGCGAACCGGGCCACAGGGACGGCCCGGGACAGCAACGTCAGCCGTGGGTACGGTGCCGCCGGCCGCCCCTTCCTCGGTCTCACCGCAACGGCGGCAGAAGGGCGAATCAGGCGAGCAGGACGTCCAACGCGCTGGTGAGGTCGGGCAGGACGGCGTCGGCGTCGAGGGCTTCGAGCGCGGCCAGGTCGTAGCCGCCGGTCGCGACGAGCAGGCAGCGGGCGCCAGCGGCACGGGCGCACTGCAGGTCGTACGGGGTGTCGCCGACCACCCAGGTCGCCTCGGGCGGCACGCCGCCGGCGCGGGCGAGCGCGATCGGGACGAGGTGATCACGGGTGGGACCGTCGTCGCCGTACGCCGAGGCACCCAGGTCCAGGTGCTGCGCCAGACCGAGCGCCGTCACCTTCACCCGGGCGGTAGCGGTCAGGTTGCCGGTGACGACGCCCTGCCGCACCCGCACCTTCGCCACCGCAGCCAGCGTCTCGTGGACGGCGGGCAGGACGCGGCCCTCGCTGGCCACCTGCTCGCGTCGTCGCTCCAGGGCCTCGGCGTAGCGAGACAGCACGGCCGGGGCCTCGTCCGCAGACCGGCCGGCCTGCTCGAGCAGGGCGCGGGCGATCCACGGGTCCGTACGCCCGGCGAAGTCGATGCGCTCGGCGGGGTGCGCGATCGAGCCGCCGACCGCCTCGGTGAACGCGTCACGGCTGACCCCGCCGGCGCGCAGCAGGGTGCCGTCGAGGTCCCACAAGATCAGGTGTGTCGTCACGCGCTGGGGAGCACGTCCCCGGCGCGGTGGTCCTCGAGGTCTCCGGTCACGCCGGCGAGGTGAGCCCGGCGACCGGGACCCCAGACGTAGGCCAGGAACGCCAGCTCGGCGACGGCGCCGATGCCGATGCGCGCCCAGGTCGGCAGGCCGCTGGGCGTCACGAAGCCCTCGATCAGCCCGGAGATCAGCAGGACGACCGTGAGCCCAAGGGCGCCGAGCAGGATCGCCCGGCCCTCGACGGCGAGCGCAGCGGAACGCGTGCGACGTCCGGGGTCGATCACCGTCCAGCCCAGCTTGAGGCCGAGCCCGGAGGCGACGAAGATCGCCGTCAGCTCCAGCATGCCGTGCGGGAGGATCAGCCCGAAGAACAGCCCCGCGCGGTCGTTCGCCGCCAGGAGCCCGCCGGAGATCCCGACGTTGGTCGCGTTCGTGAACAAGATGTACGGGATCGGCAGTCCGAGCAGCACTCCGGCGGCGATGGCCTGGCCGGCCAAGAACGCGTTGTTGGTGAACACCTGAGCCGAGAAGTCCTGCGCGGGCGCCGAGCTGTAGTAGGACTCGAAGTCGGTCTGCACCAGCTGTCGGACACGTTCGGGATCGCCGACCGCGGCCTGCGCCTCCGGGCTGACCGCGACCCAGATGCCCAGGGGGACGGCGACGAGCAGGAAGAACGCGGCGGCGCCGATCCACCACCACCGCGCCCGATAGCAGACCGCCGGGAAGTCCTGCTTGAAGAACCGACCGATGTCGGCGAGCGTGAACTGCCGGGTGCCGGTCGCGGTGCCGCGGGCCCGGGCGACCAGCGAGGACAGCCGGGCGGCCAGCTGTGGGTCGCGACTACCGCTCTGCACGTACGACAGGTGCGTCGCCGTCCGCTGGTAGAGATCCACCAGCTCGTCCACCTCGGCGCCGGACAGCCGCCGTGGCCTGCGCGCGGTACCGAGCAGCGTCTCGAGCCGCTGCCACTCGCCGCTGTGCCGCGCGACGAAGGCGTCCAGGTCCACGACGCAGACAGTACGGGCAGACTGTCCGCTCAGCCCGCAGCGTGGAGGTGGTCGTGCAGCAGCTCGTGACCGGCGAGGCGGTGGCCCTCGACCTGCCCGTGGCGGGTCTGCCGTCCCGGTTCGTGGCGAAGGCGATCGACACCGTCGTGCAGGTCGCCGCGTTCCTGCTGCTCGCGTTCCCGGTGGGCATCCTGGCCGGCAGCAGCTCGAGCGCGGCCGGGGCAGCCCTGGGCATCGTGCTGATCGTCGCGGTCGTCTTCGGCTACCCGATCGCGATGGAGACGCTGAACCGCGGTCGCACGCTCGGGAAGATGGCCATGGGCCTGCGCGTGGTGCGTGACGACGCCGGGCCGATCGGGTTCCGGCAGGCCTTCACCCGTGGTGCCTTCTCGATCGTCGACTTCCTCACGTCGTACGTCGTCTCGGTCCTGACGATGCTGCTCACCGCGCGCAGCAAGCGCGTCGGCGACCTGCTCGCCGGCACCGTCGTGGTGCTCGAGCGCACCCCGAAGAACGCGCCCCCGCCGGCGGCCATGCCGCCGCCGCTCGCCGCCTGGGCGGCCGGGCTCGACCTGGCCCGCCTCGACGCGGGGCTCGCCGGGTCGGCGAGACAGTTCGTCGGCCGGGCCCAGCAGATGACACCGACCGCTCGCGAGCAGCTCGGGACGCAGCTGGTCGCGGCCGTGGGCGCCGTCGTCACGCCACCCGCCCCGCCGGGCACGCCGGGCTGGGCCTACCTCGCCGCCGTGCTCGCCGAGCGGCGTCGGCGCGACACCCCCGCCACGTACGGGCAGACCGGTCCTGCGTACGGGCCGGCGCCGCAGGCCCCGTACGTCCGTCGGTCTGAACCGGTGGAGCCCTACGCGCGTCGAGCCCCCCGTCCAGCGACCCCCCCGGTGGCGGCGGGAACCGACGAGAAGGCGCACACTGGCGGCTTCACGCTCCCGTCCTGAGCCTCGAGGAGGCCCCCTGTGCTCGACCCTGAGATCGCCGGTTTGCTGCAGATGCTGGAGAGCCTCGGCGCTCCCGCCATGAGCACCGGAACGCCGGAGGCGGCGCGGACCGCCTTCCGCACCCTCACCGTCGACATGAGGCCGGCCGAGGCGCTCGCGCAGGTCGGGTCGATCGAGGACAGCCAGGTGCCGGGCGGTGTGCCGATCCGCGTCTACCGGCCAGAGGGCGACGGGCCGGTCCCGACGATCGCGTTCCTGCACGGCGGCGGCTTCGTCATCGGCGACCTCGACACGCACGACGACCACGCCCGGCTGCTGTGCCGTGACGTGGACGCGGTCGTGGTGAGCGTCGACTACCGGCTCGCGCCGGAGCACCCGTTCCCGGTGCCGCTGGACGACTGCATCCAGGCCGTGCGCTGGGTGCTGGACAACGTCGCCACGCTGGGCGGGGACGCCTCGCGGGTTGCGGTCGGCGGCGACAGCGCGGGCGGCAACCTGTCCGCGGCCGTCTCCCTGGCGCTGCGCGGCACCGAGCCAGGCCTCGCGGCGCAGCTGCTCCTCTACCCCGCGGTCGACTTCGACGCCGGCGGCGACTACCCGTCCCGCGAGGAGAACGCCACCGGGATGTTCCTCACCTCCGACGACATGGCGTGGTTCGGCGCGCAGTACCTCGGCGACGGCGACGGCACGGACGCGCGCGCCTCGGTGATCGAGGCCCCTGACCTGTCCGGGCTCCCGCCGGCGATCGTCGCCGTAGCCGGGAACGACCCGCTGCGCGACGAGGGCCTCGCCTACGCGTCGGCGCTCGAGAAGGCCGGCGTTCAGGTGCAGGTGCGTCGCTACGACGGGATGATCCACGGCTTCTTCGGGCTCGGGCACGTGTCGGCCGGGGCCCGCGAGGCCAACGCCGAGCTGTGCGCGGATCTCAAGACCCTGCTCGGCTGACCCGCCCCCTTCTCGGGTGTAGGACGCCGACAGGCCGGCCTCCGTGAGGAGACCGGCCTGTCGGTCGTGCCTGGCTGCGCCAGATCAGTAGCGGTACTGCTCGCTCTTGTACGGCCCTGCAACGTCGACGCCGATGTAGTCGGCCTGGCTCTTGGTGAGCTCGGTCAGCTGGGCGTTCAGCGCCGGCAGGTGCAGCCGGGCGACCTTCTCGTCGAGGTGCTTCGGGAGCACGTAGACCTGGGTCTCGTACTCGTCGTTCTTGGTCCACAGCTCGATCTGCGCGATCACCTGGTTGGTGAACGACGCGCTCATCACGAAGCTCGGGTGGCCGGTGGCGTTGCCGAGGTTGAGCAGGCGACCCTCCGACAGCAGGATGATCGAGCGCTCGTCACCACCGTCGTTGAACACCCACTCGTCGACCTGCGGCTTGATGGTGCGACGGACGATCCCGGGCGTACGGGTCAGGCCCGCGACGTCGATCTCGTTGTCGAAGTGGCCGATGTTGCCGACGATCGCCTTGTCCTTCATGGCGGCCATGTCGGCGGCCATGATGATGTCCTTGTTGCCGGTCGCCGTGATGAACACGTCGGCGGTGCCGAGGACGTCGGCCAGGCGCACGACCTGGTAGCCCTCCATCGCCGCCTGCAGCGCACAGATCGGGTCGATCTCGGCGATCAGCACGCGGGCGCCCTGGTTGCGCAGCGACTCCGCGGAGCCCTTGCCGACGTCGCCGTAGCCGCAGACGACCGCGGTCTTGCCGGCGAGCATCACGTCGGTGGCCCGGAAGATGCCGTCGACCAGGGAGTGCCGGCAGCCGTAGAGGTTGTCGAACTTGCTCTTGGTCACCGAGTCGTTGACGTTGATCGCCGGGAACAGCAGCGTGCCGGCCTTGTGGAAGTCGTACAGCCGCAGGACACCGGTGGTGGTCTCCTCGGTGACGCCCTTGATGTCGGCGGCGATCTTCGTGAAGCGCTGGGCGTCGCTGTCGAGCGAGCGACGCAGCGTGTCGAGCACGACGCCGTACTCCTCGGAGTCGTCGGTCTCGGTCGGCGGCACGACGCCGGCCTTCTCGAACTGCACGCCCTTGTGGACGAGCATCGTGACGTCGCCGCCGTCGTCGAGGATCATGTTCGGGCCCTTGCCGTCCGGCCAGGACACGACCTGCTCGGTGCACCACCAGTACTCGGGGAGGGTCTCGCCCTTCCAGGCGAAGACCGGCACGCCGGCCGGCTTCTCAGGCGTCCCGGTCGGGCCGACGGCGACCGCAGCGGCAGCATGGTCCTGGGTGCTGAAGATGTTGCAGCTGACCCAGCGGACCTGCGCGCCGAGCTCGATCAGGGTCTCGATGAGCACCGCGGTCTGGATCGTCATGTGCAGCGAGCCGGTGATGCGGGCGCCGGACAGCGGCTTGCTCTGCCCGTACTCCGCGCGCATCGCCATGAGGCCCGGCATCTCGTGCTCGGCGAGCCGGATCTCGTTGCGGCCGTACTCGGCGAGGGACAGGTCGGCGACCTTGAAGTCCTGGCCTTCGTTCTTGACGGGGAGGGTCATGAGATTCCTGTCTGTCGGGGTCATTACGGGATGAGGAGTTGTTCGTGCTTGCGTTGCTCGAACGCGAGCCAGTCGTCGTCGGGCACCGGCGCGGGATCTGGCCCCCGCACCGGACGTTCGGGCCGGGCGTCGAACCACCCGTCGAGCGCTGCGGCCAGCTCGGTCTCGCGACGGAGCCGGAGCGCGAAGCCCACGTCCCGGAGCTCGAGGCCGCGCTCGTCCAGCAGCTGCCGGAGCGTACGAAGACGCTGCAGCTCCGCCGGGCCGTACAGCCGGTAGCCCGCAGAGCTGCGAGCCGCGACGACCAGACCGAGCTGCTCGACGTAACGCAGCATCCGCGCCGACCACCCGGTGGTGGTCGCCGCTTCGTGGATCGTGAGAGTTGCCCCTCGGGTGTTAGTCATCGCCGCGTACGTTACCGCGTTCGTGTCAACCCTGCCAGCCGAGCCTCACACAGGTGTGTCACACCCGCCAGGTCGAGAGGTAGTTGCTCTGGGCGTCGGTCAGCACGTCGAGCGTGACGCCGCCGGCGGCGAGCCGGGTCCGGGCCACCTCGGCGTCGAGAGCAGCCGGCACCTCGTGCACGCCGGGCGGCAGGTCGTGGACGGTCAGGTGCTGCAGCACGAGCGCCTGCAGCGCAAAGCTCAGGTCCATCACCGCGGGCGGGTGCCCGTCGGCGGCCGACAGGTTGGCCAGGCGTCCCTCGGCGACCAGCAGCACGCGGCGGTCACCGGGGAGCGTGTAGGCGTCGACGTGCGGGCGCACGCCGGGCTCGATCCTGACCGCCGCCGCCGAGAGGGCGGGCACGTCCAGCTCGACGTCGAAGTGGCCCGCGTTGACCAGGACCACCCCGTCGCGCAGCGCGTCGAAGTGCTCGGCGCGCAGCACGCCGGTGCTCCCGGTCGCGGTGACCAGGACGTCGGCGAGCCCCGCGGCCTGCTGCATGGGCAGGACCCGGTGACCGTCCAGGAGCGCTTCCAGACCCTTCAGCGGATCGACCTCGGTGACCACCACCGACGCACCCAGGCCGCGGGCACGTTCGGCGATCCCGCGACCGCACCAGCCGTAGCCGGCGACCACCACGACCGCGCCGGCGACCAGCGTCCCGGTCGCGCGGACGACCGCGTCCAGCGTCGACTGGCCGGTGCCGTGCCGGTTCGCGACGAGCAGCTGGGTGGCGGTGTCGTTGACCGCGACCATGGCCAGCCCCAGTGCCCCGTCGGCCTGCATCTGCCGCAGCCGGAGCACGCCGGTGGTGGTCTCCTCGCACCCGCCGCGCACGCCGTCGCACAGCTCGGGGCGACGGGTCAGCACCTGGACGAGGTCGCACCCGTCGTCGAGCAGCAGCTGCGGCCGGGCCTCGAGCACGGCTTCGAGGTGACGCACGTAGCCCTGCGCGTCGACGCCCTTCTGCGCATGGACGCGCATCCCCTCGGAGGTCAGCGCAGCCGCGACGTCGTCCTGTGTCGACAGCGGGTTGCTGGCGGCCAGGTGCAGCTCGGCGCCGGCTGCCTGGAGCGTCCGCATCAGCACGCCGGTCTCGGGCGTGACGTGCATGCACGCCGCCACGCGCACCCCGGCGAGCGGCCGCGACGACGCCCACCGTTGACGCAGCAGCCCGAGCACCGGCATCGCGCGCTCGGCGAAGTCGATGCGTCGCGTCCCGGCTTCCACGGCCTCGACAGTAGGGTGCGTCACATGGACGAGAGCGCGATCCAGGAAGCGATCCACACCAACACGGGCTTCGCCGGCACCCTGGGTTCCCAGGTGCTGGCCGCGACCCCTGACGACGTACGGCTGAGGCTCGACGCCGGCCCGGAGCTGCAGCAGCACTTCGGTGGTCCGCACGCCGCAGTCATCTTCGGCCTCGGCGAGACCACGGCGTTCTGCCTGCTGCTCGCGGTCTTCGGCGACCTGCTCACGGACGGGGTCGCGCCGCTGGTGAAGGACGTCCACATCACCTACAGCGGGATCGCTCGTGGGCCGCTGCTCGCGACCGCGGAGCTGATCGACGACGAGGCTGGCGCCCGCGAGGTGTTCGCGGCCAAGGGCGGGATGCGGTTCGACGTCGAGGTCGTGTTCCGCACCGAGAGCGACGACGTCGAGACCGCGCGGGCGACGTACCGGATGGGGATCCGCCGCTTCTGACCGCTCGCCCGGCCTAGCCGCAGGGCGGCAGGCTGACCGTCCCGATCACCCGGGCCGCGGCGTCCTGCAGCCGGGACAGCGGCAGCCGTCCGTCCTGCACCGCCTTCACGATCGCGTCCCGGACGGTCTGCGCGTCCTTCGTGGCGTTGCCCGTGGCGAACGTGCCGAAGAGCAGGTCGTCGGCTCCTGCGATCAGGGCCTGCACGGCGGCTTCGGGGACGGAGAACCCGGCCTGGCTGATCGCCGCGGCCGAGAGCGAGTCGGTGAACACCGCACCCTGAAACCCGAGGTCTCGACGCAGGGCTGCGTTCGCGGAGGGGTCCAGGCTCATCGGGCCCTTGGACAGTCCGGGCACCTTGGCGTGCGAGCTCATGATCCCGCGCGCGCCGGCCTGGACCCCGGCCTCGAACGGGAGCAGGTCTCGCTTCTTGAGCTGGTCGTACGGCGCGGTCGAGGCGGGCGCGTCGTCGGTGTTGGCGGTCGCGGTCCCGAGGCCCGGGAAGTGCTTGACGACCGCGACCACGCCCGCGTCCTGCAGACCCTCGGTGAAGGCGGCCACCGCCGGCGCGGCCTTCGCCGGGTCGCTGCTGAACGAGCGCGTCCCGAGCGGGTGGTCGGCGTTCGGGCCTGCACCGTCGTCGAGCCCCGCGACCGGAGCCAGGTCGACGGTGACCCCGAGGGCCAGGAGCGAACGGCCGAGCGAGGTCGCGCCGGCGCGGATCGCGGCGGGGCCGCTCGGGGTCAGCGCCCGCGCCGACGGGTAGCCCCCGGTGAGCGTCGCGAGCCGCTGGACCGCGCCGCCCTCCTCGTCGCTCGCCACCACCAGCGGCCAGGCGTCGGGCACCGCGTCGCGCAGCTGAGCCAGCTGCGCCGCGAGATCTGCCGGGGGCGTGTTGCCGTAGAGCAGGACGCCGCCGATCCCGTCCACGATCGCACCGCGCGCCTCGCCGAGCCGGGTGCTCTGGACCGGCATGGTCAGCACCGCGCCAGCGAGCCGCCGGGTGGTGTAGCTCTTGATCGGCACGCACGTAGCCGCGTAGGCCGTGGGGGTGCGCTTCGCGCTCACCTCGAGATCGATCAGGCGTGCGAGAAAGACCGCCATCTGCTGACGGCTGACGCTGCCGGCCGGGCCGAAGCGGCCCGGGGCCACGCCGCCCGCGAGCCCGGCGGCGGCGATCGCGTTGATGTCGGCGTTGAACGGGCTGGTGTCGTCGTCGGTGAAGTCGTCCTGCCCGGCCGCGAACGGCGACCCGGTGAGCGCCTGCTGGAAGCGGTTGAGATACGCGGCCAGCTGACCGCGACTGACCGCGCCCGTCGGTGCGAAGGTGCCGTCACCCCTGCCCTGGACCACCTGGGCGTTCGCGAGCGCGTTGATGGCGTCCTGCAGAGGCTGCGCCAGTCCCCCGATGTCGGTGAACCCCGATGCGCTCGTGTCCCAGGTGAAGCCCGCCCGGGTGCCGACCCGGAAGACGAAGACCGCGAGCTGCGCCCGACTGACCTGGGCCTCCGGGCCGAAGGCCGTCGGGCTCACACCCTGGGTGACCTGGTAGCCGACGAGGCAGGCGATCTCACGGACAGCCGTGCTACGGGTGATGTCGGTGAACCCCGGCCCTCGTACGAGGAAGGGCGGGCAGGCGGTCGTGGTGGTCCGAACCGCCGCCGGAGGCGCAGCCGCCTGGGCGGCCGCCGGCTGCGTCAGCAAGCCGGGCACCGCCAGGACGAGGGCGACGGCAGCCGCGGGACAGGCAGGCCAGAGGCGGGTCGGTAGGCGCACCCGATCGTTCTACGCGGTGACGCGTCGCTCACCGAGGTGACACGCGGTGGTGGCACGATCGGCCGGTGGTCCTCCCCCAGCACGACCCGCAGGCCGACCTGCGCGCCGACATCCGCCGCCTGAGCACGCTGCTGGGCGAGACCCTCGCGCGGCAGGACGGTCATCCGTTGCTGGACCTGGTGGAGCAGGTGCGGCTCGCGGCGCGCGAGGACGGGGGCCCGGACCCGCTGTCGGGGCTCGACCTGCCGACCACGACGCTGCTCGTGCGCGCCTTCTCGACCTACTTCCACCTGGCGAACCTCGTCGAGCAGGTGCACCGCGGCCGGGCGATGACCCGGTCGCGGGCCGAGCGCGGCGGCTGGCTCGACCAGACCGTGGCACGCATCTCCGAGGCGGGGGTCAGCGCGCAAGACCTTGCCACGGCGCTCGCGCGGCTCGAGGTCCGGCCGGTGTTCACCGCGCACCCCACCGAGGCCACCCGCCGCTCGGTGTGGGTCAAGCTGCGCCGGGTCGCCGCTCTGCTGGAGGAGCCCGACGACGCCCGCACCGCACGCCGGCTCGCCGAGGTGGTCGAGCTGCTCTGGCAGACCGACGACCTCCGGGTCAGCCGGCCCGAGCCGACCGACGAGGCCCGCAACGGCGTCTACTACCTGGAAGGGCTTGCCGGGGGCGCCGTCGCCGACGTGCTCGAGCACCTGCGCGACGCCGTCGCCTCGCTGGGTGTGGTGCTGCCGCTGAGCGCCCGGCCGTTGACCTTCGGTACCTGGATCGGCGGGGACCGGGACGGCAACCCGAACGTCACCCCGACGGTCACCCGCGACGTGCTGTCCCTGCAGCACGAGCACGGCACGACCGTGGTGCTCGAGCTGCTCGACCGCCTGCGCAGCGAGCTGTCGGTGTCGTCCAGGGTCGGCGTCTCGGACGCGTTGTCGCAGGCGCTCGTCGACGCGCTGGAGCTGCTTCCCGAGGTGCCGGAGCGCTATCGGCGGCTGAACGTCGAGGAGCCGTACCGGCTGTTCGCGACCTGCATCCAGCACCGCGTACGCAACACGCGTGACCGCGTGCGCGCCGGTGGCCGGCCCTCACCCGGCCGTGACTACGTCGGCGACGACGAGCTGCTGGCCGATCTCGCACTTTTACGAGAATCCCTTCTGGAGCACCACGGGGGGCTGTCTGCGACCGGCGTCGTGGAGCGCGTCGTGCGTACGGTCCGAGCCTGCGGCACGCTGCTCGCCACGATGGACGTGCGCGAGCACGCCGACGCGCACCAGGAGGCGGTCGGTCAGCTGCTCGACAGGCTGCACGAGCTGAGCCATCCGTGGGCGGCGCTCTCTCGTCCGTACCGGCTGGGGGTGCTCTCGCGCGAGCTGGCCGGGCGTCGTCCGCTGGCCGGGAACCCCCCGCCGCTGGACGGCGACGCGGCCCGGACGTTCGCAGTGTTCACCACGATCCGCGAGGCGCTCGGCGCACTGGGCGAACGCGCCGTGCAGTCCTACATCGTCTCGATGACCCGCGGCGCGGACGACGTGCTCGCCGCGGTGCTGCTCGCTCGCGAGGCCGGCCTGGTCGACGTGCACGCCGGGGTCGCCCGGCTCGGCTTCGTCCCGCTGCTCGAGACGATCGAGGAGCTGCGCGGCGCCGAGCAGGTGCTGTCGGACCTGTTCGAGTGCGCGCCGTACCGCGCGCTGGTGGCGGCCCGCGGAGACGTGCAGGAGGTGATGCTCGGCTACAGCGACAGCAACAAGGAGGCCGGCATCGTCACGTCGCAGTGGGAGATCCACCGGGCGCAGCAGCGGCTGCGCGACCTGGGTCGCCGGCACGGTGTGCGGCTGGTGTTCTTCCACGGTCGCGGTGGATCCGTCGGCCGGGGCGGCGGGCCGACGCACGAGGCGATGCTCGCGCTGCCGGCCGGGACGCTGGACGGCGCGGTCAAGGTGACCGAGCAGGGCGAGGTGATCAGCGACAAGTACGTGCTGCCGGTGCTCGCCCGCGAGAACCTCGAGCTGACCGTCGCCGCGGCGCTGGAGGCGACCGTCCTGCACCAGGCACCCCGTCGCAGCGCCGAGTCGGGCGAGCGCTGGGACGCAGCGCTGCAAGTCGTGTCGGACGCCGCCTTCACGCGCTACCGCGCCCTTGTCGACCTGCCCGACCTGCCGGCCTACTTCCTCGCCAGCACCCCGGTTGACCTGCTCGGTGAGCTGCAGATCGGCTCCCGCCCGGCCCGCCGCCCTTCGGCCGACGGCGGCCTGGACGGGCTCCGCGCGATCCCCTGGGTGTTCGGCTGGACGCAGTCCCGCCAGGTCGTCCCCGGCTGGTACGGCGTCGGCACCGGGCTCGCCGCCGCCCGCGAGCAGGGGCTCGGTGACGTGCTCGGCGAGATGCAGGAGCAGTGGCCGTTCTTCGCCACCCTGCTCAGCAACGTGTCGATGACCCTGGCCAAGACCGACCTGCGGATCGCCCGGTCCTACGTCGAGGCGCTGGTGCCGGACGAGCTGCGGCACGTGTTCGACGCGGTCGAGGTCGAGCACGCGCTGACCGTGCAGCAGCTGCTCGCGGTCACCGGTGAGGACGAGCTGCTCGCTCGCGACCCCGTGCTGCAGCAGACGTTGGCGATCCGCGACACCTATCTCGAGCCGCTGTCGCGGCTGCAGGTCGAACTGCTGCGTCGCCGTCGTTCCGGGGAAGACGACCCGGAGCTGTCCCGGGCACTGCTGCTCACGGTCAGCGGCGTCGCGGCGGGCCTGCGCAACACCGGCTGACCCCTCGGAGGACGGGGGCTGTCATCGGGCGCTGACGAGGCATACCTTGAGGCCATGAGCACACCGAGGGCCCCGGCGCCCGACGCTCTTCCCCCGCCGGCAGGATCCTCGATCACCCCGGACCACATGAAGAGCTTCCGATCTCAGCTCAAGGTCGGCGAGGACACCATCGACCCGGCCAACTGGGCCGGATCGGTGCCGCACGTCAACGGCATCGCTCCGCGCATCCGGATCGGTCACAGCCGTTGGTTCAACCTGCTGTGGCTGATCCCGATCGGCTTCGTGCTGCTGCTCGTGGGCGTGGCCGCCGCGAAGGGCCTGCGCAACATCGCTGGCGTGCAGACCTTCATCACCGATCACCCCGGCACCGTCCTTCCGCCCACAGCCTCGGTCTCCGTCGGGCTCCCGTGGTGGGTGGACGTCACGCACTTCCTGAACCTGTTCCTGATGGCGTTCATCCTCCGCTCGGGGCTGCAGATCCTGTCCGACCACCCGCGGCTCTACTGGACCCGGCACTCCACGCCCGGGAAGGAGTGGTTCCGGATCCAGAACCCGGTGCCCGAGGACCCGCTGTGGACAGCGAAGCAGGACTCGATCAGCCTGCCCGGCCAGGTGGGCCTGCCCGGGATCCGCCACTCGATCGGGCTGGCCCGGTGGTGGCACCTCGGCATCGACACGCTGTGGCTGACGACCGGCCTCGTCTACTACGTCCTGCTGTTCAGCACCGGGCAGTGGCGTCACCTCGTGCCGACCAGCTGGGAGGTCTTCCCGAACGCGGTCTCGGTCGCCATCCAGTACGCGTCGCTGGACTGGCCGCTGGAGAACGGCTGGGTCGCCTACAACAGCCTGCAGATGTTCGCCTACTTCGGAACGGTCTTCGTCGCCGCGCCGCTCGCGGTGATCACCGGCCTCGGCATGTCACCGGCCTTGTCCACCCGGTTCACCTGGATCAGCCGTTGGTTGAGCATCCAGACGGCGCGCTCCTTGCACTTTCTGGTGGCCTGCTACTTCGTGCTGTTCATCGTGATCCACGTCGGCCTGGTGTTCACCACCGGGCTGCTGCGCAACCTCAACCACGCCTTCGCCGCCCGCGACTCCGGCGACTGGGTCGGGTTCGGTGTCTTCGCTGCAGCCATGGTGCTGGTGACGGTGGCCTGGGTGGCCGCGACCCCGTTCACGCTGAGCCACCCCCGCGCGGTGCAGCGGGTGGGCTATGCGCTGATCGGACCGGCGCAGCGGCTGTTCGCCCACGTCGACGCCAAGCCCGGCCAGTACACCGACGACGACATCAGTCCGTACTTCTGGCACAACGGCGCCTATCCCGAGACCGAGGAGTACCGCGTCCTGTTCGACGAGAACTTCGCGAACTACCGGTTGCGGGTCAACGGCCTGGTCGAGAACCCCGTCGAGCTCGACCTGGCCCAGCTGAGGGCGTTGCCCGTCCACGAACAGATCACTCAGCA
Source organism: Mycobacteriales bacterium (assembly GCA_038235705.1). Classification (GTDB taxonomy): domain Bacteria; phylum Actinomycetota; class Actinomycetes; order Mycobacteriales; family SCTD01; genus CANKBT01. The sequence goes on from JBBSTR010000018.1 coordinate 16,724, forward strand.
CTTCTGCATCCAGGGCTGGTCCGGGGTGGCCAAGTGGGGCGGGGTGTCGATGCAGACGATCATGGACCTCGTACGGCCGAGCCCCGAGGCGCGCTGGGTGGTCTTCTACTCCCTGGGCGACGGTCCGGACGGCGGCATCTACTACGACGCCCACCCGATCAAGGAGATGGGCTACCACCTCAGCATGCTCGCCTACGACATGAACGGTGAGCCGATGTCCTACGGTCACGGAGCCCCGCTGAGGCTGCGCAACGAGGTCCAGATCGGCTTCAAGCAAGTCAAGTGGATCAAGGGCGTCGAGTTCGTGGCTGACTTCACCGACATCGGTGGCGGCTTCGGTGGCTACAACGAGGACCACGAGTTCTTCGGTTACCACCAGGCGCTCTGACCCGACGTCGGCCAGGGACGGACGTCGACCCGGCGTCTCCCGCAAGATCACCGGAGTGTCTGAGGGTCCAGACGCCGTCCGGGAGGGCTTCCTGACCGGCAAAAGCTCCAGTGATCTTGCCCCGGGTGCGGCCGCAGGTGCGGCGAGGGCTACCTGACGCTCCCCCTACGACGCAGCGGGGACGCCACCGGTCCTGTACAGGTCCGGCTCGAGGTAGATCACCCGGGCAGACGGGACGGCGGAGCGTACGCGCGCCTCGGCAGCGTCGATCGTGACCGCGACCCCGGTGACGTCGAGCCCGTCCGACATCGCGATCTTGGCGCCGACCAGCAGCTCCTCCGGACCGAGGTGCTGGGTGCGCAGGTGGATGACCCGGGTGATCCCGTCGGTGCCCTCGATCGCCTCCCGGATCGCGGTCACCGAGGCGGGCACCGCGGACTCGCCGATCAGCAAGCTCTTCATCTCGATCGCCAGGACGACCGCGATGACCAGCAGCAGAGCCCCGATACACATCGTGCCGATCGCGTCCCAGACCGGGTCGCCGGTGATCGCGGCCAGCCCGACGCCGGTCAGCGCGAGGACCAGGCCGATCAGGGCGCCGAAGTCTTCGAGCAGCACGATCGGCAGCTCGGGCGAGCGGCTGCGGCGGATGAAGGAGACCCAGCCCTGGTCGCCCTTGACGGCTGCGGACTCCTTGACCGCCGTCCGGAAGGAGAAGCCCTCAGCCGCGATGGCGAAGATCAGGATGGCGACCGCGACGCCGAGCGAGGACAGCTCCTCCTTGCTGCCGAGCTTGTGATAGCCCTCGTACAGGGAGAACAGGCCGCCGACGCTGAACAGCACCATCGCCACGACGAACGCCCAGAAGTAGCGCTCGCGCCCATAGCCGAACGGGTGATCGGTGTCGGCCTGCTTCTTCGCCTGCTTGCCGCCGAGCAGCAACAGCCCCTGGTTGCCGGAGTCGGCGACCGAGTGGACGGACTCGGCCAGCATCGAGCTGGAGCCGGTCACGAGGAAGCCGACGAACTTGGCGATCGCTATCGACAGGTTGGCGAGCAGGGCCGCGAGGATCGCCTTGCTCCCATGACCACCGCCCTGCCCGCCCTCGGGGTGGTTGCTCACGACAGGCGCCCCTTCAGGGCGGTCTGCGCCGGGTCGACGTTCGGGTTGGTGCCGTCACGAAGGGCGAGGTAGACGCTCGCCCAGTCGGTCGTGCCGACGAGCCAGGCGAGCCGGGCCAGCGGGGTGTCGCCCTCGGCGAGCAGGATGTCCACCGCTACCCCACGATCGTCGGCGAGGTCGGCGCACGTACGTGCTGCGGCTGCCGCAGCCTCGCTCTCGCCTGGCTCGCGGAGCAGGACCAGGCGAAGGGACGGTCGTTGAACCTCGTCCTCGCGATCGGCGAACAGGTCCTCCACCGACCGGCGGGAGGCCCAGGGACCGTCGAGCACGCCGGCACCGACGTCGGGCACCGTGCCGGCCAGCGCCGGGACCTTGGCGTTCACCGCCAGCTGGTCGGCGAAGCGCAACGCCCCCGCCCCCGCCAAGGCCGAGCTGCCCCAGACCAGCGGCAGGGTGCCGGACAGGTTCTCGGCCAGGCTCTTGGCCGGGCTGACCATCGCGTCGGCGTCGAGCCGGTTGACCGAGGCGACCTTCTCCAGCAGCGTGGCCACCTCGTCCAGGTCCACCGATCGCAGCGCGCCCAGCGCCTCGGCAGCGACCACCAACGGTGTCAGCAGTGCCCACAGGCTCGCCCGGGACCGCCTGGGGATCCCGCCGGACATCGTCTGCGGAGCCGGCACGAAGATCCCCCGCCCACGCTGCGCGAGGTCGTGCAACGGGCTTCCGGACGCGCCGACGACCAGGAGCCGGCAGCCCCGCCGGGCCGCCTCGGACAGCGAGCCCAGCGTCTGCGCCGTGCGCCCGTGCGACGACGACGCCACGACCAGGTCGGCTGCGCCGACCCAGACCGGGAGCCCCGGCGTGCGGTGCACGACGACCGGGACCGGCGAGCCGGCCGAGCAGAGCGCCGCGAGCAGGTCTGCGGCGCGGCCCGAGACCCCGGTTCCGCAGAGCACGATCGCGCGCGGTCTCTCGTCGGCGAGGCTGGCGACCCCCGCCTCGTCGCACAGGTCGACCGCCTGCCGCACCTGCGCCGCCGAGGAGGCGATCGCCGGCAGCATCTGGCCGGGGTCGGCAGCCGCCAGCGCGGCCGCGTCGGACATGTCCGGCCCGGAGGTCACGACGGGGAGGGCGAAGGTACGGCCTCGTCGACGAGCAGGACCGGGATGTCGTCACGCACCGGGTACTGAAGGCCGCACTGCGTGCAGACCAGGGCCCCGGCCCCGTCGAGCGCGGCAGGTTCGTCGGTGAGCGGCGACTTGTCCACCGGGCACGCAAGGATGGCCAGCAGGGACGGGTCGATCAGCGCGTCGGGCATGTCCAGAGGCTAACGGGCAGGGCAGTCGCCTCAGCCGCGGATGATGCCGAGCACCCGGTCGGTGATCTCCTTCGTCCGGTCCGCGGTCGGCGCCTCGACGTTCAGGCGGAGCAGCGGCTCGGTGTTGCTCGCCCGCACGTTGAACCACGCGCCCTCGCCGAGGTCGACGGTCAGCCCGTCCAGCTCGTCCTGCGGCGCGCCGGAGAACTCCTGCTTGATGGCAGCCAGTCGACCAGCCTGGTCGTCGACGGTGGAGTTGACCTCACCGCTCGCCGCATAGCGCTCGTAGCTGCCGAGCAGCCCGGACAGCGGGCCGTCCTGCGTCCCCAGGGCCGCGAGCGCGTGCAGCGCCGCGAGCATCCCGGAGTCGGCGTTCCAGAAGTCGCGGAAGTAGAAGTGGCCGCTGTGCTCACCGCCGAACACCGCTCCCGTACGCGCCATCTCGGCCTTGATGAAGCTGTGACCGACCCGCGTGCGCACCGGGGTGCCGGCGTGCTCGACGACGACCTCCGGGACCGCCCGGGACGTGATGAGGTTGTGGATCACCGTGCCACCCGGCTCCTTGGCCAGCTCGCGCACCGCGATCAGCGCGGTGAGCACCGACGGGCTGACGATCTCGCCGCGCTCGTCCACGACGAAGCACCGGTCGGCGTCACCGTCGAACGCGAGCCCGATGTCGGCGCCGTGGTCGCGCACCGCAGCCTGCAGGTCCACGAGGTTGGCCGGGTCGATCGGGTTGGCCTCGTGGTTGGGGAAGCTGCCGTCCAGCGCGAAGAAGAGCTCGGTGGTCTCCAGCGGCAACCCCTCGAACACCACCGGCACGGTCAGCCCACCCATGCCGTTGCCCGCGTCGACGACCACCTTGAGCGGTCGGATCGCGTCGAGCCCGGGGACCAGGCCCTTGAGGTAGGTCGCGTACGGGTGGAGCAGGTCCTGCTCGGTGCGCGTGCCCTGCCGCTCCGCACGCGGCACCTCGGTGTCGAGAAACTGCTCGGCTTCTGCGCGGATCTGCGCCAACCCGGTGTCCTGCCCGATCGGCCGGGCACCGGCCAGGCACATCTTGATCCCGTTGTAGACCGCCGGGTTGTGGCTCGCGGTGAACATCGCGCCCGGGACGTCCAGCGTGCCCGCGGCGTAGTAGAGCAGGTCGGTCGAGCCGAGGCCGGCGTCGACCACGTCCACGCCCTGCGCCATGACACCGTCGGCGACCGCGGCGACGAGGTCGACGCCGGACTCCCGCATGTCGCGGGCGATCACCACCTTCGGAGCGCCGGCGAAGCGGGCGAACGCTGCCCCGACGGCCCGGGCCACGTCGGCGTCGAGCTGCTCCGGGACGAGCCCGCGGACGTCGTACGCCTTGATGATGCTGGAGAGGTCGGCCATGAGCCGACCTTATCGGCCCGGTGCGCAGCTCCCTAGCGGGAGGGGACCCGCTGCACCGGCACCGTCGCTTTGGACTCCTTGAGCTTCGTGGCCTTGCGCAGCACCGTCGAGACGTCCAGGGGCTCACCGGCCTGCGTCCAGCTCTTGTGCTCGCAGCGGTGGCAGGACGCGAAGTCGACGATCGTGCCGTCGGTGAGCGTCATCGTGATCGCGGTGACCTTCGTGCTGGCGCAGGCGGCGCAGACGGCGAGGGCGCGGACGGGCGTGGTGACCAGGGACATCGGGGGTTCTCCGAACCGGTGCGGGGGATGTGCCCCTGCCTTCGTCCGGACCTCACGCAGACTTGACGCCACCCGTGTGGGTTAACCCCGAAGGACCAGGGCTCAGCCGGAGGTGGGGACGGCCCGCAGGTGGCCGCGGCGTCCCTGCGTCGCCTCCGGACCGGGCGCCAGCCCCCCCGGTCGGCCGGCCTCCCGGACCGCGTCGGCGAGCGCCTCGAGGTCGTCGATGCTGCGCGACCGCTCGGCCGCCAGGTCATGCTCGTGGCGCACGACCTGCCACCCGCGGGGCGCGGTGAGCCGCTCGCTGTGGGCCTCGCACAGGTCGTAGCAGTGCGGCTCGGCGTAGGTCGCCAGCGGACCGACCACCGCGGTCTGGTCGGCGTACACGTAGGTCAACGTGGCCACCGCAGCAGCCGAGCACGCGGAGCGCGAGCAGCGCCGGAGAGAACCCACGCTCCGGACGGTACTTCCTCGACCGGCAGGGGGTCGTCAGGCGCGGGCGACTATCGTCGGCCCGTGCTCCTCCCGGTCCGGCCACGGTGAGCCCGCCTCGCAGGTTGCGTCGCGACCGCCGCGGGCGGGGGCTGCGCGGCGTCCTCGTACCGTCCGTGGTCAGCGTCGGAGAGGTGCACGCCGTGGTCCCGCTGGCGCGCACCCGGGGGGAACGGTTCGACGACCTCGTGCTCGAGACCGTCCGGAGCCTGGAGGACCGCTGGGGTGAGCACCTGTCCGAGGTGGAGTTCGCCGTCGAGGACGTGCCGCCCGTGCCGCTGGACCCGGGCGCGGCGGCATGGGACGAGAACGTCGTTCTCGACGAGACCCCGGGCGGCGCGGTCCCGCTGGGTCGGCTGCTGCCCGCAGACGACCACCAACCGCCGCGGGTCGTGGTCTACCGGCGTCCTCTGGAGGCTCGCGCGGGTGACCGGCACGAGCTGGCCGAGCTGGTGCACGAGGTGGTCGTGGAGCAGGTCGCGAGGCTCTTGTCGGTCGATCCGGAGGAGATCGACCCCAGCCGCGACTGACGCCCGCAGACGGGCCGGTCAGGTCCGCCCGGTCAGCGGGTCCGGCCGCACGGCGGGCGAGCGCACCTCGGGTGCGGCAGGGACAAGGGTGAGGATCGTGCTTCCGGCCACCCCGGTCCGACGCAGGTAGCGGGCCGCGTAGACCGGCCCCGAGCCCGGGTCCGGCGCGACCCGCAGGGCGAAGCGCCCGCTGGCACCGGGGGGCAGCAGCCCGGCGAGGCTGACCGCCCGCGTCTGACCGGCGGCCAGCCGCACCTGCAGCGGGGCGGGCAGAGTCGTGCCGCTGCCCGCCACCGGCACCGGGGTCAGCCGCACCTGTGCGGCGTCCTGCGGTGCGCTCAGCAGCAGGGTCGCGTCGGTGCCGTCACGCAGCACGACGTCGGTGAGCAGACCGGGACCGGACAGCGGCCGGGCCGGTGCGGCGTACGCGAGGTCGTGCTCGGGGCGACCAGGCTCGCTGTCGTCGATCAGCACCGCGGCCAGCAGCGGGACCCCCGGGCTGCGCACGGAGACCGACAGCGACCCGTCCACGGTGTAGGCAGCCAGGTCCACCGCCACCGAGGTGCCGGCCGGCACCGTGACCGCCGCGAGGCCCGGCGGGTCCTGCTGCCCCGCGACGCCGGTCAGGGTGAGGGCCGCGACGGCGGTCTGCGCCCCAGGGTTGGTCAGCACCAACTCGCGCCCGCCGGGCCCTCGCGGCACGCCGGGCAGCACGGCCAGCGGGGTCGGGCCGGACGAGGCGGGCACCTGCTCGCTGCCGTAGGGGACCCTCCCCTGCCGGCGGGTGAGCTGCATCGAGGCGGCGAACCGCCCTCGGGTCGCGACCACCTTCACCGCGAGCAGGTCGCGGTCGGGCGCGAGGTCGTTGATCGACACGGTCAGCCGTGACGACGGCGGCACCTGCAGCCCGCGTCCCGCCGCCACCTCGGCCGGGCCGGTGCGGCTGAGCACGGAGACGTCGACCAGGGTCGGGGTGCGGTCGGGGTTGACCAGCTCGAGCACGGTCGTGTCGCCGACCTTCGTCGCGCCCCCGGTGAACCACGTCGTCGTGCCGGCGGCCTGGCAACGCCGGCCGGACAGACCGCCGGTCGCGGGCGCGCCGACCTGCTCGACCTCCAGACCACCGGCTGCGGGTCCGGTCGCCCGCACCGCGACAGGTCCGTCGATGCCTCGTCCCGCGTCGCCGAGGGTGAGGTCGGCGCCGACCGGGAGCAGCGCAGCCCGCCCGTCGAGCGGCCCCGCCGTCACCTGGCCGGGTCCGGGCCGGGTCAGGCCCACGGAGATGCGCCCGTCCCCGCTCACCGGGCAGTAGACCGAACGGCCGCTGACCGGCACCACCGCAGCCTGCCGGACGACGTCCGCGGACCCGCCGAGCGGCGACGGGGCGGGCAGGTGCTCGGCGCCGAGGACCAGACCGACGGCCACCGCGCCCACCACGACCAGGGACAGCAGCGGGCGGATCATCGAACCCCCTCCACGCCGCGCCGACGACCGGACGGGGCGGCGAGGGCCAGCACGACGGCGAGCCCGACGAGCTGCAGCGTGACGTCGCGGCGGCGGTCGCTCTCGTGGTGGACCCGCACCTGCCCGCCGGCGCGCGGCAGCACGAACGCGGCTGCCCAGCCCCACGCCAGGGCCTTCGTCAGCGGCCGGTCGTCGACGGTCGCGACCCAGCCGGGGTCGTCGGCCTCGGCGAGCACCAGCAGCCGGCCGGCCGGACCGGCCGGGACGGTCCCGGTCAGCCCGGTGCCCGACCCGACGGTCGCCGAGGAGGCTGTGAGGCCGCTCTGCGGCGGGCCCTCGGCCCCTGAGGTGGCAAGCGTCGCGAGCGCCGGCTCGAGCAGGGAGAGCGGGGCGGCGGGCGACGGGACCTCCCAGAGCAGCTGCTCGCCGGTCGACCGGCGGACGAGCCCGCTCCTGCTGTCGAGGGCCGCCGCGTAGCGGCCGTCGGGGTCGTCGGCGGCGGGCAGCGAGACGTACCGCACGCCGCGCGTGGCGAGCGCGCCCGCCGCCGGGGAGCCGTCGTCGGTCAAGAGCCGTCCGACCAGGTCGGTCAGCGCGCGGCGCTGGTCCCGGGTCGGGGGCGACCCCCCGGCGCCGAGGGTGGTGCCGCTCCCGGCGGCGAGGTCGTACGTCACGCCGTCAGGACCCGCCGCCAGCAGCAGCACCCGGGTGCTGGGCGAGGCCGCCAGCTCGGTCTGTGCGAAGAACGGCAACGCAGCCGCCGCGTCCCGACGCACCGTGACCCCCGGCGACCCTGGATCCTGCAGCACCCAGGCGGCAGACAGCGCGAGCGGGGAGGCGACCGCGACGAGGGCGAGCGGCGCCGCCAGCAGGTGCCGCCAGCCGAACGTGTGCTGGGAGAGCCGGCTGCGGGCACCTTCGGCGCCGACCAGGGCGGTCAGCAGCAGGCCCGCCGCAGCCACCTGGAGCGCAGGACCGGACCAGCCTGGCAGCGACGGTCCTCCGTCGGTCACGGGCAGTCGCACACGCGGCAGGCCGAGCGCCACGGCCAGCCCCACCAGAGCGACCACCCAGCCTCCCAACGCCAACGCCGCACGGTCGCGCCGAGCCAGACCGGCGGCGGCAGCCAGCAGGAGCCCGACCGTCAGCAGCGGCGTGACCGGCAGGGCCGGGCCGCCCGGTGAGAGCAGTGCGAGGTGCCACGGTGGCACCAGAGGGTCGAGCAGCGCGGGCAGGAGCCGTCCAGGACCGTGCAGGGCCAGGCCCGGCTCACCCAGCAGCCGGAAGGACCACGGCGCGAGCAGGAGCACCGGGACGGCCGCGACGACCATCGCCTGCAGTACCCGCCTGACCCAGCCGGCAGCGCCCCTTGCCGGTGACAGCACCGCGGCAAGCACGAGCAGGCCGCTCACGACCGGCCACAGCACCGGGGCGAACGCGCTGAGCAGCGCGAGCAGCAGACCGAGCCAGAAGGCGTGCCGCGTGCGGCGGCGTGGCCGCGACACCATGCGCACCGCACCCACCAAGATCCCCGGCAGCAGGATCTGGGCCACGGCCACGTCGAGCCGACCGGTGGCCACGCCGGCCGTCGCGACCGGGAGCACCGCCCAGGCCAGTGCCGCCCAGCAGCGAAGCAGCCCCGACCGGGTGACCGAGCCCGCAGCCGCGTAGGCGGCCAGACCACCGAGCGGGACGGCGCCCAGCAGCAGCAGGTCGACGGCGAGCCAGGCCTTGCCCAGCAGCACGGTCGAGAGCGCGGCGAGGAGCCCGACCCAGGGCGGGGCGGGCACCGGGCTGCCCACCGAGACCTCTTGCCACGACGCCGTCCAGGCGTGCCACAGGTCCGACGCCCCGGCGGGGGCAGGGAGCAGCCGTCCGCCTGCGAGCACCCCGCCTCGGGTCGGCAGCAACGCAAACAGCGCCGCCACCGTGAGGGCGACCAGCACGACGGAGAGCAGCACCGGAGGACGCAGCAGCAGCGAACGGCCTTGGCTCTGTCGTACGACCGGCGGGGCTGACGGCGACACCGGGGCGGGGTCGCTCTGCACGGCCGCGCCGACCAGCCGGGGGCGGGCACCTCCGCCGAGCCGGTCGCCGAACGCGTCCAGCCGTTGACGCGCCCTGCGGCGTCGGCTGACGAACAGCGGTCGCAACGCCCGGGCGGGCAGGACCCTCGTACGGCTGCGTCGACGGTGACCGGTCACGACCCGCCAGGGCCGGGCGAGGACCGAGAGCGTCGCGAACAGCTCGTCGCCGGCCTCGACCGGTCGCTTGGTGACCAGGAAGCCCAGCGTCCGCAGCACGGCGGCCAGCGGGACCTGGACGAGCAGCAACGGGAGCCGCCACCAGGACGCGTGCGTGAGCAGCACGTGCAGGGCGTGCCGCCGGTCCACCCGGTGCGGGCGACCGGCCACGGCGTCGATGTGGCGTCGGCCGGTCGAGGCGGCCCGCGCATGACGGATCGTGGCCCCCGGGACCACAGCGACCCGGTGGTCCGCAGCGTTCACCCGCCAGCCGAGGTCCAGGTCGTCCCGAAACATCGGCAGCATCGGGTCCAGACCGCCGACCTCGTCCCAGACGGCACGGCGCACGAGAGCCGCCGCCGTACCGACCGCAAGCACGTCGCTGATCCCGTCGTGCTGCCCCTGGTCGTACTCACGGGGCTCCAAGCCGGTCTCGCGGTGCCCAGCCGGGTCGGTCGACAGCCCGACCTCCACCAGCAGCCGAGGGTCGGCCCAGTCCCGCACCTTGGGCCCCAGCAAGGCGGTCGACGGGTTGTCCCGAGCGTGGTCGGTGAGCACCTCGAGCGCGTCGGACGCCGGAGCGCAGTCGTCGTGCAGCAGCCACACCAGCGCGGTCGGCCCCGCTGCCGCTCGTGCCTGGTCGGCGGCGTCCAGGCCGAGCGCCACCGCGGCGCCGAAGCCCGTCTCGCGGGGGGCCGGCACGATCAGGTCGACCACCGTCCCGAGGGCCTGCCCGAGCAACCGGGGGCTGGCGTCCCCGCTTCCGGTGTCGACCGCGACGACCGTACGGGCGCGCACGGTCTGCCCGGCCAGCGCCTCCAGCGCCTCCGGGAGCCAGCGGTCCCCGTCGTGCACGACCAGCACCGCCGTCACGTCGACCAGGCGGCGTCCTCGGGACCTGGCGGGGGGTCGACCACCGTCCGAGGAGGGGCCTGGGCGGTCTCGCTCGGTGAGGTGGGGATCAGGGGGCGACACGGTGCGCAGACTCGCTCGACGAGACCTCAGGGGTACCTGGGGTCGTTCCCGATCGTAACGAGTGTCGGACCGGCCCGAATCCGGATGCCCGGGTGACCGACCGGTCAGACCGCGAGACGCTTGAGCCGACGCCGCTCACGCTCGGACAGGCCGCCCCAGATCCCGAAGCGCTCGTCGTGACCCAACGCGTACTCCAGGCACTCGGACTTGACGGTGCAGCCGACACAGATGCGCTTGGCCTCACGGGTCGAGCCACCCTTCTCCGGAAAGAAGGCCTCCGGGTCGGTCTGCGCGCAGAGCGCGTCCTCCTGCCAGCCGAGAACCGTCTCGTCCTCGGCCGAGGACATGGCCACCGGCCATGACGACCAGTCGTCGTGCGTCAGGGCTCCCGGTCCTGTCGCGTGCCCGAGCTCGCTCATCCTTGCTCCTCGTCCGACCTCGACTGCGGTGCCGACGACCCGGGCCCGATGGACCGGTCGTGGGAAACGACACCGCTGTCATTAGACGGGGTCAGGACGGCTCACGTCAAGGGCCGCGTCCTTGCGCAGCGTGATTGCTTGCTAGCGAACGGTGAGCATCGGCAGCGCGACCGGCTCCGCGCGCCGGGCCGCCGCGTGGCGCTCCGGCGACACCGTCCCGTACCCGGTCGTGCGCTGGCGTGGGTGGCGGCCGACCTGCCGGACCATCGCCTCGAGCTGCTCGACCGACTTCCTGGACCCGTTCAGCGACCCTGCCATCCGGCTGATCGTCTCCTCCATGAGGGTCCCACCGAGATCGTCGACACCGCCGGCGAGCACCTGGGAGCACTGCTCCGGGCCGAGCTTGACCCAGCTCACCTGCACGTGGTCGATCCGTCCGTGCAGCAGCAGCCGGGCGACCGCGTGCACCGCGCGGTTCTCCTGCACCGTCGGGCCCGGGCGCGACACTCCGGCGAGGTAGAGCGGTGCGTTGGTGTGCACGAAAGGCAACGGCACGAACTCGGTGAAGCCGCCGGTCTGGTCCTGCAGCGAGGCCAGCAGCCGGAGGTGCCCGACCCAGTGGTGGGGGGCGTCCACGTGGCCGTACATCATCGTGCTGGTCGTCGGCAGGCCCACCCGGTGCGCGGTGGTGACCACCTCGACCCACTGCGCGGTCGGCAGCTTGCCCTTGGTCAGCACCCAGCGCACCTCGTCGTCGAGGATCTCGGCTGCGGTCCCGGGCAGCGAGTCGACGCCGGCCTCCTTGGCGGCGACCAGGAACTCCTCGATCGAGACCCCGAGCCGAGCCGCTCCGTTGACGACCTCCATCGGGCTGTACGCGTGCAGGTGGATGTCCGGGGCCCCGGACTTCACCGCGCGGGCCAGCTGGAGGTAACCGTCGCCGGACAGCTGCGGGTCGATGCCGCCCTGCATGCAGACCTCGGTCGCGCCGACCTCCCACGCCTCACGGGCGCGGGCGGTCACCTCCTCGAGCGACAGCGTGTAGGCATCCGCGTCGGTACGCCTTTGCGCAAAGGCACAGAAACGGCAGCCGGTGTAGCAGACGTTGGTGAAGTTGAGGTTGCGGTTCACGACGTACGTCACGTCGTCCCCGACGGTGTCCCGCCGCACGTCGTCGGCGAGCGCGGCCAAGGCCTCGAGGTCTGCTCCCTCTGCGCCGAGCAGCGCGAGGTACTGCGGGTCGGTGAGACCTGCCGGGTCGTCCTGCGCGCGCCGGAGCGCTCCGGCGACGTCACCGGTCCGAGCCGGCCCCCCGATCGAGGTGGCAGCGGCCGGCACGACGAGCGCGTCCCACCCGCCGTACACGTCGTCGAAGTCGCTGCGCCGGTCCGCCGAACGACCGGTGGTGTCGACGGTGGTGTGCAGGTCGGTGCGCCCGGACGAGACGAACCCGCCGTCCGGCTCCTGCCAGGGCAGCCCGACGGGCAGCACGTCCGCGGCGAGCCCGTCCGGGCCGGCGAGCGCGTCCACGTGGGCCTGGAGCCGTGGATCGAGCCAGGGCTCCGCGAGATAACCCGGGTGCGCGGTGAGCCGCTCTCGCAGTAAGAACCCGGCGTCCGCCGTGGCCTGCGCGAGGGCGTCGACCTGCGGCCAGGGACGCTCCGGGTTGACGTGGTCCGGGGTGAGCGGGCTGACGCCGCCCCAGTCGTCGACGCCGGCGGCCAGCAGGCGCCGGGTCTCGGCCAGGTCGACGAGGTTCGGCGGTGCCTGCACCCGCATCGACGGACCCATCACCAGCCGGGTGACGGCGATCGCGGCCACGAAAGCGTCGAGGTCGGCGTCCGGGGATGCCTGCATCGCCGTACCGTCCTTCGCCCGGAAGTTCTGGACGATCACCTCCTGCACGTGCCCGTGCCGGCGGTGCGCGGCGCGGATCGCGAAGATCGTGTCGGCACGGTCGGCGAACGTCTCGCCAATCCCGACGAGCAGCCCGGTGGTGAACGGGATGCTGTGCCGTCCGGCGTCCTCGAGCACGGCCAGGCGCACCGCGGGGACCTTGTCGGGCGAGCCCCGGTGGGCCGGCACGTCGGCGGTGGTCTCGAGCATCATCCCCATCGACGGCGCGACCGGCTTGAGGCGCTGCAGCTCGCTCCAGTTCATCACGCCCGGGTTGAGGTGCGGCAGCAACCCGGTCTGCTCGAGCACGGAGATCGCGCAGGCCCGCACATATTCCAGGGTGCTCGCGTAGCCGGCCTCCTCCAGCCACTGCTGCGCCTCGCGCCAACGGTCCTCTGGGCGGTCGCCGAGCGTGAACAGCGCCTCTTTGCAGCCGAGCGCGGCGCCCTGCCGCGCGATGTCCAGCACCTCGTCGACCGAGAGGAAAGGCGACGGCAGCCGGCCGGGGACGGTCGCGAAGGTGCAGTAGTGGCACCGGTCGCGGCACAGCCGCGTGAGCGGGACGAAGACCTTGCGGCTGTACGTGACGACGCCGGCCCGGCCGGACGCCTCGAGCCCCTGGTCGCGCACACGCGCGGCGACGCCGCAGAGCCGGACGAGGTCGTCGTCGGTCGCCGACAGCAGGACCGTCGCCTCGGCGGCATCCAGCGTCTTGCCGGCATCGGCTCGGGCCAGCGCCCGCCTCATCCCCGTCGTCTGCACAGTCCGACCGTACGTGGGGAACCCGCCGACGTCCGACTGCGTCCCACCCACATGCGCCTCCGACTGCTGGTCCCTCCGCTCGCCCTGGTGACGGTGACCGCCCTGATGACCGGCTGCGGCACCGGCAGCGCACCGCTGGCCGGACCGTCGCCGGGCACCCCCACGTCGAGCACACCCTCGTCCAGCGCGCCGCCCAGCAACCCCTCGTCCAGCGTGTCGGGAGCCCCCGTGCCCAGCACCCCGTCCCCCGGCAGCCCGACACCCGGCGAGGACCTCACCCTCCCGCCGACCGGCAAACAGATCACCGTCACCGGCGTCGTCACCGAAGGTGTCGAGCCCAGCTGCGTGCTGCTGCGGTCGGAGGGCAAGAGCTATCAGCTGATCGGTGGCCCGAAGTCCGGGGCCGACTACGGGCAGCAGGTCGAGGTGGTCGGCGTGCTGGCCCCGGAGCTGCGCAGCACCTGTCAGCAGGGCGTCCTGCTGCGCGTGGTCTCGTTCCGGCTCACGTCCTGACAGACCGGTCCCGCGCAGGCCGCAGGCCCCGGGACCGGGTGGTCACGGGGCCTGCGGGTCGTTCTGGTCTTTCAGACGTGCTGGGGTCCGACTAGACGCTCGGGCTCGGGCTCGGCGGACCGGGCGTCGGGAGCGGCGGGGTCGGCTCCGGGGTCGGCGTGCCGGTCGGGCTCGGCTGCGAGTCCGGGACCGGACCCTCGGTGAGCTCGCCGACCAGCACGGTGCCGGTGCCGAGCGGAGCACCCTCGTCGGACAGGACCGTCATCTCACCGAACAGCTCGCGGCCCTCCACGGCCGGCAGCAGTGCCGTGAGTGTCCCGGTGACCGTCGCGGTCTCGCCACGAGCCAGGGTCTTGGTGATCGGGTCGATCACCAAGGTGCCGAAGGCCGGCGACAGCACCACGTCCTGGTAGTCGTACTCGGTGCTGCCGGACGGGACCGAGTAGCCGTCGATCTCGACGGTGTAGGTGCCCGCCGGCGGGTCGGCGATGCTGACGGCCTCCTCGGAGTCACCGTCGGCCGACTGTGCGACCTGCTTGCCGGACGCGTCGTAGACGGTGAGGTCGAGGTCGGCCCCCCGGTCGGAGACGTTCCCGATCGCGGCGTCCAGCCGGGTGGCGCCCTCAGGCACGACCACCTCGTACGTCTGGACGGCGCCTTCGGCGATCGTCGGCCGGAGGGTCTTCGCGCTCCCCAGGTCACCGCCCTGGGCAGTGATCGTCGTGGTCGCGAACTGGTTGGTGACGTCGAAGCTCACCGGGGTGGGCTCACCGATCACCGCGCTCGGCAGCTCGAGCACCTCGGGTGACACGGTCACGCCCTGGGCCGATGCCGTGAGGGTGAACGGGTTGTCCAGCTGCGGCGAGGTGCGCCGCGACTCGACGTTGAGCTCCCAGATGCCCGGCAGCGGGTCGAGGTAGGCCCGGCTGAACGGGTCACAGGTGACCGGGGTGTCCTCGTACACGTAGTTGCTGAAGCACTGACGGCTGGAGGTGCTGTCGACCGGCACGCCGTACGGGTCGGTCGCGATCCAGCGGGTCTGGCTGCCCTCGGCGATGCCGGACAGGTTGACCTGCAAGGCCTTGGTGCCGATCGGCACGTCCACGAAGACGCTCGTGTTGTTGTTGCGCTGCACCGTCCCGGTCTTTCCGGCCGCGAACGACGGGGCGGCCAGCGGCTGGGCCGCGACGACGGTGGCCATGACGTTACCCTCGATGCCGGGGCTCCTCGGGTCGTCGAGCTGCACGATCACGCTGTGCACCCCCGGCCCGACCGGCTTGACGGTCAGCGGGAACTTGATGGGCCGGTTCAGCGGCAGGTAGACCTGCGTGCGCGGCAACGAGAAGCTGCCGTCGCTGCCGACGGTCTTGATGTTGTACAGCTTGTTGCCGACAGCGCCGGAGGTGCGGGTGATCGTGCCGTAGTACAGCTTGGACTGGCCCGCAGCCTGCCCACCGCTCGTCACTGAGCAGCGGTTGTAGAAGCCGGCGCCGACGTTCGGGGTCGCGAGGAACCCCGAGATCGGGGTGCAGACCGGGGTCTTCACGTCGAAGGTGTCGGTGGTGGGCGACTGCAGCGCCACCGTGAGCGCCTTGTCCGCCTGGATCAGGCCCAGACCCTGCTCGTACGGCTGCAGGCCGGGAATGACCTTCGCCGTGCTGTAGAGCGCCTTGCGCAGCTGAGCGGAGCTGACCGTGACGCCCGCGGCCTTGGTGGCCGAGAGCAGGTCGGCGGCAGCCCCGGCGGCGGCCGGGGAGGCCATCGAGGTGCCGTTGAACATCGCGTAGCCGATCGGCAGCGTGTAACCGGCCTCCTCCAGGTCGGGCTGCTTCAACCACAGCGGGACCGTCGAGATCGCCGAGCCGGGCGCGACGAGGTTGGGCTTGAAGCCGCCGTCCTCGCGCGGCCCGCGGGAGGAGAAGTTGTGCAGCTGGTAGGGGACCTCGGTCACCGACCCGTAGTTGGCCTTCCACGTCTGCTTGCTGATCGAGCTGCCCACGCTGATCACGTCGGTCGCGACGGACGGGTCACCGATGGTGTTGATCCCGGCGCCGGAGTTGCCGGCCGAGATGAACATCTGAACGCCGGTGGTCTTGATCAGGTTGTCGTAGAGCCGCGCACGCGCGTTGTTGGCGTCGTTGAGCGCCGGCAGGCCGCCGATGCTCATGTTGATGATGTCGACGCCACGGTTCATCGCCAGGTCGGCCATGCCCTCGAACAACGCGACGTTGGTGCAGCCGCCGCCCCAGGTGCAGGCCCTCGAGGAGACGATCTTGGCTCCAGGCGCAGCGCCGGTTCCCTGTGCGCCGTTGGCGGCGGTGATGCCCGCGACGTGACTGCCGTGGGCGTCCTCGACGAGGCCGATGTTGACGAAGTCGGCCGTGCCGGGCAGGCCGAACGGCGCCAGCGAGACGTCCTGGCGGAACTCCACCGTGTAGGGCATCCGCTCGACGATCGGGGTCGCCGGGTCGTCGGTGCCGAAGTGTCCGATGTCGAACTTCTCGTTGTAGGGACGCATCACCGGGTTGTTGGTGAAGTCCCCGTCCTGGTCGTCGTCCACCCGGACGTCGTGGCTGACCGGGTCATAGAGGATCCCGAAGGTGTCGGTCGTGTCGCCGTCACGGTTGACGTCGCCGCCGGGCTCGCTGGGCTTGGTGATGCTCTCGCTGAAGATGTTGAACGTGTAGGACCCGGCGGGCGCGGTCCAGGTGCGCCCGGCGATCGTGAAGCTGGGGCCGCTGACGTCGGCCCGCATGATCTTCCACGTGCCGTCCTGGTCGAGGATCGGGTCCGTGGCGGTCACCCAGTCGACGATCTTGCGCTCGCCGGTGGAGGTCTTCTGCAGCGCCGGCTGGTCGAGGTCGACGCCGGAGTCGATGACCCCGATGGTGACGCCGCGACCGTCGTGCGTCGGGTCCGCCGCGCGCAGGGCTGCGGCACCGGTCTCGTCGTAGGGCATGTATGGGGGCTTCAGGAAGTTCTGCAGCACCCCGTCCGCGCCGACGTCGCCGGACGTCTCGACCGTCGGGTCGTCGCGCTGGATCGTCTGCGACAGGTCGGCCGCGAGGACGCCCTTGACGCCGGCTGCCTTCTCGGCGCGGTCCGTGGGCACGGTAGCCCGCACGTAGTCGATGCTGTCGATCCGCTTGCCGACGTAGCCGCCGAGCCTGCTGACCGCAGCGTCGACTGCCGCGGCCTGGCCGGGCTGGGTCGCGAGGATCATCGTGACGGTCGCCTTGCCGGCGTCCTTCGCCTGCTGGAGCAGGTCGAGGTCGTTCTCGCCGAGCGGACCGTCGTTGAGCTTCGGCGCGCCGGACGCGTCGTTCTGGGCCGGTGCGGCGAAGGCCGGGGACACCCCGAGGCCGGCCGCGAGCCCGGAGCTCAGGAGGACCGCGAGCGCGCCCCTCGTCAGTGCAGTTCGTGCCACGTGTTCTC
>JBBSTR010000019.1:0-33645 GCA_038235705.1 Mycobacteriales bacterium
CGAGCTGCTGCTGCTGGACGAGCCGGCCGCCGGCCTCGACCTCGGTGCGCGAGAGGCCCTGCTGCGCCTGCTGACCCAGCTCGCCGCCGACGACGAGGCGCCGACCAGCGTGCTGGTCACTCATCACGTCGAGGAGGTCCCGGTCGGGACGACCCACGCGCTGATCCTGTCGCGGGGGTCGGTGGTCGCGGCCGGGCCGGTGCGCGAGGTGCTCACCGGACGGACGCTGTCCCGCGCGTAGGGCTTGCCCCTGACCGTCGTCGAGCGCGAAGGTCGCTACGCGGCGACCGCCTGAGCCTGAAAGGCGAACGACCGCCCTCCCCGAAGGGCGAGCGGCCGTCGTACGGGAAAGAGGTGGTCAGTCGATCGAGGACGTCTCGTCCACCCACTCGGCGGCAGCCGGACGGAGGCTGTCCTCATACGCCGAGGCGTGGTGGCCGCAGAACATCAGCTCGCCCCCGCTGGGGAGCACCACCCGCACCCGGGCCTGTGCACCACAGCGGTCGCAACGGTCGGCAGCGGTCAAGGTCGTCGTAGGGGCAACTGGGGTCATCGAGCTCATGGCGCCGGTCATGCCCATCACAACACCACATGCACGCGTCTCGTTCCCGCCGGGCAGACTGTGCGGCGTGTCGACAACCACTCCAGCGGGCCCCCTGACCGGTCTGCTCGTCGCTGACTTCAGCCGCGTGCTCGCCGGACCGTTCGCCACCATGATGCTCGCCGACCTCGGCGCACGCGTCGTCAAGGTCGAGCGTCCGCGCACCGGGGACGACACCCGCACCTACGGACCCTTCTCCGGCGGGGAGAGCCTCTACTTCGCGCGGGTGAACCGGGGCAAGCAGTCGATCGCGCTGGACCTCAAGGACGCCGCCGACCTCGAGGTGGCGCGCCGCCTCGCCGCCCGGGCGGACGTGGTGGTCGAGAACTTTCGCCCCGGCGTGATGGACCGGCTCGGCCTCGGTCCAGAGCAGCTCCTGGCCCTGAACCCCCGGGTGGTCGCGTGCTCGATCTCCGGCTTCGGGCACAGCGGGCCCTGGAGCCAGCGCCCCGCGTACGACGCCGTCGTGCAGGGGATGAGCGGGATCATGGCCATCACCGGCAGCGCGGACGGACCGCCGACCAAGCCCGGTGCGCCGGTCGCCGACCTGTCGGCCGGGCTCTACGCGTTCGGCGGGATCACCGCGGCGCTGCTCGGGGTCGCGCGCACCGGGGTGGGCACGCACCTGGACGTCGCCATGTACGACGCCACCCTGAGCCTGCTCGAGGGGCCCGCGCTGTCCTACCTCGCGACCGGCGTGGAGCCCCCGCGGATCGCCAACGCGCACTTCTCGATCGCGCCCTTCGACACCTTCCGGTGCGCAGACGTCGACATCAGCATCTGTGCGGCCAACGACGCCCTGTTCCTGACGCTCTCCCGGGTCCTGGACCGTCCGGCCATGGCCGGAGACCCCCGATACGCCACGAACGCGCTGCGCCACGAGCACCGGCTGGCCCTGAAGGCCGAGATGGAGGCGGCCCTCGCGACCCGCCCGGCCGAGCACTGGCTCGGCGAGCTGGACCTGGCCGGGGTGCCGTCCGGACCGATCTCCGGGATCGCCGAGGCGCTGGACAGCGCTCAGACGGCCGCCCGCAGGATGGTCGTCACCGCCGGCGGGCTCCCGCTGCCCGGGCAACCGATCAAGCTGTCGGCCTACGAGGACCCGCTCGTGCGGCCGGCCGCGCCGCGCCTCGACGAGCACGGCAACCTCGTGCGCGCCGAGCTGGCCGGTTAGAACCGGCCCAAAAGGTCGACGGCTACCCGAACGGGGCGGTGCTGCACCTGCTCCGCCAGCGACGTCTGACCGCTCACCAGCCGCAGGAGCAGCTGCCACGTGCCGGGCAGCCGTCGCAGGACGGTGTGCACCGTCCCGGGGTGCCGCGTGAACGCAGCCAGCGCGCGACGACCGGCGTCGACCTCCGGACCGAGCATGGTCTGGACCGCCCCCTCGTAGCCCGTCACGTCGCCGGCCGCAGCCGCCCCGGCGAGGGCACCGGACCGCAGGGCGAAGCTGATCCCTTCCCGGGTCCACGGCTCCAGCAGCCCCGCCGCGTCGCCGGCGACCAGCACCTGACCGCGCCGCAGGGGCGAGCCTGGAGCCCGTACGCGCGTCAGGTGACCGCCGTCGTGCACCGCGGTGCGTAGCTCGAGCCCGAGCGAGGCCACGAAGGACCGGTAGTAGGTGCGCATCGCGGCGCCCTGGCCGCGGTCGCCGATCACGCCGACGGTCACCGTGTCGCCCTTCGGGAAGACCCAGCCGTAGGAGCCCGGCACCGGCCCCCAGTCCAGGCGTACATGCCCGTCCCAGTCGCTGCCCCGTGGGGTGGGCAGTTCGCACTCGAGCCCCAGGTCGACCTGGTCGTAGACGACGCCGACGTGGGCGGCCGCCCGTCCCTGGGAACCGTCGGCCGCGACGACGGCGCGCGCGCGGACCGAACCGCGGTCGGTGGACACCGTGACGGTGCCGTCACGCTGCGCGTAGCCCGTGACCCGGCAGGCGTCGGTCAGGACGGCGCCCTCCTGGACAGCGACCTGCACCAGCGCGGCGTCCAGCTCGGACCGGAGCACCATCGGCAGGAAGGGCGGCGCTGTACGGGTGAAGACCCGCTGACCCTGGTGCGTGAAGCTGAGCCGGCCGACGGTGTCCCGGGAGAGGGCAGCCAGGTCGACCCCCGCCTCGGCGACGGCCGCCTGCGACAGGCCGATCAGACCTCCGCCACAGCGCTTGTAGCGGGGGATCGCGGCCCGGTCCAGCAGCAGGACGTCAGCGCCCGCCGCCGCGGCGGCCCGCGCCGCCGCCGCCCCCGCCGGCCCGGCCCCCACGACGACGACGTCCCACGGCTCAGCACCGCCCCGGGGACCGCGGACACGGTCGTCGACCGGTCGGGTCGTCCTGGTCGGGCTGTCCACACCGAGGATGCAAGCACCTCCCGGCGAAGAAGGAGATCCGGGGCTGCGGTGCGTCCACCGGAACCGGGGTCCCGGCGCTGCCTCAGACCTGCGCGCCGCCGAGGCCCCGGAAGGCTGCGACCAGGCCGCTTACGTCGCCGCGGGCCTGGACCTCGACCGACTCGGCGCTGTCCAGGGTGATGGTCAGCGGCCACCACGACCCCTTCTGCACCTCGGCAGCCATCCCGGTCACCCGAGCGATCTCCACCGACCCGAGGTGATCGTTCACCTGACCGAGCATCGGGTCAGCCGACCAGACGTGCAAGGCGTCCTTCGACAGTCCGAGGACCATGGCGGCGTCAAGCGGGATGTCGGCCCGCTCTCCGTCGCTGCCGGCCTTCGAGCTGGCGGCCGGACGGGCGATGAGGTAGTTGCCCAACGGTCCCAGCCAGTGGGTGAAGCTGGCCGCGGTCGTGATTCGAGCGAAGACGGCCGCGACGAGCGGAACCCCGTCCGGTGCGGCGGAGAGCGTGGTGACCAGGTCCTTGTCCTTGATGTGCATGGCATCTCCAGAAGGTCGTGGGCAGATCGTGATCGTCAGAAGCGTGCGGGCGATGACCGTACGACGCGGACTTTGCCTTGTAAAGTGGCCCGGTGACCTCGAACCCGGTATCGGCCAGGCAGGCCCGTGAGCACTTGGCGCTCGTTGAGACCGCGCGTCTCCGGACCCGAGCGTCGTTGGGCCAGCCATGGTTCCCGCTGGTGTATTTCGGTGGTCTGACGGTCCTGAGCGCGGGTCTGCTCGCCGTCGCGCCCGGCTTGCTGCTGCCCTTCTGGCTGGGCGGCAGTGCCGCCGGCCTCGTGCTGATCGGGCGTCACTACCGTCGGCGCGTCCAGACCACCGGGGTGGGCGCACGAGCCGGTTCATGGTGGATCGGCATCGGCATGTCGCTCGCCTGCCTCGCCGTCGCGGTTGTCGCCGGCCACGTCGCCGGCGCCTCGGCCGGGGTGCTGGCACCGGTCGGCGTGGTCGTGCTCGGCTACCTCGCCCTCAGCGCGATTCAAGGATCGTGCTGGCCGGCCCTCGGGGTCCTCGCCTGCGCGGTGCTGTCGGTGGGCGTCGCCGCGCTCTCGGCCCCGGCCTGGTCGATCGAGCTGGTCTTCGGTCTGTCCCTGACGACGCTGGGCGGCCTGCTGCGCCGCCGGTCAGGGTGCAGGCTGCCATCGTGACGCACCCCAGCTCTCGGCTCGACGACGCGGTGCACCAACGCACCCGGCTCGGCATCTTGGCGGTCCTGTGCGAGGGAGGACGGGTCGACTTCACGTTTCTCCGGACCACGCTCGGCCTGACCGACGGCAACCTGTCCCGGAGCATCGGTCGGCTCGTCGAGGCGGGGTACGTCCGGTCGGACAAGGTCGTCACGGCCGGGCGTACGCGTACCTGGCTGACCGTGACGCCTGACGGACGAGGTGCCCTGGCGGCTGAGGTGACCGCGCTCAAAGAGCTGATCGCGCGACTGGACGCGCCGGCTCCGCACCTGCTCGCCCGCCCGGTCACCGACCTCGGGTGAACCCGGATCTCAGGGCCAGGCGGTGGTCGGCTGCAGCACCGCCTCGATCAGCGCATCGGTGCGCAGGTGGCTGCCCTTCTGGTAGTCGGGGTCGCGGACCATGTCGCTGAAGGCCTTGCGGCTCGGGTAGCGGACCACCAGCACCGCGTCCCACGCCTGGCCGTCCTCGGCGACCAGCGCGGCCTGACCGTCGCCGGCGTAGACCACCTCCGCCCCCCACGGCGACCCGGTCTTCGCGAAGTGGGCCACGTAGGCGGCGTACCCCTCACGTCCCCCGTCCGGCCGGAACCGGAGCAGGTTGAGCATGACCACGGGGCCACCCGGGTCGTCGGCGAGAAAAGCCTTCAGGTCGGGGCCTGTGGGATCGATCACGTTGCCTCCTGCAGAATGGGTCGATGACAGCCTTCGCGGATTTCCAGAACGAGGTCTACCTCAAGGGTCTGCTCGGCGAGCCGCCGACCATGCCTTTCGGGTGGGAGGCGATGCAGGCCGCGGCGCTCGAGGTGATGACGCCTGAGGCCCGCGGCTACGTCGAGGGGTCGGCAGGGGAGGAGAGCACCTTCCGTGCCAACCGGGCCGCGTTCGAGCGGTGGCGCCTGGTGCCGCGGATGCTGCGTGGCATCCCGGCGCAGCGCGACCACACGACGACCGTGCTCGGGCTGACGATGCCGGCGCCGGTGATGCTCGCGCCGGTCGGGGTGCTGTCGATCGTCCACACCGACGCCGAGCCGGGGGTGGCACGCGCGGCCGGCTCGCTCGGGGTGCCGATGATCGTCTCGACCGCGGCGTCCCACACGATGGAGGAGGTCGCGGCGGCCTCCGACGGTCCCAAGTGGTTTCAGCTCTACTGGCCGAACGACCGAGAGCTGGCCGCGTCGTTCGTGCGCCGTGCCGAGGCCGCCGGCTACACCGCGCTCGTCGTCACCCTGGACACCTGGCAGCTCGGCTGGCGTCCGCGGGACCTGTCGCTGGCCTACCTGCCGTTCCTGCAGAGCATCGGGATCGCCAACTACCTCGCCGACCCGGTGTTCCTCGCCAGCGTCCCCGAGGACGGCCAGGCCGTCCTGCGCTTCACCCAGGTGTTCAACAACCCGACGCTGACCTGGGCCGACCTCGCCTGGCTGCAGGGCATCACGTCCTTGCCGATCGTGCTCAAGGGGATCCAGCACCCGGACGACGTCCGGCTCGCCCAGGACGCAGGGGTGCAGGGCGTGGTGTGCAGCAACCACGGTGGACGTCAGGTCGACGGCGCGCTGGCCTCGCTCGAGGCTCTGCCGGCGATCGTCGAGGTGGCCGACGGGATGCCGGTGCTGTTCGACTCGGGGGTGCGCACGGGTGCCGACGTGGCCAAGGCGCTCGCCCTCGGCGCGGACGCGGTGCTGATCGGTCGGCCGTACGTCCACGGTCTCGCGGTGGCCGGGGAGGCCGGCGTGGCGCACGTGCTGCGCTGCCTGCTGGCCGACCTCGACCTGCAGAGCGGCCTCGCGGGCCACGCTTCCTGCGCCGAGCTGTCCCGGGACAGCCTGACTCGCGTCTGAGCCCCCGCCCCCGACCATCAGGAGAACCCCTGATGGTCGGGGGAAGGCGCCGGAGGGGTCAGGCGCTGCCGGTGGGGACGCCCGTCGGGTCCAGGGGGGCCACCCGCTCGCCGGCCGCGTCGAGCGGACCGGGGATCCCGCGGAACTTGTACGGCATGGCCTCCCGCCCAGCCTGCAGCAGCCATGCCTCGCCGGTGTCGGACGAGTCGAACGCCTGCAGGATCGCCCGCCCGGCCACGTCCACCGGGATGATCGGCACCCCTGAGGTGTCGAGCATCTCCTTGATGTTCCCGATGATCTTGGTCTCGGCAAAGCTGGGGCAGAAGGCGTTGACCCGTACGCCGAAAGGAGCCCAGGCCGGCCCCAGGGCGCGCACCAGCCCGACGACCGCGTGCTTGTTGGCCCCGTAGACCGGGTCGAAGGACGTGGCCGTCAGCCCGGCCATCGACGCGGTCGCGACGATCGAGCCCTGGGTCTTGCGCAGGAACGGCAGAGCGGCGTGGGCGCCGAACACGACCCCGTCCACGTTGATGCCCATGGCCCGCCGGTAGGTCGCAAGGTCGAAGTCCTCGGCCACGCCGCAGCCGGTGGAGATGCCGGCGTTGAGGAAGACCATGTCGAGCCCGCCGTGGATCTCCGCGGCGGCCTGCGTGGTGGCCATGACGGAGTCATAGTCGCTCACGTCGCCGTGCAGGAAGTGCCCGCCTACCTCGGCGGCCACCGCCTGGCCGCCCTCGTCGTCGACGTCGACCAGGACGACCTGGTCTCCGCGACGCACGAGCTGACGGGCCACCTCGGCGCCGAAGCCAGAGGCTCCGCCGGTGATCAGCGCGGTCCGGGTCATGCGGCACCTGCCGCGATGCCGGTGCCCTCGACGCCGGCTGCGGAGCCGGTCTGCACGCTGTCGATCGGTTCGTCGTCCAGCCCGCCCTGGTCCAGGGTGAGCACGGCGACGCGCTCGCGGTGCAGCGCACCGTCGCCGAAGCTGTATTCCTGGCGCTTGGCGCGCTTGAAGTAGAAGTGGCTGTCGTGCTCCCAGGTGTAGCCGATGCCACCGTGGTACTGGATCATCGCGCTGACCGACTCGCGGGCGGTGTCAGACGCCTTGGCCTTGGCGATCGACGCCGCGAGCGGAGCGTCCGGGTCGCCGAGATCGAGGGCGTGGGCGGCGAACAGCACCGCGTGCTCGGCCATCGTGACGTTGACGTGCAGGTCGGCCAGGTGGTGCTTGATCGCCTGGAAGGAGCCGACCGGGCGACCGAACTGCACGCGCTCCTTGTCGTACGCGACGGTGTCGGACAGCGCCTTGCGCGCCATGCCGACGAGGTCCGCGGCCACCAGGACGGTGGCGCGGTCCAGCAGCTCGGCGTGCGCCTCGGGGGTGCTCGCCCCGAGCTTTTCGGCCGGCCCGGACAGCTCGACGGTGAACAACCGGACCGTGCGGTCGAGGCTGTCGTGCGCCGTCGAGGTGAACGCGCCCGGCTCGACCAGGTAGAGCCCGTCCTGGGCCGCGACCAGCAGCACGTCGGCGGTCCCGGCGTACTCGACGTAGGACAGGGTGCCGGAGAGCGAGCCGTCGGCCGCCTGCGCCGGCGCGTGCTCGACCGACGGGGTGCTGTTGGGGGTCAGCAGCGCCACGGCGCCCTTGACCTCGCCCGCAGCGATTCTCGGAAGCCACGCCGCCTGCTGCTCTGGGCTGCCGGCCAGGCGCAAAGCCTCGCCGACCAGCACGGTGCCGAGCCACGGCCCGGGGACGGTGCCGGCGCCGAACGCACGTGACAGCACGGAGGCGTCGAGGACGCCTAGCCCGATCCCGTCGTGCTCCTCGGGGACCATCACGGCCAGCCATCCCTGCTCGCCGATGGCCTTCCACAGCGCTGCCGGGACGCCGTCGGTGGCGTCGTCGGGGTCGTTCTCGTACAGCTCGCGCACCTGCGCACCGGTGAACCGGTCACCGAGGTAGGAGCGCACCGCGTCTTGGAGGGCGCGCTGCTCGTCGTCGAGGGAGAAGTCCATGTCAGTCAGTCCTATCGGGGAAGGCCGAGCACGCGCTCGGCGACGACGTTGCGCTGGACCTGCTGGGAACCGCCCCAGATCGTGCACGAGCGGGACCACATCGCCAGGCTCGTCAGCTCCTCCAGCGACAGGTCGGGCTGGGGGTCCGGGACCTGGAAACCGGTGCCGAGCACGTCCTCGTACACGTCGCTGACCCGGCGGAAGGCCTCTGACCACATCATCTTGGTCATGGACGCCTCGAACCCGAGGTCCTTGCCCTTGGCGACCTCGCTCAAGATGTGGAAGGAGTGGTATTTCAGGCACTCGAGGTCGACGAGCGCGGTCGCGAGCCGCTGACGGATGACCGGGTCCTTGACGGCGGGGGCGCCGTTACGGGGCAGCGTGGCGGCGAGGCGGGCCACGGCGTCCCACTGACCGCGGAACTCGGTGTACTGCCCGATCGCGGAGGACCCGCGCTCGAAGGACAGCAGCAGCATCGCGACCGCCCAGCCCTGGCCCTCCTCGCCGAGGATCTCGTCCTGGGGGCAGACCGCGTCGGTGAAGAAGACCTCGCCGAACTCGCTGGCGCCGGTCATCTGCTTCAGCGGGCGGGCTTCGACGCCGTCCTGGTGCATGTCGACCAGCAGCATCGAGATGCCGGCGTGCTTCTTCTGGCCCTCGGAGCTGCTCGTCCGGGCCATCGTGAAGATCCGGTCGCCGTGCATCGCGTTCGTCGTCCAGATCTTCTGACCGTTGATGACGTACTGGTCGCCGTGGCGCTCGGCTTTCATCGACAGCGCCGCGAGGTCGGAGCCGGCCCCCGGCTCGGAGAAGCCCTGGCACCAGATCGTCTCGCAGTTGAGCAGGGGCGCGATGATCTCGCGCTTCTGCTCCTCGGTGCCGATCGCCATGACGGTCGGACCCAGAAACCCCATCCCGAGCGAGTTCACGGTCGTGGGGGCGTGCGCCTTGGACATCTCCTCGTCGTAGATCGCCTTCATCGTCGGGGTGCCGCCTCGGCCCCCGTACTCGGTCGGCCACTGGATCCCGGCGAAACCGGCCTTGGCTTTGCCCTGCTCCCAGGTGCGACGCGTCTCGAACTGCTCGTCGTCGCTCATCCCCGCCCAGAACTCGGGCCTGCGCATGTCTGCGGGAAGGTTCGCGTCGAGCCACGTACGCAGCTCGGACCGGAAGTCCTCGTCGGCGGCGCTGAAGGTGAGGTCCACTGCTGCTGCTCCTGTCGTGGCGGTGCTGGGGTCTGCTCCCTTGTTATCCCACGGGCGCCGTTGCGCGCCACACCGGGAGGGTGTCGGGCACGATGCTCTGGTGACCCGTCCCGATGCAGATGCCTACCTCGCCACCGCCGTCGACCTCGCCCGCCGGGCCGGCGCCCTCGCGCTCGAGATGCGCGACGGCATCACGACCGACGCGACCAAGACCAGCCCGACCGACGTGGTGACGGCCGCCGACCGGGCGGTGGAGCAGCTGCTCGCCGAGGGTGTCCACGCCGCACACCCGCACGACGGGCTGATCGGCGAGGAGGGCGCCTCGCAGCCGGGCAGCACCGGCGTCCGGTGGGTGGTCGACCCGATCGACGGCACCGTCAACTACCTCTACGGGCTCCCTCAGTGGGCGATCTCGATCGGGGTCGAAGATGCAGAGGGCGCCTTCGCCGGGGTGGTGCTCGACCCGAGCAAGAACGAGCTGTTCACCGCCGTACGCGGAGGTGGCGCGTTCCTCAACGGGGTCGCGCTGCACTGCTCGCCGGTCACCGACCTGTCCCAGGCCCTGGTGGGAACGGGTTTCGGTTATGACGCCCGCCGACGGGTGGTCCAGGCGGCGATCCTTCCGGACCTGCTGACGAAGGTCCGGGACATCCGCCGGCTCGGCGCCTGCGCGCTGGACCTGTGCTGGGTCGCCGCCGGGCGGCTGGAGGCCTACTACGAGCAGAGCACCCAGGAGTGGGACCGCAGCGCCGGCGGCCTGGTCGCGGCCGAGGCCGGCGCCCGGGTCGGTGGCTTGAACGGCCGCGGGGCCTCGCACGACCTCGTCCTCGCCGCTGCCCCCGGGATCTTCGACGCCCTCCACGACCTGCTGGTGGCCCACGCGGCGGACGCCCAGCCCTTCTAGCGCGAGCGGCCGACCGGCAGCCCCTACGGCGAGCGCAGCTCGAGAGCCGTCTCGTACACCCTGACGGTCTGCCCGCCGATCGCGTCCCAGCCGAAGTCGGCCACCGCCCGCTCACGTCCCGCGGCACCCATCGCCGCGGCGCGGGAGGGGTCGGCCAGCAGCGAGGCGATCGCGTCGGCCAGGCCGTGCTCGAAGGCGTCCGGCTCGTCCGCGGCGTACGGCACGAGCAGGCCGGTCCGTCCGTCGTCCACCACCTCGGGGATGCCACCGACCGCGGAGGCCACGACCGCCGTGCCGCAGGCCATCGCCTCCAGGTTGACGATCCCGAGCGGTTCGTAGACCGACGGGCACACGAACACGGTGGCGTGCGCGAGCAGCTGGGCGACGTCGCCTTTCGGCAGCATCTCCCTGATCCAGACCACCCGGCCGCGGCTCGTCTCCAGCGCATCGACCAGCTGGCGGGCCTCGGCGGCGATCTCCGGGGTGTCCGGCGCGCCGGCGCAGAGCACCAGCTGGCCCGGGAGGTCCGCTGCGGCCCTCAGCAGGTGCGCGAGCCCCTTCTGCCGGGTGATGCGGCCGACGAAGATGGCGTACGGCTCTGCGGGGTCGACGCCGTGCCGCTCCAGCACGTCGACCGCGTCCGTCGGTGCGTAGGCCACCGGGTCGATCCCGTTGTGGACCACGTGCACGCGCGACGGGTCGACGTCCGGGTAGACGTCCAGGATGTCGCGCCGGGTGCCCTCGCTGACCGCGATCACCGCGTGGGCCGCCAGCACGCAGGCCTTCTCGACCCAGCTGCTGACCCGGTAGCCACCACCGAGCTGCTCGGCCTTCCACGGCCGGTGCGGCTCGAGCGAGTGGGTGGTGAGCACGTGCGCGCTTCCGTGCTGGAGAGCGGCCAGGTGGCCGGCGAGATCGGCATACCAGGTGTGGCTGTGCACCACGTCGCAGCCGCCGACCGCGGCCGCGATCGCGAGGTCTACCGACAGGGTCTGCAGGGCGGTGCCCGCGTCCACGAGCCGGGGGTCGGACGTGTGGGCGGTGGCGTCGGGGCGCGGCTCGCCGAAGCAGTGCACGTCGACCTCGGCGCCCGCGCGTCGCAGGGCGGGGACCAGGTTCTCTACATGGACGCCAGCCCCCCCGTACACCTGGGGCGGCCATTCCTTCGTCAAGAGCCCGACACGCATGGGCAGACGCTAGCCGGGACAGGACACCCCTATGAGATCAAGCCCTCGTGTCCTCGGCATCGTGCTCGCCGGAGGTGAGGGCAAGCGCCTGTCACCGCTCACCCTCGACCGGGCGAAACCGGCGGTGCCGTTCGGTGGCATCTACCGGCTCGTCGACTTCGTGCTCAGCAACCTGGTCAACGCGGACTACCTGCGCATCGTGGTGCTCACGCAGTACAAGTCGCACTCCTTGGACCGCCACATCACGACGACCTGGCGGATGTCGCACCTGCTCGGTGACTACATCACGCCGGTCCCGGCGCAGCAGCGCCTCGGGCCGCAGTGGTTCCGCGGGAGCGCCGACGCGATCCACCAGAGCCTCAACCTGGTGTACGACGACGAGCCCGAGCACATCGTGGTCTTCGGTGCCGACCACGTCTACCGGATGGACCCCCGGCAGATGGTGGAGCAGCACATCGCCTCGGGCGCCGGGGTGACGGTCGCCGGGATCCGCGTCTCGCGGACCGCCGCGTCCGAGTTCGGGGTCATCCAGACCGCTGACGGTCGCACCATCGACGCGTTCCTGGAGAAGCCCGCCGACCCGCCGGGCTTGCCGGACGACCCCGAGCAGACGTACGCCTCGATGGGCAACTACGTGTTCTCGACCGAGGCGCTGCTCGCAGCCGTGAAGGCCGACGCCCTGGACGAGACGTCCAAGCACGACATGGGCGGCAACATCATCCCGATGCTGGTCGCCCAGGGTCAGGCGCAGGTGTATGACTTCAGCGACAACGTCGTCCCCGGGTCCACCGAGCGCGACAGCGGCTACTGGCGGGACGTCGGAACGCTCGACAGCTACTACGACGCGCACATGGACCTGATCTCGGTCCACCCGATCTTCAACCTGTACAACCGGCACTGGCCCATCCTCACGAGCATCGGGTCCCACCCGCCGGCGAAGTTCGTCCACGACGCGCCGGGCCGGGTCGGGCAGGCGATCGACAGTCTGGTCAGCCCCGGGGTGATCGTGTCCGGGGGCTACGTGAAGCTGTCCGTGCTGTCCCCGGGCGTCCGGGTGCACTCCGGCGCCGAGGTCCAGGGTGCCGTGCTCATGCACAACGTTGACATCGGACGTGGCGCCAAGGTCGGCCGGGCGATCCTCGACAAGAACGTCGTCGTGTGGCCCGGAGCCGAGGTCGGGGTCGACCCGGCGGCGGACCGGGCCCGCGGGTTCACCGTCACCGCCGGCGGCGTGACGGTGATCGGCAAGGGGGAGCAGGTGACCGGCTAGTCCTGGGTCCAGGCTCTGCGGTGCACCGTGTCAGGCGAGCGCCACGTCAGCCACCATGGCCGTGACCGGCAGGCCCACCGGGGCGCGCAGGCGACGGGTCAGAGCCTCCGGGTCGAGGTCGGCAGCCGGGGTCGTGGCGAGCCAGTCGGCGAGCACGTCGGCGAGGCGTTCAGGCTCGGTCAGGTGCGGAAAGTGGCCGGACCGGTCGAAGAGCTCGAGCCGGGCTGACGGGACGCTGTCCGCCAGGGCGCGTCCGTGCGCCACCGGGATGATCCGGTCACGGCGTCCCCAGACGACAAGGAGCGGCAGGTCGGCAGCGAGGTGGAGCCGCTCGCGTGCGTCGACCTTCTGTCCTCGGACGTCCAGCACGGCGCGCGCAGTCTGGATGAAGGCTTGCCGGGTCGCCTTGTCCGACAGGGTGGAGAAACCGTAGAGCGCCTCGGCCGTGCCAGGGTCGACCGGGATCCCAGCCTGGGCCAGAAGCACGCCGACGTGACGGCCGGCGGAGCGCACCCACGAGCTGGTGATGATCGGGATGACGACTTCTGCGCCTGGCAGGGTCGCGGCGCGCAGCACCGTGGTGACCTCCGGGCCGAGACCGCCGGCGTCCACCAGCGCCAGGCGTGCGGCACGCTCGGGGAACTGGTAGGCGAACTGCATCGCGATGCCGCCGCCGAGCGAGTGCCCGACCACGGTGACGCGGTCGTGGCCCAGCGCGGACAGCAGGTCACGGATGCCGCAGGCGTGCGCCCCGAGCGAGTAGTCGCCGCGGGGCTTGGCCGACTCGCCGTGCCCGAGCAGGTCGGGCGCGAGCACGTGCACGTGCACCGCGAGCCTGGACATGACGCCCTCCCACTGCGCCGAGCGGGAGGCGATGCCGTGGAGGAGCAGGACGACGGGGCGGGGTGTCTCGCCGGGCTCGGGCGCGCCGGCCTCGAGGTAGCGCACCAGGTGGCCGTGCACGGGCTGGGCGCGGCGGTGCACGTCTGTGCTCATGGTGGAGGGTGTTGCCCCCGGGCAGAGATCGTCAACGAGTTGCTCGACACATCGGGCTTCTGGCCACCACGGTGACCGGCGGTCACCCGCGACGAGGAGCCTTGCCGCGGGCCGGGATCGCCGCCGGGCTGGCGGCTGAGGAGGGTGCGTAAGCCCGAGCGTCGCGCCCCTGAACGCTGCCGGGGGAGCACGGATGCGGCCGGGCTGACGGACGGCTAGCCTCTGGCGCTCCCCACCCTTCGGAACAAGAGTCCGGACGACGGGCACAAGACCGGCTGCTCGTGCGTTGTGCCGGACCGAGGACACCACGATGCAGGATGCAGGAGGAACGACCGCACATGGCGACCGACTACGACCAGCCCCGCCGCAACGAGGCCGACGACACCGGCGAGGACAGCCTCGAGGAGCTCAAGGCACGTCGTGCCGAGGCGCAGTCCAGCAGCGTCGACGCCGACGAGACCGACCTGAACGAGGCGCTCGAGCTGCCCGGCGCAGACCTGTCCGGGGAGGAGCTGAACGTCCGGGTGCTTCCCAAGCAGCAGGACGAGTTCACCTGCTCCTCCTGCTTCCTGGTGCACCACCGGAGCCAGCTCGCGAGCGACAAGGGCGGCCGCCTGATCTGCCGAGAGTGCGACTGAGCGTCGACCGCACCTAGGCGCCGCTCAGAGCGAGGCCAGAAACTCCCGGATCAGCCGCATGGTCTGCTCCGGGTGCTCGAAGTGGGGCACGTGACCGCAGTCCTCCATCACCAGCGAGGTGGCGTGCGGCAGCGCGTCGGTGACGTGCCGGGCGAAGCTGGCCGGCACGAGCCGGTCGCGGTCGCCCCACAGGAACAGGGCCGGCGGCTGCAGGTTCGGCAGCCGGTCCCAGAAGCCCTTGCGTCCGTGCGCCTCCTCGAGGTAGATCTGACGGGCCGCCGCGAAGAACGCAGCCCGGTGCGCGGGGCTGCGCAGCACCCGCTGGCCCTCGTCGGCAGCCGCGTCGTACCACGCCGCGGGGAGCCGCTCCGGGACGCTCATCATGGTGCGGACCGCCTCGACGACCGCCCGGTGCGGCGGTGCGGGGATCGGCAGCCGGGCCAGCCCCGGGCGGATCAGGCGCACCAGCGGCACGAGCTGTCGCAGGCGTCGGAAGGCCGGTGACGGCGTGAGCAGCACCAGCCCCCGGACCGAGCCCGGATGGGTCAGCCCTGCCTCCAGCGCCACGCGGCCACCCAGGCTGTTGCCGACGACGACAGCGCCCTTCGAGCCGGTCACCGTCTGGAACGCCTCGACCCAGGCCGCGAACCACGCAGCGCTGTAGGAGGCGTTGGGCGCGGCGCTGGCGCCGAAGCCGGGCGAGTCCGGGGCCAGGACCCGGTGGTCCCTGGCGAGGTCGGCGAGCACCGGGAGCATGCTCGCGTTGGTGGCACCGAGCCCGTGCAGCAGCAGCACGGGCGGTGCGTCGGGCGGGCCGGCCTCCAGATAGTTGGTGTGGATCCCCATCGCCTGGATCGCCAGGGCCCGCGGGTGGCTGTCCGGCCGAGGGTCCCCGCCGTGGAACAGCCCGTCCATCTGCAGGCCGAGCGCGAGGTCGCCCCTCACGGTCAGCCGGCCGTCCAGGAACGCCTCCACGCCCGACGCCTCGCCGCTGACGACCTCCGACAACGTCGACAGGGTGCTGCTGATCGTCAGCGTGGGTCGAGGCACGCTGCCGCGGTGCGCCCGTCCCGTGCCGTCGACGACCTCGATCGTCCACCGTTCGCCGTGCCCGGCGTCCAGCACCACCTTCGCGGTGCGGTGCGCCAGAACGGTGTCGGACAGCCCCCGCCGCAGCCGGGTCGCCAGGCGAATGTCCAGGTCGGCGCCCGCCCCCGGCCCCCGCGGGACCGTCGGGGGAGAGGCCTCGGCAGTCATCCGGCCAACCTAGCGAGGGCCGGACGCCGGCTGGCGAAGCCGGTGCGCTCCTGCAGCTGCGCGGCGAGCCCGAGCAGCAGCGCCTCCTCACCGGGCCGGCCGACGAGCTGCACCGAGAGCGGCAGACCGTCCTGGTCGAGGCCGGCCGGCATCGCGAGGGCGGGCTGGCCGGTGACGTTCCAGGGCACCGTCCAGGCGACC
Organism: Mycobacteriales bacterium; assembly: GCA_038235705.1. Taxonomy (GTDB): domain Bacteria; phylum Actinomycetota; class Actinomycetes; order Mycobacteriales; family SCTD01; genus CANKBT01. The sequence goes on from JBBSTR010000019.1 coordinate 15,713, forward strand.
TGACGTCCGACGCTCAGCAACGTCCGTCGCCCCGTGTAGGCGCCGACCGGCTTCGCTGCGTTCGGCACGACCGGGGTGACCAGCACGTCGGCATCACCGGGCAGGTGCGCCAACCGCGCCGCTGCCCGGGCGGACAGCCGGTGTGCGCGGTGACGCGCCGCGCCGGGCAGCCGGGCGGCGACGGTGCCGACCAGACGTGCCCGGGGCTCCAGCACGGACGGGTCCGCGAGGGCCCGGATGTCCTGGAGCACCCCCGCGGCGTAGCGGGCGAGAAACGCCTCCTGCACGCCGGACAGGTCGGGGTCGGCCTCGATCACGGCGTGCCCCAGCCCGCGCAGCACCTCCAGGGTGCCGTCCAGGGCTCCCCGCGGACCGGGCTGCAGCGTGACGGGGGTCGCTCCGCGGGTGCTCCAGGCGATCCGCAGGCCCTCCGGTCGGGTGAGCGTGACCGGCCGACCTGTCAGCACCTCGTGGAGCAGCGCGCTGTCCTCGACCCGGCGGGTCAGCATGCCGTGGCTCGAGAGCCCCTCCCAGTGCGGCGCGCTCGGCACCGCGCCAGTGGTGGGCTTGAGCCCGACCAGGTGGCAGCACGCGGCCGGCCCCCGGATCGATCCGCCGCCGTCGGAAGCGTGCGCCGCAGCGACCATCCCAGACGCGACGGCGGCTGCCGACCCGCCGGAGGATCCTCCGGACGTGCGGGTCGGGTCGTACGGGTTGCGGGTGACGCCGAAAGTCGGGGACTCGGTGAACGGCCACAGCGCCAGCTCCGGCATGGTCGTGATCCCCACCAGGACCGCCCCGGCCGCTCGGAGCCTGGCGACGATCTCGCTGTCGGCCCTCGCCACCGGTTCGGGGGAGCAGGTGCCGAGCAGGGCCGCCTGACCGGCGACGGCGATGTTGTCCTTGACCGCGACAGGAACCCCCAGCAGCGGACGGTCGTCCCCGGCCGCAAGCGCCTCGTCGGCGGCCGAGGCCTCCGCTCGCGCTGAGGCGGCCAGCACCGTGCGGAAGGCACGGAGCCTCGGGTTGAGGCGGTCGATGCGCGCCAGGCTCAGCTCCAGCAGCCGGCTCGCCGTCAGATCACCGTCCCGCAGCAGCTGCCGCTGGCCGAGCACGCCGGCGTACGCGACGTCTTCCTCTGAGGTGGGCGTGGACATTTCTCGGACGTTAGCGGCCCGGCCGCCTAGTTGCCGACATCTTCGACCCCGGGCGGCAGGTTGCCGGTGCTCTTGTGCCACGCCTTGGCGGTGGCGCGTACGACGATCAGTCGAGCGATCCCTATGGTCGCTCCGCTGGCGACCGCCCAGAGGATCGCCTCGCCCCATCCGGTGCCGGGTGTCGCCGGGTTGCGGGGCGGCTCACCCCCGCGAGCCTTCGCCCACCCCTTGTCCAGGGCCGAGCTGGCCACCTTCTTCGCGCCGAGCCCGCCGACCAGAGCCAGGACCTTGTACGCCGCACCTGCTGCTGCCATGCGGTCTTGCTTCCCCGGGCGCCGCCGAGGCACACGTCACGGTCCCGGCGTTAGCCGGAGCACACGTCACGGTCCCGGCGTCAGCCGCTGGGAAGGAACGGGATCTTCAGCGGTGAGCGTGAGAGCCCGCTGGCGATCGACTTGACGTAGTCGGTGACCAGGCTCGGCAGCACCGTCTCGGCGAGGATCCCGCCGACCGCGTCCGCGCCGACGACGTAGCGACTCATCGGCAGGGGGTTGCTGAGGGCGAGCCGGATGGCGCGGGCCACCCAGACCGGGTCGGGGAGCACGTCGCTGCGGGCCCCGAGCGAGGCGGCCCGGGCGTAGGCGGCGGCGTACCGGGCGCTGGTGGGCGGCGGGAACCCGTCCTGCTGGGCCGAGGTCCAGATGTCGGTGCCGAAGGCGCCCGGCTCGATCAGCACCACCCGCACACCGTCCTGCTCGACCTCCATCCGGAGCGCGTCGGTGACCGCCTCCAGGGCGTGCTTGCTCGCGCAGTACCAGCCCATCAGCGGGTTGCTCATCCGGCCGGCGATCGAGGACACGTTGACGATGCGACCGCGCCCCCGTTCGCGCATCCCGGGCAGGACGAGGCGCGCCAGGCGCATCGGCGCGACGACGTTGGTCTCCAGCTGGGCGCGCACCAGCTCGTCCGGGACGTCCTCGACCGCACCCGACTGGGCATAGCCCGCGTTGTTCACCAGCGCGAACAGGCCGTCGGTGGCGCCGAGCTCGACCTCCTTCACCGCCTGGGCGCAGGAGTCGGCGTCGTTGACGTCGAGCAGGACCGTCCGCACGGTCAGGTCCCGCTCGGCGGCTCGTTCCGAGACCAGCGCGGCCTTCTCCGGCGTACGGACGCTCGCGACGACGTCCCAGCCGGCGCCGGCCAGCTCGAGGGTCGTGGAGAGCCCGATGCCGGCGTTCGCGCCGGTGACGAGGACGGTCTTGGTCATGCGTGGACCGTACGCGGAAGGAGCCCCCGCGAGTAGGGTCCGTCGGCGTCGTCGACGTCACTTCCAGATCAGGGGGCCCGGGTTGCTCGAGGTGCTGCTGCGCCGCGTGGACCCTGAGGTGCCGCTCCCGGCGTACGCACGCGAGGGTGACGCCGGCTGCGACCTGGTCACGACCGTCGACGTCGAGCTGGCGCCAGGAGCCCGGATGCTGGTGCCGACCGGGGTGGCGATCGCGCTCCCTGACGGGTTCGCCGCGTTCGTGCACCCGAGGTCCGGCCTGGCGGCCCGGCACGGGGTCGGCGTGGTGAACGCCCCCGGCACGATCGATTCCGGCTACCGGGGGCAGATCCAGGTGGTGCTCGTCAACCACGACCCCACCGAGACGGTCCGGCTGCGACGCCTGGACCGGATCGCCCAGCTGGTCGTGCAGCGGGTCGAGCACGTGGTGTGGCGCGAGACCGGCGACCTGCCGGTCAGCGAGCGGGGAGAGGGTGGTCACGGCTCGACCGGGACCGCCGCGCTGAGAGAGGCCTTGTGATGGCGTTGTTCAAGCGGAAGAAGTCCGAGGAGCCCGTCGACGGGGACGTCGTCGACGACCTCGACGAGGACGCCCGTACCGAGCAGGACGAGGAGCCGGCGGAGGTGGAGGCGCCCCGGGCGGGCCTGTCAGAGCGCCCGGACGGCCCGTGGGACAGCAGCGACGCCCCGGACGACGACCTCCAGCGTCTGGACCTCGGCGGTCTGCTGGTGCCGGTCCCGCCGGACACCGAGGTGCGCGTCGACATGAGCGGTGAAGGTCAGGTCGTCGCCGCGACGCTCGTCCACCACGGCTCCGCGGTGCAGGTCAACGCCTTCGCCGCTCCTCGCAGCGAGGGCATCTGGAGCGAGGTCCTCACCGAGATCGCCGCCTCGCTCACCGGCGACGGTGGACAGGCCGAGACCATCCACGGTCCGTACGGCGTCGAGCTGGTCGCCATGGTCCCCACCGAGGTGCCGGAGCAGGGCGTGATGCTCGCGCCCGCACGGTTCGTCGGCATCGACGGGCCCCGGTGGTTCCTGCGCGCCTTGTTCACCGGCGCAGCAGCGAGCGACCCGGAGGCGGCCGCGCCGCTGGAGGCCGCGCTGCGCGCCGTCGTCGTCGTCCGCGGCGCCGACCCGATGGCTGTGCGCGACCCGCTGCCGCTGCAGCTGCCGCCCCAGGCGCAGCAGGCGGCCCAGGAGGCGGCAGACCAGCAGGCCGCTGCCCAGGAGGCGGCTGCTCAGGCGGAGGGCGACCCGCTGGCGCTGCAGGAGCGCGGGCCCGAGATCACCGAGACGCGCTGAACCGCCGGTGACCCGGAAACGCTGAGCCGGCCCCGCGGACGCCGTGCGGGCTTACGCTGACTCCGTGACGAGCGTCAGCACGAAGGGTCCGGGCAAGCTGCGTCGGGCCGTGTCCCGCTTCACCACGCCCGAGGCCGAGCTGCAGGACCGCGAGCTGCAGTCCAACGCGGAGCAGGCCGGCGCCACCGCGGTGGCCCGGTGCACGATGCGCGGCACGGTCTGCATCGCCGGCACGGTCTCCTGCGTGGTGCTGCGTCCGCTCGGTGGGGTGCCCACCCTGGAGGCCGAGCTGTACGACGGTACGGGCACGGTCACCCTCGTCTTTCTCGGGCGCCGACGGATCCGCGGTATCGAGCCGGGACGCTCTCTTGTCGCCCGTGGCCGCCTGACCACCCGCCAGGGTCGGGCGACCGTGTTCAACCCGTCCTACGAGCTGCGGCCGACGGGTGCCTGAGGCGCTCCCACCCGGGCAGCCAGGGCAGCCCGCGTCGGGCGAGCCCCCGAAGGCGGAGCGCGAGCTCTCGACCACGAGCGTGCTCGAGGCGCTGGGAGGCGGCCGAGGCCTGCTCGACAGTGCCGTGCCGGCGACGGTCTTCGTCCTCGCCCGGATCATCAGCAACAGCCTGACCACCGCGATCGTCGTCGCCCTGGCGTCCGGGCTGCTGCTCGTCGGGCTGCGGCTGCGGCGGGGTGAGCCGCTCACCCAGGTCGGCAGCGGGTTCTTCGGGCTGGTGATCGCCGTGCTGGTCGCTCGGGCCACCGGCACCGGTGAGGGCTTCTTCCTCCCGGGCATCGTCATCACGGCCGGGTGGGGGGTCGGTTTCGTCGTCTCCCTGCTGATCGGTCGCCCCGCCGTCGGTCTGGTGCTGGCCGCGATCGACCCGCGCTACGCCGGGTGGCAGCAGCACGCCGGGCTGCTCCGGGCGTGCCGGCTGTCGACCGCCTTCTGGGCGCTGACGTTCTTCGTGCGGGCGGGGGTGGCCTACTACGTCTACCAGCTCGCCGGGGACAGCGACGGGCTGCTGCTGATCGTCGTGAACGTCGTCAAGTGGCCCCTCATCGGCGCCGCCGCTCTGCTGACCATGGTGCTCGTGAAGCGTTCCGGCTTCGTCGCAGGCCCGAAGCGCACGACCGCCCCGGACCCCGCCGCCGGCTGATCCCCGGCGGGCCGCACGGTCAGTGCAGCAGCGCGTCGAGCTGGGCCTCGACGTCGACGGTGGCGACGAGCAGCAGCTCGTCCCCGGCCTCCAGCGCGTCGGCGGCGGTCGGCACGAGCACCCGGCCGTCCCGCAGGATCGCGGTCAGTGCCGCGTCCTGGGGCCAGTCCAGGCTGCCGACCGTACGACCGATGACGGACGAGTCCTCGGCCAGCGTCAGCTCGAGCAGGTTGGCCTCGCCCTGACGGAAGGTCAGCAGGCGCACCAGGTCACCGACCGCGACCGCCTCCTCGACCATCGCGGCGAGCAGCCGGGGGGAGCTGACGGCGACGTCGACGCCCCAGGCCTCGTTGAACAGCCACTCGTTCTTGGGGTGGTTGACCCGGGCGACCACCCGGTCCACCCCGAACTCGGTCTTGGCCAGCAGCGAGACGACCAGGTTGACCTTGTCGTCGCCGGTGGCGGCCACGACGACCTGGCAGTCCTCGAGCCGGGCCTCGCTGAGCACGTCCAGCTCGCAAGCGTCGGCCTGCAACCACTCGGCGTCCGCGACGCTGTCCACCTTGATGGCCCGGGCCTCGCGCTCGATGAGCAGCACCTGGTGGCCGTTCACGAGCAGCTCGGAGGCGATCGAGCGGCCGACGTTGCCGGCCCCGACGATGACGACACGCATCAGGCGCTCTTCTCGGGCGGGGCGGCGAAGGCGGCCTGGACGGTGTCGAGCTGCTCCTCGCGCATGATCACGTGCACCAGGTCACCCTCCTGGACGACCGTGTCGCGCTGCGGGACGATCGCCTCGCCGATGCGGGTGACGTACGCCGCGCGTGCCCCGGCCGCCTTCTCCAGGTCCAGCAGTCGTCGACCGACCCAGTCGGGGTTGACGGCGACCTCGGCGACGATCACGTGGCCGGTGGGATCACGCCACTCGGTGAGCACGCCCTGGGGCAGGAGCCGACGGAGCACCTGGTCAGAGGTCCACCGCACCGTGGCGACCGACGGGATGCCGAGCTTCTGGTAGACCTCGGCGCGCCGGTGGTCGTAGATCCGCGCGACGACGTTCTCGACCCCGAAGGTCTCCCGTGCCACCCGGGCAGCGATGATGTTGCTGTTGTCACCGCTGCTGACGGCGGCGAAAGCGGACGCCTGCTCGATGCCGGCCTCGCGCAGGGTGTCCCGGTCGAACCCGATCCCGGTGACCTGACGGCCGCTGAAGTCCGGGTGCAGGCGGCGGAACGCCTGAGCGTCCTGGTCGATGATGGCGACGGTCGTGTCGAGCCGCTCGAGGCTTTTCGCCAGCTGCGAACCGACCCGGCCGCAGCCCATGATCACTACGTGCACGGACGGCTCCCGACGCACCCCCCGCCCGGACGGCGAGGACCCGTCGCAGCACGCTACCCGCGCCGACCTGACCGCAGCGTCCCACCCGTACGCTCTTCGCCGTGCCTGCTACCGACCTGCTCAAGCGCGTGGTCCTCGGGCGGGCCCTGCGCTCCGACCGTGCCAGCGAGCAGGAGCTGCCCAAGACCCTTGCCCTGCCGATCTTTGCGAGCGACCCGCTGTCGAGCGTGGCCTACGCGACGCAGGAGGTCCTGGTCGTCCTGACGCTGGCCGGCACGGCGTACCTGTTCCTCACGCCCTACCTCGCCGCAGGCGTCTTCCTGCTGCTGACGATCGTGGTGCTGTCCTACCGACAGCTCGTGCACGCCTACCCCAGCGGCGGCGGCGACTACGAGGTGGCCAACGTCAACCTGGGGCCCGCCGCCGGGGTCACGGTCGCGAGCGCGCTGCTCGTCGACTACGTGATGACGGTCGCCGTGTCGATCAGCGCCGGCGTCGACAACATGCTGTCGGCAGTCCCCTCGCTGGTCCCGCACCGGGTGCTCCTGGCCGTGGTCTTCATCGCGCTGCTCGCGGCCTTGAACCTGCGTGGCGTCAAGGAGTCCGGCAAGCTGTTCGCCGTCCCGACGTATGGGTTCGTGGTCGGGATCGTGGTGATGATCGCCTGGGGCCTCGCGCGGACCGCGTTCGGCAGCACGCCGGAGGCCGAGAGCGCCACGTGGTTCATCCGTCCGGAGGACAACCACTCCCAGCTCGCCGGTCTTGCGCTGCTGTTCTTCGTCCTGCGCGCCTTCTCCTCGGGCTGCACCGCGCTCACCGGCGTGGAAGCCATCGCCAACGGCGTCCCTGCGTTCCGCAAGCCCAAGAGCAAGAACGCAGCCTCGACGCTCGCACTGATGGGCGGCATCGCGATGACGATGTTCGTCGGCATCACGGCCCTTGCGCTGATCACCAAGGTGCGCTACGTGGAGCCGGCGAACCTCTGCAACCTGGTCGGTTTCCCCGGGGACTGCACGGTCGACGCCCAGAAGACCGTGATCGCTCAGGTGGCGACGGCCGTGTTCGGCCAGGGGCCGATGTTCTACTACATCGCGACCGTCACGGCGCTGATCCTGATCCTGGCGGCCAACACCGCCTTCAACGGTTTCCCGCTGCTCGGCTCGATCCTCGCCAAGGACCGCTTCCTGCCCCGTCAGCTGCACAACCGCGGTGACCGACTGGTCTACAGCAACGGCGTGCTGCTGCTGGCCATCACGGCCGGCGTCCTGGTGGTCGCGTTCCACGCCGACGTCACCCGGCTCATCCAGCTCTACATCATCGGGGTGTTCACCTCCTTCACCTTCGGTCAGACCGGCATGGTCCGGCACTGGACCCGACTGCTCCGGGCGAGCGACGTGACACCGCAGCAGCGGGGACAGATGCGTCGCAGCCGCGCCATCAACTTCACCGGCGCGGTCGCCACCGGCCTGGTCCTGGTGATCGTCACGGTCACCAAGTTCACCCACGGGGCGTGGATCGTCCTGGTCGCGATGCCCGTGCTCTACGTGCTCATGCGGGGCATCAACCGCCACTACACCAACGTGAGCGCCGAGCTGGCGGTCAGCGACGACGAGACCGTCGTGCTCCCGTCGCGCAACCACGCCGTCGTGCTGGTGAGCAAGATCCACGGCCCGACGCTGAAGGCGTTGGCTGCGGCCAAGGCGACCCGGCCGCACGACCTGACCGCGGTCACGGTCGCGGTCGACGACGAGGAGTCCCGCGCGCTGCAGGCCGAGTGGGACCGCCGCGGCATCGACGTGCCGCTGGTCATCCTTGCCTCGCCCTACCGTGAGATCACCAAGCCGGTGCTCGACCACATCCGCAGCATCGGGCTGAAGAGCCCGCGCGACGTGATCAGCGTCTACATCCCCGAGTATGTCGTCGGCCACTGGTGGGAGCAGCTGCTCCACAACCAGAGCGCCCTGCGCCTGAAGGGTCGGCTGCTCTACCAGCCGAACGTCATGGTCACCTCGGTGCCCTACCAGCTGCACAGCTCGGTCGGCCGGGTCCCCGGCGACGAGGACTGGTCGGCGCCCGGCTCGGCGCGACGGCCGGGCGGGACGTGAGCACCCCGACCCAGGCGCAGCCGGAGCAGGTCGGCGACGTCTTCGACACCGAGCTGGGTTCGGCCGCGGCCGGTGGCGCCTGCGTCGGCCGTGCGCCGGGCGGGCGCGTGGTCTTCGTACGCCACGGCGTGCCGGGGGAGCGGGTCGCCGTCCGGGTCACGTCGGTGACCAAGCACTTCCTGCGGGCCGACGTCGAGGTCGTGCACGAGGCGTCGTCGGACCGGGTCGAGGCGCCCTGCCCGTACGCCGGGCCCGGCCTCTGCGGTGGCTGCGACTGGCAGCACGTCACGCTGGAGCGTCAGCGGACGATGAAGGCGGAGCTGATCGCCGAGCACCTGCGCCGGATCGCCGGGATCACCCGTGAGGTCACGGTCGAGCCGGTTCCCGGACCCGACGGTGGCGCGGACGACGGGCTGGGCTGGCGCACGCGGATCCAGCTCGCCGTCTCCCACGACGGCCGACCGGGGCTGCGCAAGCACCGCTCGCACGACCTGCAGACCGTCAACCGGTGTCTCATCGCGTCGCCGGGCGTCGAGCAGGTCGGCGCAGAGCAGGCCCGCTGGTTCGCCGCGGCCACGGTCGAGGTGGCTGCGACCTCGGACGGCTCGCAGCGCGTGGTCGACGTGCAGCGGGGAGGCCGCGGACGCCCCCGGGTGCCGGACGTCGACGCCGGCGCGGTCGTCGACGGTCTTCCGGTGCGTACGCCGCACGGGCTGCGTCACCACGCCGGCGGTCGCTCCTTCGAGGTCTGGGCGGGCGGGTTCTGGCAGGTGCACGTCGGTCTGGCCGACCTGCTGGCCGGGCTGGTGCTGGAGGCGCTGTCGCCGCAGCCCGGGGAGAAGGCGCTCGACCTCTACGCCGGGGTCGGTCTGTTCGCCGCGCTGATCGGTGAGGCGGTCGGGCAGGACGGGCACGTGCTCGCCGTCGAGAGCGACAAGCGGGCCTGCGCCGACGCCGCCCGCAACACCGCGGACCTGCCGCAGGTCTCGGTGCGTACGGCGTCGGTCGAGCCTGCTCTCGTCGCCCGTTCGGCGGTCGGCGGGGTCGATGTCGTCGTGCTCGACCCGCCCCGGGCAGGGGCCGGCCTGGAGGTCACCGCCGCTCTCGCCACGCTGCGTCCGCGGGTGCTGGCCTACGTCTCCTGCGAGCCGGCGTCGTTCGCCCGCGACGCGCGGGTGCTGCTCGACGCCGGCTGGTCGCTCACCTCGCTGCGGGCCTTCGACGCCTACCCGATGACCGAGCACGTGGAGCTTCTCGGGGTCTTCTCGCCACCGTGACCTGCACCCCGAGATGAGCTATCAGCCGGTCCCGCAGCCCCAGGTGGCGTACGGGCGCCTGGCGACGTTCAAGACCCGCCGCGGCCGGCTGACCGAGGGGCAGTCCGAGGCGCTGACGCGGCTGTTCCCGAGGTGGGGCGTCCGCGTGGAGGGTCAGGCGCTGGACCTGGTCGCGCTGTTCGGCCGCGAAGCGCCCCGGGTGCTCGACGTCGGGAGCGGGATGGGCGAGGCGACGCTGGCGGCCGCTGACCACGCCGTGGACGTGCTGGCGGTCGACGTGCACACGCCCGGGCTCGCGACGCTGCTGCGCGGGGCCGAGGCGGCCGGGCTGACCAACGTCCGGGTCGCCGACGGCGACGTGCGGGTGCTGCTCGAGGACATGCTCCCGCAGCGCTCGCTGGCCCAGGTCCGGGTGTGGTTCCCCGACCCCTGGCCCAAGGTCCGCCACCACAAGCGACGTCTGGTCACGGCCGACTTCCTCGACCTGGTCGCGTCCCGGCTGCGTCCCGGCGGCACGCTGTCCTTCGCGACCGACTGGGCGCCGTACGCGGAGCAGGTGTCCGGCCTGCTCGACGCGTCCCCGCTCGACGTGCTCTCCAGGGAGCGTCCGTCCACCCGGCCACGGACCCGGTTCGAGCAGCAGGGCCTGGACGCCGGTCGGTCCGCGTACGACCTCGTTGCCGTCCGCCCCTGACGCGGACGTCGTGCAGGTCTGCTAGGTCGCCGGGGGCACCAGGAGGCGGAGCGCACCTGGGCGTACGTACACGGTCGCCGGCAGCGAGCCCACCGGGTCTCCGTCGGCGAACACCCGGAACGGCCGGTCGGCGGACAGCTCGACGCGGGCAGCTCGGGTGACGGTGACGCTGGGCTGATCGAGGTGCCGGCCGGAGAACACCAGCGGCAGGCTGCGCAGGAACCGCAGGCGCGAGGTGGCAGCGTTCGACACCACGTCGAGCAGCCCGTCGGTCAACGAGGCGTCCGGGGCGAGCCGCATCCCGCCGCCGTAGAGCCCGCTGTTCGCGACCGCGACCGCCCAGCCGTGCACGCTGAGCAGGGACTCGTCGAGCCGACCGGTGAAGGTGGCGTGACGCCACGGCAGCACCTCGCGCAGCGTCGCGTACAGGTAGATCGCCTGACCCAGCGGCAGGCGGGTCACGAGCGCCCTCTCCTGCACGGCCGAGTCGAAGCCGACCGACGCGATCCCGAGGAACGCGATCTCCGCACCTCCGGACAGCACCACGCCGAGGTCGGTGGCCTGCTCCACGCACGACCCGAGGAGCCGCGCGGCCTCGACCGGGTCCTTCGGCAACCCGATCTTGCGGCCGAGATCGTTACCTCGGCCGCCAGGCACGACGCCGAGCACGCCGCCGGCCGCAGACACCGCGCCGGCCACGCGTCCGACGGTGCCGTCGCCGCCCATGGCCACGACGACCCGGTCGTCGGCGACCGCCTCGGCCGCGAGCGTCTCCCCGTGCTGCAGCGACCGGGTGGGGGTCACGAGGACGTCGTGCTCGGTCCGTAGCGCCTGCTCGACCGCGGGCAGCGCCCGGGCGCAACGTCCGCGACCGGCGTGCGGATTGACGACCAGCTGCAGCCTCACGCGCCGATCATGCCTGGTCGCGCGACGCGGTGGTGGGGTGGTGGGGCCTGGGCGCCGTGCCGCCTACCCGACGGCTGAGCTGGCCGGCCGTGCGGGCGACGAGCCGAGTGATCTGGGCGCGCTGCTGCTCGTCGACCTCCGCCGTCAGGTAGGTCACCGCCACCGAGGCCACCGGGTGGGCGGCGTGGTCGAGCAGCGCCACCGCCACCGAGGAGTACCCCGGCGTCACCTCGCCGACCTCCTGGGCGTACCCGTCGCGTCGGGTCACGACGAGCAGCTGGTGCAGTGCAGACAGTGACCTCGGCCCGAGCTCGTTGCGCAGGACGAACGCACCTGGCTCCGGGAACAGGGCATTGACCTGCGCGTTCGGCAGCTTTGCGAGGATGGCGCGACCGCTCGCGGTGAGCTGCGCCGGCAGCCGGACGCCGACGTCGGTGATCAACGGTGGCCGTCCTGGTGCGCGCTCCTCGATCACGTAGACCACCTCGCGGCCGTGCAGCACGGCCAGGTGCGCGTTCTGCCCCGTCCCGTCGACCAGCGTGGCCAGCGGGATGCGGGCCAGGCGCTGCAGCGGGGCCTGGCGGCTGTAGCCGGAGGCGAGCTCGTAGGAGCTGAGGCCCAGCCCGTAGCGGCGTTCGTCGGCCAGGTGCACCACGAACCCGTCGGCGACCAGGGTGTCGAGCAGGTGGTAGGTGGTCGACCGGGGCAGCGCGACGTCCCGGCTGATCGCGACGGCCGGCACCGGTCCGGGCTGACGTGCGAGGTAGCGCAGGATCGCAAGCACCTCGGCCGCTGCGGGGACGATGGCCACCGAGTGATCGTACGGCCCAAGATCTGTGATCCGAGACAGCATCGGCGCTCAGGGGCTGGCGCGTGCTTCCGCCGTGCGGTGCGATGCACGCATGATCACAGTTGCTGTGGGGACCGGTCCCCTGAGTGCCGACGAGGTCGTCGCCGTCGCCCGCCACGGTGCCCCGATCAAGATCACCGCGACGGCGGCGCAAGAGATCACCGCGAGCCGCAGGGTGATCGAGGCCCTGGCCGTGGACGTCACGCCGCACTACGGCGTTTCCACGGGCTTCGGAGCGCTCGCCAACCGCCACATCCCCGCCGAGAAGCGCACACAGCTGCAGCGAAGCCTCGTGCGTTCGCACGCCGCAGGGTCCGGGCCGGAGGTCGAACGCGAGGTCGTACGCGCGCTCATGCTGCTCCGGTTGTCGACGCTCGCCACCGGTCGGACCGGGGTGCGGCTCGAGACCGCCGAGGCGTACGCCGCGCTGCTCAACGCCGGGCTGACCCCGGTGGTGCGGGAGTACGGGTCGCTGGGGTGCTCCGGCGACCTGGCGCCGCTGGCCCACTGCGCCCTGGCCGTGATGGGCGAGGGGGAGGTGCGCGACGACGAGGGAACGCTGAGAGCCGCCGCGGCAGCGTTGGCCGCCGCCGGGATCACCCCGGTGGTGCTCGCGGAGAAGGAAGGCCTCGCGCTGATCAACGGCACCGACGGCATGCTCGGCATGCTGACGCTGGCCTGCCACGACCTGCGGATGCTGCTCCGGACCGCCGACGTCAGCGCGGCGATGAGTGTCGAGGGTCAGCTCGGCACCGACGCGGTGTTCGCCGCCGACCTGCAGGCGCTGCGCCCGCACCCCGGCCAGGCCGACAGTGCGGCCAACCTCGTGGCGCTGCTCGCCGGGTCCGGCGTCATGGCCAGCCACCGCGGCCCGGGCTGCACCCGGGTGCAGGACGCCTACTCGCTGCGCTGCTCGCCCCAGGTGCACGGCGCGGCCCGGGACACCGTGGCCCACGCCGAGCTGGTCGCCTCCCGAGAGCTGGCCAGCGCCATCGACAACCCCGTCGTCACCGCGGACGGACGGGTGGAGAGCAACGGCAACTTCCACGGCGCCCCGTTGGCCTACGTGCTGGACTTCTTGGCCATAGTCGTCGCCGACGTCGCCTCCATCGCCGAGCGGCGCACCGACCGCTTCCTCGACCCCGCCCGCAACCACGGGCTGAACGCCTTCCTCGCCGACGACCCCGGGGTCGACTCCGGGCACATGATCGCCCAGTACACCCAGGCGGCGATCGTCTCCGAGCTCAAACGCCTGGCGGTGCCGGCCTCGGTGGACTCCATCCCGTCCAGCGCCATGCAGGAAGATCACGTCTCGATGGGCTGGTCGGCGGCCCGCAAGCTGCGCCGCGGCGTCGACGGGCTGACCAGGGTCATCGCCGTCGAGCTGCTCACGGCGGCCCGGGCGCTGGACATGCGGGCGCCGCTGGAACCGGCACCGGCGACCGCCGCCGTCCTGGCCGGCCTGCGGCTCGACGTACCGGGCCCGGGCACCGACCGCTACCTGGCACCGGACATCGAGGCCGCCGTCGCCTACGTCGCCTCCGGTGCCGCGCTGGCCGCCGCCGAGTCGGTCACCGGCACGCTCCGCTGAGCTCGTCTGCCCGGCTCGTCTGCCCGGCTCGTATCCAGAGCTCGTCTCCGAGAGAGGACACCCCCCATGCAAGGCGCCCGTCCCGTCCGCGCTGCGCGCGGCACCACCCTCACCGCGCGTTCCTGGCAGACCGAAGCACCCATGCGGATGCTCATGAACAACCTCGACCCCGAGGTCGCCGAGCGCCCCGACGACCTGGTGGTCTACGGCGGCACCGGACGTGCGGCCCGCGACTGGGGCTCCTTCGACGCCATGGTCCGCACCCTGACCACGCTGCGGGACGACGAGACGATGCTCGTGCAGTCCGGGCGCCCGGTCGGGGTGATGCAGACCCACGAGTGGGCCCCTCGGGTGCTCATCGCCAACTCCAACCTGGTCGGCGACTGGGCGACCTGGCCGGAGTTTCGGCGGCTCGAACACCTGGGGCTGACCATGTACGGCCAGATGACGGCCGGGTCCTGGATCTACATCGGCACCCAGGGCATCCTTCAGGGCACCTACGAGACGTTCGCGGCCGTGGCGGCCAAACGGTTCGGTGACACCCTCGCCGGCACGTTGACCCTCACCGGGGGCTGCGGCGGGATGGGTGGCGCGCAGCCGCTGGCGGTCACGATGAATGAGGGCGTGTGCCTCGTGGTCGACGTGGACGAGACCCGGCTGCGCCGTCGGGAACAACGCCGCTACCTCGACGAGGTCGCCACCGACCTCGACGACGCCGTGGCCCGGTGCCTCGCCGCGAAGAAGGACCGTCGTGCGCTCTCGGTGGGCGTGGTCGGAAACTGCGCCGAGGTGTTCCCGGAGCTGCTGCGTCGTGGGGTCGACATCGACATCGTCACCGACCAGACCAGTGCCCACGACCCGTTGTCCTACCTGCCGGAGGGCGTCGGCCTGGACGACTGGCACGACTACGCCGCGTCGAAGCCCGAGGAGTTCACCGACCGCTCACGGGCGTCGATGGCCAGGCACGTCGAGGCGATGGTCGGGTTCATGGACGGCGGGGCCGAGGTCTTCGACTACGGCAACAGCATCCGCGACGAGGCTCGCCAGGGCGGCTGCAGCCGGGCGTTCGCGTTCCCCGGTTTCGTCCCCGCCTACATCCGGCCGCTGTTCTGCGAAGGGAAGGGTCCCTTCCGGTGGGCCGCGCTGTCGGGCGACCTGAAAGACATCTACGCCACCGACCGGGCGGTGATGGACCTGTTCCCGGACAACGATCGACTGCAGAAGTGGATGCGCGGCGCGCAGGAGAAGGTCGCGTTCGAAGGTCTGCCCGCGCGGATCTGCTGGCTGGGTTACGGCGAGCGGGACAAGGCCGGTGTGCTGTTCAACGACATGGTCACCAGCGGCGAGCTCAGCGCGCCCCTGGTCATCGGACGCGACCACCTGGACTGCGGCTCCGTGGCCTCGCCCTACCGTGAGACCGAGTCGATGGCCGACGGTTCCGACGCGATCGCCGACTGGCCGCTGCTCAACGCCCTGGTCAACACCGCGTCCGGCGCCTCCTGGGTGTCCATCCACCATGGTGGCGGCGTCGGCATCGGCCGCTCGCTGCACGCCGGTCAGGTGTGTGTCGCCGACGGCACCGAGCTGGCGCGGAGCAAGATCGAGCAGGTGCTGACGAACGACCCGGCCATGGGCGTGATCCGGCACGTCGACGCCGGCTACGACGTCGCCGACACCGTGGCCGCGGCGCGTGGCGTCCGCGTCCCCATGCAGGAGGGCTGAACCGCGTCCACCGTGTCGACGTCCTTCACCGATCTGTGGTCGGCGATCGAGCCGGTCGGCCGCCATCGTGGCACCGGTGGCTACCGCCGTTTCGCGTGGACGCGCGAGGACGCCAGCTTGCGCGAGTGGTTCGCCGCCGCCTGCACCGCCCGCGGGCTGGACCTCACCACCGACCGGGCCGGCAACCAGTGGGCCTGGTGGGGTGATCCCGACGCCGGGGCTGCCGCCGGCCGGCCCGGCGTGGTCACCGGCTCGCACCTGGACTCGGTCCCCGACGGTGGCGCGTTCGACGGTCCGCTGGGGGTCGTGTCCGCCCTGGCGGCGGTCGACGCCCTGCGCGAACGAGGCTTCCAGCCGGGACGTCCGATCGGGGTGGTGAACTTCGGTGACGAGGAAGGTGCTCGCTTCGGGGTGGCCTGCGCCGGCTCGCGGATCATCACCGGCGCCATGACCCCGGACCGGGCCCGGAGCCTCACCGACTCCGGCGGCGTGAGCATGGCCGAGGCAGCGTCGGCGGCAGGTCACCGTCCGGAAGACTTCGGTCGCGACGAGGAAGCTCTGCGCCGGATAGGTGCCTTCGTCGAGCTGCACGTCGAGCAGGGCCGCGGGCTCGTCGACCAAGGACGACCGGTAGCCGTCGGCTCTGCCGTCTGGCCGCACGGCCGGTGGCGCCTCGACCTGCTCGGAGAGGCCAACCACGCCGGCACCACCCGACTCGTCGATCGGCACGACCCGATGCTGGCGCTGGCCGCGGTCATCGGCGCTGCGCGGGCCGCAGCGCAGCAGCACGGTTGCGTCGCCACCGTCGGCAAGCTGGTGGTGGAGCCCAACGGCATCAACGCCATCGCGTCCCGGGTCACCGCCTGGTTGGACGCCCGAGGACCGGCGGAGCCCGCCGTGCGGGCCGTCGCCGCGGCCGTGGCCGCTGCCGGTGGTGTCGCCGTCACCGGGGTCACGGACAGCGGTTCGTTCACCGAGGAGTCCTTCACCGGCGACACCGCCTTCGACGGCGACCTCGTCGCGCGGTTGGTCTCGGTGCTGGGCGACGCCCCGATCCTGTCCACCGGAGCCGGCCACGACGCCGGCATCCTGGCCACCGCCGGGGTGCCGAGCGCCATGTTGTTCGTGCGGAACCCGACCGGGGTCTCGCACTCGCCGGCGGAGTTCGCCGAGCCGGACGACTGCCTGGCCGGGGTCGACGCCCTCGCCGCCGTCCTGCAGGACCTTGCCGGATGACCCGCGTCGCCCGATGACCCCCGCCGCCCGATGACCCCCGTCGCCCGATGACCCCCGCCGCCGCGGCCTACTTCGCGGAGTACGCGCAGCTCCCCTCCGGCCTTGCCCGAGACGTGCTGTTCACCGTCGCCGAAGGCCGGTTCACCGGGGTGGAGACCGGCGCGGCC
This sequence comes from Mycobacteriales bacterium, assembly GCA_038235705.1. Lineage (GTDB taxonomy): Bacteria > Actinomycetota > Actinomycetes > Mycobacteriales > SCTD01 > CANKBT01. The sequence continues at coordinate 32,503 of JBBSTR010000019.1, forward strand.
GCGGGTCCGGCGCGGCGGCTGCCCGGCGTGGTGCTCCCCGGCTTCGCCAACGCCCACAGCCACGCCTTCCCCCGGGCGGTCCGCGGCCGCACCCACGGCGGGGGCGGCACCTTCTGGACCTGGCGGGACCGGATGTACGCGGTGGCCGCCCGGCTCGACCCGGACTCCTACCTCGCGCTGGCCCGCGCGACCTACGCCGAGATGGCACTGTCCGGGATCACCGGCGTCGGGGAGTTCCACTACCTGCACCACGCGCCGGGCGGCGTCCGTTACGCCGACCCGAACGCGATGGGGGTGGCCCTGCGCGAGGCCGCGCTGGAGGCCGGGATCCGGTTGACGCTGCTGGACACCTGCTACCTGGCCGGTGGCCTGGACGCCTCCGGGCACGCACCCCTGACTGGGGCGCAGCTGCGCTTCGGTGACGGGGACGCGGACCAGTGGGCTGCTCGCGTGGAGCAGCTCGTGCCGACCGCCGGGACGGTGATCGGCGCGGCGATCCATTCCGTACGGGCCGTGCCCTGCGAAGCCCTGACCGTCGTGAGAGCCGGCGCGCGGCAGGCACCGCTGCACGTGCACCTGTCTGAGCAGCCGGCCGAGAACCAGGCCTGCCAGTCGTTCTACGGCTGCTCTCCCACCGAGCTGCTCGACGCCGCCGGGGCGCTCGGGCCCGCGACCACCGCGGTGCACGCCACCCACCTCTCGGCGACCGACGTGGCCACGCTCGCCCGCACCCGCACCACCGTCTGTTTCTGCCCCACCACCGAACGCGACCTGGCGGACGGGATCGGGCCGGCGCGGGCGCTCGTCGACGCCGGCTGCCGGTTGAGCCTGGGCTCCGACCAGCACGCGATGATCGACCCGATCGAGGAGGCCCGCGCCCTGGAGATGCACGAACGGCTCCGTTCTGGCGAACGGGGTCGCTTCTCGCCCTCACAGCTGCTCGACGCCCTCACCGACCACGTCGGGATCGGCTGGCCTCAGGCCGGCCGGCTGGAGGTCGGCGCCACCGCCGACCTGGTCGCCGTACGGCTGGACACGGTCCGCACCGCCGGGACCGTGCCGGAGCAGGTGCTGCTCAGCGCCACCGCCGCGGACGTCGACACCGTCGTGGTCGGTGGGCAGCTCGTGGTCGACGGCGGGCAG
>JBBSTR010000020.1:0-32783 GCA_038235705.1 Mycobacteriales bacterium
CGTCGCACAGCACGGTCAGCTCGGGCTTGTGCGGCTTGTGCGGCTTGGGGTGCGTGATCAGCGGGACGCAGCCGGTGCCGAGCGAGGCCCGGACCGTACGGCGGAAGTCGAGCTGTCCCGTACGGCCGAGCATGCGCCGAGCGGTGAGCCGGGTCGCGAGCCGGCGCGCCAGAGGGAACACCTGGCGCCGCAGCTCCGCGAGGTCGTCGCGGCTCGCGCGCAGGAAGTCGACCTGCTCGGTCAGCGGCTGCACGGCCGTCTTGCTGACCGCCTCGACGCCGCGGTCCTCGGCCAGCCGTCGCCGGACCTCGGCCTCGACCATCTCCTGGAACTGCCGGGTGCGTTCGGTGATGGTCTGGCGGGCGACCTTCTCGGCGAGCCCGCCGCGGTCCTGACCGGCCAGCAGCGCGTCGATCAACGACGCCATCAGGGTCTCCGGGGACAGCGCTCGCAGGACGCGGTAGGAGAACCAGTTCTGCCGTCCGCCGGCTCCCTGGCTCTTCCCCAGCTGACTCACGACCGTTTGCGCGAACCGGCGCATGGCGTCCTCGTCGCCGGTGAGCAGCAGGTCCTTCAGCGACTCGCGCAGGGCGGAGGTGTCGGGCTCCTCCCCCTCGGCCGGCTGGGTCCGGTCGTCGTCGTTGGCCGAGGACTCCCCGGTGACGGCGGGCCACCACAGGTCGAAGAGCCGGTCGAAGGTGGGCCGGTGGTGCGGCCGCTTGACCGCGGTCGCGGCGAACGCCTGCCTGAGCGACTCCCGGTCGAGCAGGTCGACGACGCCCATCGCGCGGGTGGCGTCGAGCACCTCCGACAGCGCGACCGGCACGCCTGCGTCGCGCAGGGCGTCGAAGAAGGCGATCTCGCGCTCGAGCAGGCCGCTCATCAGTTCAGCTTGAGCTGGTCGGTGGCCTTGAGGTGGTCGCTGGCGTGCTTGAGCACCACCCCGAGCGTGTCCTTGACGGCGGCCTCGTCCAGCGTGTCGAGCCCGAGCGCGACCAGGGTGCGGGCCCAGTCGATGGACTCGGAGATGCTCGGCGACTTCTTCAGCTCGAGCGCCCGCAGTGCCCGGATCGTGCGTACGAGCTGCTCCGCCAGCTGCTCGGACACCTCGGGGACCCGGGACAGCACGATCGCCTTCTCCCGGTCGGCGGCCGGGTAGTCCAGGTGCAGGTAGAGGCAGCGTCGCTTGAGCGCCTCGGACAGCTCGCGCGTCGCGTTTGAGGTCAGGAACACGATCGGCCGGCGGGTCGCCGTGATGGTGCCCAGCTCGGGGATCGTCACCTGGAAGTCGCTCAGCACCTCGAGCAGCAGGCCCTCGACCTCGACGTCGGCCTTGTCGGTCTCGTCGATGAGAAGCACGGTCGGTTCGCTGCGCCGGATCGCGGTGAGCAGCGGGCGGGACAACAGGAACTCCTCGGCGAACACGTCGTCGTGGATGTCGTCCCACGCGTCGTCGTCCTTGCTCGCCTGGATGCGGAGCAGCTGCTTCTTGTAGTTCCACTCGTACAGCGCCCGGGCCTCGTCGAGCCCCTCGTAGCACTGGAGCCGGATCAGCTCGGCGTTCGTCGCCTCGGCCACCGCCTTGGCCAGCTCAGTCTTGCCGACCCCGGCGGGCCCCTCTACGAGAAGGGGCTTGCCGAGCCGGTCGGCGAGGAACACGGTGGTGGCGATGGCGTGGTCGGTCAGGTATCCGGCGGCCTCGAGCCGCTCCTGGACATCGATGACGGACGCGAAGACGGGCTGGTGCACGGGGCTCCTTCGTGGACGGTGACTCTCCATCCTCGCGCACGCCCCGCTCGCCCGCCGCCTGCGCCCGTGCCTCCCCTCACCCCCACCTGCCGTGATCATGAGCGCTGAGCGTTCCTCCGTCGCTCAGAGGTCATGATCGTCGCCAAGCAGGATCGGCCGGCTGGTGCAATGGTTGGCCATCGATGCGACGGCGGCCAGCAGTCCCCCGTCGCCGTCGTTGCCACCAGAACCGTCACTCTCCTACCAGTCCCGGGGAGCCTCGAAGGTTCGGTCCGGTCCTGCGTGGTCAGAGTCCCTGGTATGACTGCTGTTGCCTTCCTCGGCCTGGGGCGCATGGGCGCCGCGATGGCCCGTCACGTCGCCAATGCCGGCCACGACCTCACCGTCTGGAACCGCACCCCCAAGGAGTTCGAGGGCGCCAGGGTGGCGAGCTCGGTCCAGGACGCGGTGTCCGGCGCCGACGTCGCCGTCCTCATGCTCTTCGGGCCGGACAGCGTGCGCGAGGTGCTCGCCCAGGTGGTGCAGCACGCCCGGCCCGGCACGCTGATCCTCGACAGCACCACCGTCGGACCGGAGGCGGCGCGGGAGTTCGGTCAGACCGCGATCGACGCGGAGCTGCGTTACGTCGACGCGCCGGTCGCCGGCTCGGTCAAGCCCGCTACCGACGGGACGCTCGGCGTGCTGGCCGGCGCAACCGAGGCCGACTACGCCGAGGCCGAGCCGCTGCTGCAGCTGTGGGGCGACCCGGCCAAGATCCGAAGGGTCGGCGGGGTGGGCTCCGGCAACGCGCTGAAGGTCGTGGTCAACCAGGGCATCGGCGTGATCGGCGCGGGGCTCGGCGAGGCGCTCGCGCTGTCCGGCCAGCTGGGGCTGGACCGCACAGTCACGCTCGACGTGCTGCAGGGCGCGATGTACGGCTGGGTGCTCGGTCAGAAGCGCGCCGCCGTCGAGTCGGGCGACTACAGCGACACCGCGTTCAGCCTGGAGCTGCTGGTCAAGGACCTCGAGCTGGCTGCGGGCGCCGCGGGTGACGCCGAGCTCGCCGTCACCCGCGCCGCGCTCGCCGACGCACGGTCCGCGCTCGCCGCCGGGCACGCCGGGGAGGACTACGCCGCGCTGATCGGCCACCTCGCCGACGAGGGCCGGGCGGACTCGTACTAGCAGCCGGCTCAGGGTGGGTCGGTGGCCCAGCCGGTCTGCGCCCATCCGCCGTGGGTGAGCCAGCGGACTCCGTCGTGGTGCGGGAGGTGTTGCTCGCGGTCGTGCAGGTCGTGGTGATGGGCGTGGCAGAGCAGGACCAGGTTGTCCAGGTCGCTCGAGCCGCCGTCGGCCCAGTGCCGGGCGTGGTGGGCTTCGCACGCGGAGGGTGGCCGGTGGCAGCCGCGGACGACGCAGTGCCGGTCCCGGGCGATGAGGGCTTTGAACTGCGCTCCGGTGACGGTGCGTGAAGATCTGCCGACATACAGCGGGTCGCGCTGGTGCGAGCAGACCCAGCCGGGTGGCGGCGGGGTGCCGAGCACGGCCCCGGGCGGACGTTCCGTGCACTCGTGCGCGGTGCTCTCACCGGCGGCCAGGTCGCGTTGCACGGTGAGGTGCAGGGTGGCGTCGCAGGTGAGCCGGCGCAGGGCTCCCAGGCCGAGCGGGGTGCTGCTGCCGATCAGGACGGGGGCGGCGGGGGCGTGCTGACCGAGCAGGTCAGCGCTCAGCAGCTCGGCAAGCGAGCCCGCTCCGGCGAGTCCGGGCGGGGCTCCCGGTCCGCCGCCGCAGGCGCCGACGTCCGCGCCGGTGTGCTGTCCAGTACCGGTGTGCAGTCCAGTAACGGTGTGCTGTCCGTAGCCGCTGGCCTGGCCACTGCCGTTGATCTGGCCGCTGCAGTTGCGCCGGTCGCTGCCGTTGATCTGGGCGGTCGCGGCGGCGAGCTGGTCGGGGGTGACCAGAACGTGGACGTGGGTGCGAATGGTGCGGGCGTCTTCGCGCAGGCTGTCGCCGGGTCCGTGCTCTCGGGTCAGCGCGAGGTTGACCCAGCCGTCGATGACGTCGGCGTTGCGAGCCGCCCGACCGCGGGTGTCACCCTCGACCCGGGCCTTTTCGGCGCCCAGGTCCAGCGCGAGCCGTAGCCGCACGCCGGCCTCCCCGGCGAGGGTGCCGTCGATGGCGGTGTGATCGCCGACTTCGTTGACCCGAATGCCTTGTCGAGCTTCGGCCCGACGGGCGGCTTCCTCGGCGAGCTTGGGGTCGATGGCGATGGCCTTGTCCCGCAGAGTGCTTCGCAAGGACGGCGGGTCGACCAGTGCGGCGAGCGCGACGATGCCGTCGGCAGCATCAGCGACGATCTTCGGGTCGAGCTTTCTGACCCCGTCCAGCGCCGCCCGGGCATGCTCCACGGTGATCCGGCCCTGCACGACCGCAGCACCCAGGACCGGCAGGTCATCACGCAACGAGACCGCCAGGCGGACGGTGGAGCGGGCGACCGGGTCGGACAGTCGCAGCGTGTCCCGCAGCCACGTCGCCGTCGTCGTCCCGCGCAGATCCTGCCGCAGGTGCCCGCCGACCGCGTCCATCTCGGCCAGCTCGATCAGCGCCGCAGCCTGGGCCTGCTCGGCCAGCCTCAGCAACGCCTCGGTGTCCGATCTCGACCCCGACAGCGGACCGCCCGCGAGCAGACCGTCGATCGCGTCCTGCGCCGCAGCCAACCGCGGCGAGACCGGATCAGGAACGGACGGCGGCGTCACTCCCGGCGTCGCCCAGAACGGCTCACCTTCGCCGCTCACGAGGCCATCGTCAGCATCGAGGCCCAGGTCAGCCGGGCGCTCACGCAGCCAGCGCAGATCGTCCTCAGTCAGCTCCATCACGTCGACGAACGTGCCGGGCAGGTCGCGCTGCGGCGGGGTCAGGCTCCACGAGGCGATCTGCGCGGGGCTCAAGCCCGACCCGGCACCTGACTTCGAAGGGACCATCCCGACAGCGGAGGATCCGGCGCAGCGACTGTCATGCGCCATCTCCGACCACCCCAAGCCATTTTATAGAACGTCTGTTCGATAAACATAGCCCACGTAGATCCAGGAGTCAACACATGAAACCTGTCGGGCGGCCCGCTCCTGTCTCGAAGGAACACCGGCAGATACCGCAGACGGTCCGCGCCGGCATCGTGCTCCTGGAGCCCCGCTTGCCAGAGCAGAACTTGGACAAACAGGCGAACGCCAGCGTCCCCGCTCAGCCCGAGCCTGACGTGACCGTCCTCGCTGAGCGGACACCCGTGACACGCCACCCGGACCGGGCACTGCTGCTTTCCGACCTGCTTCCTGCGTGACCCTCGCCCCGGTCACAGACAGGCGAGCCAGCGACGCTGCCACGGCGTCTCGACCGCCCGCGGGTGGTAGATGCCGCGCACCCACGCCATGGCGTCCGGCGCCGGCAGCCCGTTCAGGACGGCCATTGCGGCGAGCGCGGTGCCGGTGCGGCCGACGCCCCCGCGGCAGCCCACCGCCACGTCCTCCCCGTCTGCGATCCGGCGGCGCACCTCAGCGAGGGCGTCCAGCACGTCGGCGCGGTCGCGAGGCACCCAGAAGTCTGGCCAGGCGACCCGGCGGTGCGGTCCCGTTGCGGGGCCTTTTCCGAGCAGGAGCGCAAAGTCGTACGTGCCCAGCTCGCGCATCGGTCCAGCCCGCACCTGACCTCCACCGGGCAGGGCGACGGTCTTCACGGATCCGGACAGTTCATCCCCGTACGTGTCCGTCGCCGGTCATCACGTACGTCGTCGAGGTCAGCTCCGGCAGCCCCATCGGCCCGCGCGCGTGCAGCTTCTGGGTCGAGATCCCGATCTCGGCGCCGAAGCCGAACATCTCCCCGTCGGTGAACCGGGTCGAGGCGTTGATCATCACAGCAGCGCTGTCGAGACGGCTGACGAACGCGCGGGCCGCGGCCTGCGAACGGGTGACGATCGCCTCGGTGTGCCCGCTCCCCCACCGCCTGATGTGCTCGGTCGCCTGCTCCAGCGAGTCGACCACCCCGACCGCGAGGTCGAGCGAGAGGTATTCCGTGGCCCAGTCCTCGTCGGCGGCCGGCACGGCTCCGTCCAACAACGACAGAGCCCGCTCGTCGGCATGCAGCGTGACCCCCTCGAGGGCTTTTTGCGCACGAGGAAGAAAATCGAGCGCGACGTCAGCGTGGACGAGCAACGTCTCCGCGGCGTTGCAGACCGACGGCCGGGTGGTCTTGGCGTCAACGATGATCGAGACCGCCATGTCGAGGTCGGCGTCCGCGTCGACGTAGACCGTGCAGTTGCCGACCCCGGTCTCGATCACCGGGACGGTCGAGCCCTCCACCACGGCCTGGATGAGCCCGGCGCCGCCGCGCGGGATGATCACGTCGACCAGCCCGCGGGCGTTCATCAGCTCGGTCACGGTGGACCGGTCGGTGCCGGGGACCAACTGGATCGCGTGCTCCGGCAGGCCGGCCTTCGTCGCGGCCTCGGCGAGCACCTCCACGAGCTTGCTGTTGCTCGCGTAGGCGCTCGCGCTGCCCCGCAGCAGGACCGCGTTGCCGCTCTTGACGCACAGCCCGGCGGCGTCGGCGGTGACGTTGGGCCTGGCCTCGTACACGATCCCGACCACGCCGAGCGGCACCCGCACCTGGCGCAGCTCGAGCCCGTTCGCGAGCGCCCCGCCCCGGACCACCTCGCCGACCGGGTCGGGCAGCGTCGCCACGTGCCGGAGCCCGTCGGCCATCGCCGTCACCCGCCCCGGGGTGAGCGTCAGCCGGTCGACCAGCGGGCCGGGGGGGCAGGCTGCGACGTCGACCGCGTTGGCCGTGACGATGTCGGCCGAGTGCGCCTCCAGCGCGTCGGCCATGGCGAGCAGCGCGGCGTCTTTGGCGGCCCGGCTGAGCGGCGCCAGAGCGGCCGCTGCGGTCTTGGCACGACGTGCTGACTCGAGGACCTCACTCATTCCCCGAGCCTACGGGCAGGCACAGGACCTCACGCCTAGCCTCGGGACGATGGACCAGTGGTGGCACCGAGACATCCTCGCGGCAGGCAAGCTGCCCTTGATGCTGGCGTTCCTGGCCTTCGTCCTCACCTTCCTCGCCACCCGCACGATCACGCGCCTGATCCGCGCCGGTCGTGGTCCCTTCCACGACCGCGCGACCGGCGACGGGACGCACGTGCACCACGCCGTGCCCGGGATCCTGCTGCTGGTGACCGGCGCCTTCATGGGGGTCGCGAACGACACGTTGGCCTGGCGCAGCGTCGCCGGGGTCCTGGTCGGCGTCGGGGTGTCGCTCGTGCTGGACGAGTTCGCGCTGATCCTGCACCTGTCCGACGTCTACTGGGCCGACGAGGGCCGGCTCTCGGTCAACATGGTCGCGCTCGCGGCTGCCTGCCTCGGCCTGGCGCTGGCCGGCTTCAGCCCCCTGGGCGTGTCCTCGGTCGGTGGGACCGAGCTGGTCGTACGGGTCAGCGGGACCGTAGTCCTGCTGGTGCACGCGGCGGCCGTCCTGATCTGCGTCCGCAAAGCGAAGTACGCGGTCGTGCTGCTGGGCACCTTCGTCCCGCTGGTCGCCCTGGTCTGCGCCCTGCGCCTCGCCCGACCCGGCTCACCGTGGGCGCGGCAGTTCTACGGAGCCGAGCGCACCGCGAAGGCCACCGACCGGGCTCGGGCCTTCGACGCCCGGTGGGGACCCGTGCGCGACTGGGTCCAGGACCTGGTTGCGGGCGCTCCGACGACGCCGCCCGCACGCACGTGACGACACGTCAGAGCAGAACGAGGTCGTCGCGGTGCACCAGCGCCCGCAGCCCGGGCTCGCGCGTGGACCGGCCCAGCAGCCCCGGCACCTCGACCGCGTCGTAGGCCACCAGTCCCCGCGCCACCGGGATCCGGTCGGGGCCCAGCAGCTCGACCGGGTCACCCGCCACGAAGTCGCCCTCGACCGAGGTGACCCCGGCGGGAAGCAGCGAGGAGCCCCGGTCGCGCACCGCACGGACGGCGCCGGCGTCGAGGAGCAGCCGCCCCGCAGGGGCTGAGGCGTGCGCGAGCCAGAGCAGCCGACCGCGACGGCGGCTCCCGGTGACCGAGAAACAGGTCCCGCCCCTGCCCTGGAGCAGCGCAGCCACCTGCGGGGCCGAGCCGAGCATCACCGGGATCCCGGCGGACGTCGCGATCCCGGCCGCGTCGACCTTGCTCGCCATCCCGCCGACGCCCACGCCGGCCGGTCCCATCCCGGACGTGTCGAGACCGGCCAGGTCGTCAGGTCCGCTGACGTCTGAGACGGCGCGCGCGTCCGGGTGCGACGGGGCGCGGTCGTAGAGACCGTCCACGTCCGACAGCAGCACGAGTGCGTCAGCGCGGACGACGTGCGCCACCAGCGCGGCCAGCCGGTCGTTGTCCCCGAAGCGGATCTCGGCGGTGGCGACCGCGTCGTTCTCGTTGACGACCGGCACGACGCCGAGCGCCAGCAGGCGGTCGAACGTGGTCTGCGCGTTGCGGTAGTTCACCCGTCGGACGAGGTCGTCGGCGGTCAGCAGCACCTGACCCACGGTGCGTCCGTGCCCCCCGAACGCACCGGCGTAGGCCTGCACGAGCAGGGACTGCCCCACGCTCGCCGCGGCCTGCTGGGTCGCCAGGTCGCGAGGTCGCCGCGCGAGCCCGAGCGGTGCGAGCCCGGCGGCGATGGCCCCGGAGGAGACCAGCACCACCTCCTGCGTACGGGCGGCCAGCGCGTCCACGAGCAACCCGAGCCGGCCGGGGTCCAGACCGCCGGCGGCGGTGGTCAGCGACGAGGAGCCGACCTTGACGACGACCCGCCGGGCCGAGGCGACCGCGTCCCTGGTCACCTCTCGCTCCAGGTCACTGGACGTCGAGGTCGAGCCCGAGCCGCTCGGCCCGCCGTACGTCCTTCAGCTTGCGTCGTTCGTCTGCGCGCACGCGCGTGTCGACCTCGACCCGTGCGTCCTGGCCCCTCAACCCGGAGACGAACTCCTCCAGCTCGGTCGGCTGCCAGTCGAAGCCGACGTCGCCGATCGTCACCCAGGCGCCGGGCTCGGCCCCGGCCGCGGCCAGCGCCTTCTCGACACCAAGGCGCGCGAGCCGGTCCGCGAGGTAGCCGACCGCCTCCTCGTTGTTGAAATCGGTCTGCTGCACCCAGCGCCGCGGCTTGTCGCCGACGACGACGAAACCCTCGCTGTCCTTGCCCACGGTGAAGCCGACGTCGTCGACGGCGGTCGGTCGGATCACGATCCGGGTCGCTTCTTCGACCGGCCGGGACGCGCGCTCCGCAGCGACGAGCTCGGCCATCGCGAACGACAGCTCGCGCAGTCCTTCGTGGCTGACCGCGCTGATGTCGAAGACCCGGTGCCCCCGCTCCTCGAGGTCCGCGCGCACGATCTCGGCGAGGTCCCGGGCGTCCGGCACGTCGATCTTGTTCAGCGCGACCAGCCGCGGCCTCTGCGCAAGATCGCTCTTGTACGCCGCCAGCTCCGCCTCGATCAGGTCCAGGTCGGCGACCGGGTCGCGGCCGGGCTCGTACGTCGCACAGTCGATGACGTGCACGAGCACCGCGCAGCGTTCGACGTGACGCAGGAACTCCAGGCCCAGGCCCTTGCCCTCGGACGCGCCGGGGATCAGGCCCGGGACGTCCGCGACCGTGAACACCGTGCCGCCGGCCTCGACGACGCCGAGGTTCGGCACCAGGGTGGTGAACGGGTAGTCGGCGATCTTGGGCCGGGCCTGGCTGATGGAGGCGATCAGGCTCGACTTGCCAGCGCTCGGAAAGCCGACGAGGGCCACATCGGCGACGCTCTTGAGCTCGAGCACCACGTCGGCGGACGCCCCGGGCTCGCCGAGCAGGGCGAAGCCGGGCGCCTTGCGCTTGGTCGTCGCAAGGCTCGCGTTCCCGAGGCCACCACGCCCGCCGCGAGCGATCACGAACCGGGTGCCCTCCCCCACGAGGTCCGCCAGCTGGTTGCCCTCGGCGTCCAGCACGACCGTCCCGTCCGGAACCGGCAGCTCGACGGAGGCGCCGTTGGCGCCGTTGCGCATGTCGCCGGCCCCGGGCTTGCCGCTGCCGGCCTTCTGGTGCGGGTGGAAGTGGAAGTCGAGCAGTGTGGTCACGTTGTGCTCGACGACCAGCGTGACGTCGCCGCCGTGACCCCCGTCAGCCCCGTCCGGCCCGCCGAGCGGCTTGAACTTCTCCTTGTGCACCGAAGCGCACCCGTGCCCGCCGTCACCAGCGGCGACGTGCAGGACGACGCGGTCGACGAACGTGGTCACAGATGCTCCTCACACACGTGAAGACGGGTCCCGCCGGAGCCGGACCCGCCTTCACGACTTGCCATGGGCGCGCCGGGCGGCGCGGCCGTTGCTCGGTCGGTCAGCCGACCGCTGCGGGGATCGGCGCACCGACCGGGACGATGTTGACGGTCTTGCGACCGCGCTTCTTGCCGAACAGGACCGAGCCGGGAGCCAGGGCGAACAGCGTGTCGTCCTTGCCCCGCCCGACCAGGTCACCCGGGTGGAAGTGCGTGCCGCGCTGCCGGACGATGATCTCGCCGCTCTTGACGACCTGACCGCCGAAGCGCTTCACCCCGAGATACTGGGCGTTGGAGTCGCGACCGTTGCGCGAGGAGCTCGCGCCCTTCTTGTGAGCCATCTGCTACTTCCCCGTCTCGATGCCGGTGACCTTGACCTGCGTCAGCTGCTGGCGATGACCGATGCGCTTCTTGTAACCGGTCTTGTTCTTGTACTTCAGGATGCGGATCTTCGGACCCTTGGTGTGGGCGACGAGCTCGGCACTGACGGTGACCTTGGCGAGCGCGTCGGCGTCGCTGGTGACGGTCTCGCCGTCGACCAGGAGCAGCGCGGGCAGCGTGAGCGTGCCACCGGCGACACCAGCCAGCTTTTCGACCTCGACGACGTCACCGACGGCGACCTTGTGCTGCTTGCCGCCGGTCTTGACGATGGCGTACACGGGGGAGCTCCTCGAGAGTCTGGGGGGACGGGGCCCCTGAGCGGGCGGCCGTCGGACGTGCAAGGGCGGGCCAGGATCGGCACGCGACCCCTGAGGCTAGCCGACGCGGCGGGGGACCGTCGAACGTCGCGCCCCAGGGGGTGAGCCGAAGATCAGGACGTCGCCCGTCGCCGACGACGCGGGGCCGAAGGAGCCGGGCTGTCCGTGTCCTCGACGGGTGCGGGCTCGGCCTCGGGGACCAGAGCGGGCTCGTCGACCGGCGCGACGTCGTCCGGCGGACCGGCTTCCGTCGGGGGCGGGCTGACCGGGTCCGCCACGGGCAGCGGGGCCACGTCGGGCGCAGCGCCCGCGCCTCGACCGGCCCGTCGACGGCCGCCACCGCGGGTCGGCCGGGACGGCTCCTCCACCGCAGAGCCGGGCTGGACCGTCTCCGGGCTCGCGACCGGCACGTCGTCGGGCGCGTCGTGGACCGGCGCGTCCGACGCCGGCGTGGTGACCTCTGCGGCGACGTCAGGACCGGCTGCCACCTCGTTGCCACGAAGCTCGTCCCCGGCGTCCGCTGTGTCGCCGGGGTCCGACCCCGGAGCCGCGCCGGCTGTACGACCGGAACGACGACGACCGCCGCGGGCTCGTCGGCTCGGCGCCTCCTCGGCAGGCGACGGCGTCGCTCCCAGCTCCTCGGAACCGTCCTGGAGCGCGATCGCGACCGCGCCCACGTCGAGGTCGTCGATCTCCACCGGCGCGTCGCCGCTCTTGGCCGAGGCCCGGGCGATGGCGGCGACCGCGGCGACGGCACGACGCGCGGCCTCCTCGTCGACCGCGGGGGCCGGCGGCGGGGTCGGGGTCTCGGCGCGGGAACCACGTCCGCGACGGCTGCGGCTCGGCGCGTCGTCGGTGGCCGGTGCGTCGAGGGCGTCGACCGGCGTGGTGGACACGACCACGCCTCGGCCCTCGCAGCGCTCGCAGGTGTGGCTGAAGCTCTCCAGCAGCCCCTGGCCCACCCGCTTGCGGGTCATCTGCACCAGCCCGAGCGACGTGACCTCGGCAACCTGGTGCTTCGTACGGTCACGACCCATGCATTCCACGAGCCGGCGTACGACGAGGTCGCGGTTGCTCTCGAGCACCATGTCGATGAAGTCGACGACGATGATCCCGCCGAGGTCGCGGAGCCTGAGCTGGCGAGCGATCTCTTCCGCCGCCTCGAGGTTGTTGCGGGTGACAGTCTCCTCCAGGTTGCCGCCCTTGCCGACGAACTTTCCGGTGTTGACGTCGACGACGACCATCGCCTCGGTCCGGTCGATCACCAACGACCCGCCGGACGGCAGCCACACCTTGCGGTCCAGCGCCTTGGCCAGCTGCTCGTCGACGCGGTGCTCGGCGAAGACGTCCTTCTCGGCCGTGTGCCGGGACAGTCTCGGTGCGAGGTCGGGCGCGACGCCTTCGACGTACTCCCGGATGGTGTCCCACTCGCTGTCACCCTGGACGACGAGGCTCGCGAAGTCCTCGTTGAAGACGTCACGGACCACCCGGACGACGAGGTCGGGCTCGGCGTGCAGCTGCTTCGGCGCGCCGCCCTTCTTCGCCTTCTCGAGGATCTGCTCCCACTGCCCCTGGAGACGCTCGACGTCGGCGGAGATCTCGGCCTCGGACGCACCCTCGGCGGCCGTACGGATGATGACGCCCGCGTCGTCCGGCACGACCTTCTTCAGGATGGCCTTGAGGCGTGCGCGCTCCTGCTCGGGCAGCTTGCGGCTGATCCCGGTCATCGAGCCGGTCGGGACGTAGACCAGGTAGCGGCCCGGCAGGCTCACCGCGGACGTCAGACGCGCGCCCTTGTGCCCGATCGGCTCCTTGCTGACCTGGACCAGGACTTCCTGGCCGCTCTTGAGCGCCGACTCGATCTTGCGGGGGCCAGACCCGGCCAGCTCGTAGTTGACCTCCCCCGCGTAGAGCACGCCATTCTTGCCCTTGCCGATGTCGAGGAACGCCGCCTCCATCGAGGGCAGCACGTTCTGCACACGGCCGAGGTAGACGTTGCCGGCGAACGCCTGGGCGCTCGCACGGGTCACGTAGTGCTCGACCAGCACGCCGTCCTCCAGGACGGCGATCTGCGTACGGTCGCCTTGCTGACGGACGACCATCGTGCGCTCGACGGCCTCGCGGCGCGCCAGGAACTCGGCCTCGGACAGCACCGGAGGCCGCTTGCGACCAGAGTCGCGGCCCTCCTGGCGACGTGCCCGCTTCGCGGCCATCCGGGTGGAGCCGGAGATCCCACGGACGCCGTCCTCGTCCGCAGCGCTCGCACCGCGGACCCGCTGCTGACGCTCGCGCGGCTCGCGGACGTGCGTGACGGTCGGGACGCCGTCGTCCCCGTCGTCCTCGGCGCCACCCCCTCCGCCACCGCGCCGGCGCCGGCGCCGACGACGGGTGCTGCCCTCGTCCTCCTCGGACGCGTCGGCCTCACCGGGCGAAGCCTGCTCGGGGGCGCCGCCCTCGGCGTCGTCCCCGTCGTCCCCGTTGTCAGAACCCTCCTGGCGGGAGGCTCCGCCGCGTCCACGTCGACCACGACGGCGACGCTTGGGGCGGTCGTCGTCCTGGTCCTCTGCCTCGGGACTCTCGTCGTCCTCGTCCGGCTCGGCGTCAGCGGCCGGCGCCGCGGACGGCTCGAGCAGGACAGGGGCGAGCGCTCCCGGCGAGACCACGCCCGAGGTCCCTGCTCGGCGACGGCGACGCGGTGCGGCCGGCTGCTCGGCGGCGTCCGTCGGCTCGTCCTCGGCCGTCTCGCCGTCGGCAGCCGACGAAACGTGCGCAGGAGTCTGCTGCCCGGCGTCGGGGGCCTGGAAGGCGACGGCAGCGGGGGCGCGTCGGCGGCTTCGCGTACGCGGGGCCGTGTCGGCCTGGTCCTCGGTCGACGACCCGTCGGCCTCGGTGACCGGCTTCGCGTCCTGGTCGACCGGGGCCTGGTCGGTGCTCGCGTCGGCGGCGGCGGTGATCGGCGGCGCTGCCGCCTTCGTGGCGCGCTTGCGCGGCGCCCGCTTGACCGGGGCGTCCGCCTCGGCGGAGCCGCCCTCGGCCGGGGTGTGCTCCGGCGGCACGCCCGCGGGCGTCTCCCCGGAGACGTCACCGTCAGCAGCGGGAGCGACGACCTTCGCCGCCCGCTTCGCCGGTGCCTTGCGGGTGCGCTTCACCGGCGTGGCTGCTGCGTCCTCACCCGCAGGCGCCGGGTCCCCGGCTCCGGGTGCGTCCGCGACGGCGCCTTCGGCCAGGGGAGCCGAAGTGGCCTTGGTGGCCCGCCGGCGTCGCACGGCTTTCACGGGCGGCGAGTCGCCGTCGCCGTTCGGGCCGGTGTCGTTCGGGGTGGTGTCGCTGGTCGTGTTGTCGTCGAGCACGGGGCTCCGTCCGGCCGACCCGCTGACGCGTGCGTGCCGACCCGAGGTGTGAAGGTGCCGGTGCCGGCCGGTTGGCCGTCGCCGGGAAGTCTGGTGTGCGGTCAGCCCTGGGGGGCCGGTCCGCCGGCGGCGACCTTGTCGGGGCGGGGATCCTGTCGCGTTTCCCCTTCCGGCTCCGCTGTGTCAGCGAGCGCTCGGTCGGGTGCGAACGGGTCTCCCACCTCGCCGGTCTCGGTCAGCGGCCCTTGTCGGATGCGGGTGGCCGCTGGGGCCACCGGCGTCACGAGCCCGGCCACGAGCCTGATCCCGGTGAGGACGTCGTCGGGTCGCACGGCAGGCGTCACATGCTGTACGACCAGGTGGAGTGTTGCACAACCGGGCGGATCTGCGGTGATGCGCGCGCTACGCACGGGCTCCCGCGCGTTGAGCGTCCGCATCCCGTTCTTGCCGAGGCGCTCGACACCCACCTGCTCCGCGGCCAGGAAAAGGGTCAGGGCGCGCTCGGCCTCGGCCGCGTCCACCTGGGGCAGGACGATCTCCCACTGCGACGCCTGGCACCGGTCCGGGAGGTTGGTGCCGACCGGCGCCTCGACGACCTCCACCACGTCCAGGCCGTCCGGCAGGCTCTCGTCGAGCGCCGTCCGCAGCTGCTCGAGATCGACCCTGCGCACGACGGAGATCTCCACGTACTCCGCCTCGGAAGCAACGCCGGTCGGCGCGGCGCCGACCCAGCTGACCTTGGGGTGCGGGCTGAAGCCGGCCGAGTAGGCCATCGGCACCTGCGCCCGGCGCAGCGCCCGCTCGAAGGCGCGGGCGATGTCGCGATGGCTGGTGAACCGGAGCCGGCCGCGCTTGGTGTAGCGCAGCCGCAGCTTCTGCACCGCCAGCGGCGGCGGGGGCCCCTCCGGGGTGCGTCTGGCCATGCGGTCAGGGTAGGGGGCCCTCCCCCCGTGATCATGAGGTCAGAGTGCACCGCGGCCGCTCACGGTTCATGATCACGCGGAGGAGAAGGTCAGACGGGGGTGAGAGGCAGCAGCGTCTTGCCGGTCGGACCGACCTGGATCTCGGTCCCGAGCTGCGGGCAGACGCCGCAGTCGAAGCACGGGATCCAGCGGCAGTCGTCCAGGTCCTGCTCGGCGAGCGCCTCTTGCCAGTCCTCCCACAGCCACTCGCGGTCCAGACCGGCGTCCAGGTGGTCCCAGGGCAGGATCTCGTCCTCGGTGCGCTCCCGGGTGGTGAACCACTCCAGCGACACACCCAGCGGCTCCAGCTGGGCTTCGGCGCACTGGACCCACCGGTCGTAGGAGAAGTGCTCGCTCCACCCGTCGAAGCGTCCGCCGTCGCGCCAGACCGCCTCGATGACCCGCCCGACCCGGCGATCGCCGCGGGCCAGCAGCCCCTCGACCATCCCGGGCTTGCCGTCGTGGTAGCGAAAACCGATCGCCTTGCCGAGGTTGCGGTCGGAGCGGATCGCGTCGCGCAGCAGCCGGAGCCGGGCATCGACGACCTCGTGGTGCGCCTGCCCGACCCACTGGAACGGGGTGTGCGCCTTGGGGACGAAGCCGCCGATCGAGACGGTGCATCGGACGTCGTTGCTCCCGGCCGCCTTGCGCCCCTCTCGGATCACGTCCTTGACCATGTCGGCAATCTCGAGGACGTCCTCGTCGGTCTCGGTCGGCAGACCGCACATGAAGTAGAGCTTGACCTGGCGCCAGCCCGCGCCGTACGCGGTGGCGCAGGTCTGGATCAGGTCGTCCTTGCTGACCATCTTGTTGATGACCTTGCGCAGCCGTTCGCTGCCGCCCTCGGGGGCGAAGGTCAGGCCTGAACGACGCCCGTTGCGAGACAGCTCCTGAGCCAGGTCGATGTTGAACGCGTCGACCCGGGTCGACGGGAGCGACAACGACGTCTGCGTCCCCTCGTAACGGTCGGCAAGGCCCTTGGTGATGGCCCCGATCTCGGAATGGTCAGCACTGCTCAGAGACAGCAGCCCGACCTCCTCGTAACCGCTGGCTGCGAGGCCGGCCTGGACCATCTCGCCGATCCCGGTGATCGAGCGCTCGCGCACAGGCCGCGTGATCATCCCTGCCTGGCAGAACCTGCAGCCACGCGTGCAGCCACGAAAGATCTCCACGCTCATGCGCTCGTGCACGGTCTCGGCGAGCGGGACCAGCGGCTGCTTCGGGTAGGGCCAGGCGTCCAGGTCCATCGTCGTACGTTTGCTCACCTGCGCGGGAACGCCGTCGTGCGGCGTGACCGCCGCGATGCGACGGTCGCCTGTGTCATCGCCGTAGGTGACGTCGTACAGCGACGGAACGTAGACGCCGCCGGCGAGAGCGAGCCGCATCAGCGTCTCCGCGCGGGACGCACCGTCGGCCTTGGCCTGGCGCAGCGTGGCGGTGATCTCCAGGACCGCCTCCTCCCCGTCGCCGAGCACGACCGCGTCGACGAAGTCCGAGATCGGCTCGGGGTTGAAAGCCGCGTGCCCGCCAGCCAGCACGATCGGGTCGGCCTCGGTGCGGTCGACAGCGTGCAGCGGGATGCCGGCGAGGTCGAGGTGCTCCAGCAGGTTGGTGTAGCCGAGCTCGGTGGAGAAGCTCACACCGAGCACGTCGAAGGCACGGACCGGCCGGTGACCGTCGACGGTGAACGCCGGGACCCCCGCCTCGCGCATCTTGTCGGCAAGGTCCGGCCAGACGCTGTAGGTGCGCTCGGCCAGCACGCCGGGCTGCTCGTTGAGCACCTCGTAAAGGATCATGACGCCCTGGTTGGGGAGCCCCACCTCGTAAGCGTCGGGATACATGATCGCCCAGCGGACGTCGCAGTCCTCCCACGGCTTGACCTGACTGTTGAGCTCGCCCCCGACGTACTGGATGGGCTTCTGCACCTGGGCCAGCAACGGCTCCAGACGCGGGAACAGACTCTCCACAGACATGAGCCCAGGGTACGGGCGTCAGGCCAGCCCGAGCGAGGCGAGACGCGGTCCGTGGCGAACGAGGCCGGCAGCAACCACGTCGGGGCGAGCGGCGTAGAACGCCCGGTGCGCCGCCGCGACCTCCTCGGCGGGCAGCTGTGCGCCGTCGACCAGCCAGTGCTCCCGCGGCGGGGCGTCGAGCCCGAGCGCGTCGAGCACGACGGGCTCGAGCGGGGCGCGGATCCGACCGAGCAGCTCACGTCCAGGGTCCTGCGCGTCGACGGGCCGACCCAGCGCAGCCTGGACCCGGCGGGCGAGCTCGATCAGCAAGCCGTTCCCCGGATGGTTCAGCACGTGGACAGCGCCCGCACCGAGCCCGAGGAGCAGGTCTGAGACGGCGACGTCCGTGTCACGCTGCTCACGCCGGGCCAGCTCGTCCGCGGAGGCCTGGGCGACGGCGACGAGATCGACCGCCCCGGGCTCACGTCCGGTCAAGGTCCGGAGGTCGTGGTAGGGCACCAACGGCGGCTCGGCGCCGTCAGGCACCCGGACGATCGCCTGCCACGGGTACAGGCCGGACCAGCGGACCACCGGGAACCGCAGGACCGTCGCGCCGGACCGCTCGGCCACCTCCCGGGTGCCGAGCGGCAAGCCGCGGTAGCCGTCCCGCACCGGCTGCGCCACCAGCAGCGTGCACCGCGCCAGCAGGGCGTCGAGCGACGGAAGGTCGTCCTCGGTCAGCTCGTGCACCGGCGGCACCCGCACGACCTGCCAGCCGAAGGTCGCCGAGCCGTCCAGCAGGACCCGCAGCGCTTCGGCCTGGCAGTTGCCGTGGACCATGGCGAGCGGCTGGTCGGCCCGCCGCTCCGCGGCAGGGTGGGCAGCCGGCCCCTCGTAGAAGTCGCGATAGTGCAGCCGTCGGGACACGTCAGCACCCTGCCCTGTCGACGGCGTTCGACCCCCCACCCCCCCCGGGGGGGGTCAGCGGACAGGTGGGGGGTAGGGGCCGCGAGTCCCTGCCGCCGAGGAGGCCCCCGATCGTCCGCCCGCTGCATGTCGCATCTGTCCCGTGCGACCACCCCTATGTCGCCCACCTGGAGCCGCTCGACGGCCCCGGGTCGGTGCTGCGCCTGCCCGACCCCCCGGTGCCGGGAGCGCCGGCGGGTCAGTGGTGGCCGTCACGCGTGCTCGACCCCGGGTGGCTGCGTCGGCAGCGTCCGGACGTGCTGCACGTGCACTTCGGTTTTGAGCACCTGAGCGAGGCGGAATTGGCCGGGATCGTGCAGACGCTGGCGGAGATCGGCTGCCCCTTGGTGCTCACCGTCCACGACCTGGCCAACCCGCACCTGTCCGACCAGGCGGCTCACCTGTCCGCGCTCGCGGTCCTGGTGGCTGCTGCCGCGGCTGTCCTCACCCTCACGCCCGGCGCCGCCGCAGAGATCGAGCAACGGTGGGGACGCGCTGCGGCCGTGCTGCCGCACCCGCACGTCGTGCCGCTCGACCGGCTCCGGCCTCGTCCACGCCGAGACACTTTCGTGGTGGGCCTGCACGACAAGCCCCGAGCCGGCAACGACCCGTCGTCGGCGCGCGACGAGCTGACGCGGACGCTGCAGGAGCTGGGCGGACGGCTCTCCCCCACGCCCGCGCGCAGGCTCACCGACGACGCGCTCTGGGACCGGCTCCGAGAGCTCGACGTGCTCGTGCTCCCCTACCGGCACGGCACGCACTCCGGGTTCCTAGAGGCCTGCGCCGATCTCGGCACCACGGTCGTCGCCTCCCGGGTCGGCTACCTCAGTGAGCAGCAGCCGCACCTGCGCTACGACCGCGAGGTTCCCGGTTCCTTGGCGGCTGCACTGCGCCGCGCGTATGACGAACGCCCCCGATGGCAGGTCTCCCGCGCCGACCGGGCACGACAGCGCACCCGGCTGGCCGAGGCGCACACAGCACTCTACGAGCAGGTGGCGGCATGAGGATCGGGCTGATCGCCTCGGTGCGCTTCCCGGTGAGCGAGCCGTTCGCGGGCGGTCTCGAGGCGCACACCTGGAGCCTCGCGCACGGGCTGAAGGCGCGTGGGCACGACGTCACCGTCTTCGCCGCACCCGGCTCGGACCCGGCCCTCGGGATCCACGAGCTGCCGGTCCAGTTCCCGGTCCTGTCCGAGGCCGCCCGGGCAGACGTGAGCATGACGCCGGAACGGTGGCTCCAGGAGCACCACGCCTACCTGTCGCTCATGCTCGACCTGGCCGACACCGGTCTGGACCTGGTCCACAACAACTCGCTGCACTACCTGCCGGTGGCGATGGCCTCCTCGTTGCGCGTCCCGGTCGTGACGGCGCTGCACACCCCGCCGACCCCGTGGCTCGAGTCCGCGATCCAGGCGCCGCGCCGCTGCCCGGTCGTGTTCGCGGCGGTGAGCGAGCACACCGCGCACGCCTGGCGGCACGTGGTGCCCGACGCGACGGTCGTGCGCAACGGGGTGGACACCACCCGGTGGGTGGCCGGGCCCGGCGGTGGCGCGGCGGTGTGGTCGGGACGCCTCGTCCCGGAGAAGGGCGCGCACCTGGCCGTACGCGCCGCGCGCCGCGCCGGGGTGCCGCTGCGCCTCGCGGGGCCGATGCTCGACCGGGCGTGGTTCGACACGCAGGTCGCACCGTGGCTCGGCGGCGACGTCGAGTACGTCGGCCACCTGCGCACCGACGATCTCGTCCAGCTGGTGGGCAGCTCCGCCGCCAGCCTGGTCACCCCGTGCTGGGAGGAGCCGTACGGGCTGGTGGTCGCGGAGTCCCTCGCCTGCGGCACACCGGTCGCCGGTTTCGCCCGTGGCGCGCTGCCCGAGCTCGTCGACCCTTTCTGCGCGCGCCTGGTCGAGTCCGACGACGTGGCGGCGCTCGCCGACGCCCTCGTCGAGGCGGTCGGTCTCAGCCGGCACGCGGCACGGCGACGGGCCGTGTCGACCTGCTCGGTCGACACGATGGTGGACGGTTACGAGCGGCTGTACGCCGAGCAGCAGGTCGAGCGGGCGGCGTGATCGGCTGGTACGTGCACTCCCACGGTGCGGGCCACCGTCAACGGCTGAGCTGCATCGCTGCGCACCTGCGGACCCCGGTGACCGGGCTCTCCACGCTCGGTGTGCCCCCGACGTTCGGGGGTCGGTGGGTGACGCTGGCGGACGACCTGCCGACCGGGGACGATCGTGACGTCACCGCCGGCGGGACCCTGCACTGGGCACCCCGGCACCACCCGGGGCTCCGGAGCCGGACGGCGACGATCGCCTCGTGGGTCGAGACCGAGCACCCGTCACTGATGGTCGTCGACGTGTCGGTCGAGGTGGCCGTCCTGGTGAGAGCGATGGGGGTGCCGGTCGTGGTGGCGGCGATGCGCGGTCGGCGTGACGACCGGGCGCACCGCACGGCGTACGACCTCGCCGACGCGCTGCTGGCTCCCTGGCCGGTGACGCTGCCGGAGCCTTGGTGGCCGCAAGACTGGTTGACGAAGACCTGGCACGTCGGAGCTCTCTCCCGCTTCGACGGACGCGCCCGCTCCGAGGCGCCGGACGAGGGACGGGCAGTCGTGCTGTGGGGCGGCGACGGCGGTGCGCCCGACCTGCCGTCGCTGCCCGGCTGGACCGTCGACCGGACCGCGGCCACGGGCGGCGCCAGCGACGTGTGGCCGCTGCTCCAGGGCGCCGATGTCGTCATCACGCACGCGGGCCAGAACGCCCTCGCGGAGGTCGCGGCCGCCCGTCGGCCGGCGGTCGTCGTCGCACAGCCCCGGCCGTACGACGAGCAGCGCGCCAACGCCGAGGCCTTGCGCCGAGCCGGCCTCGCGGTCGTCGTCGACCGGTGGCCGGAGGCTGCGGCGTGGCCCGGGCTCCTAAAACAAGCCCGCGCCCTCCCGGACCGTTGGGACCAGTGGTCGGACGGCCGGGGTGCACAGCGGGCGGCGACGCTGCTCGACGAGCTGGCCGCACGGTGACCCGCGTGGCGGTCGTGACCATCGTCCACGGGCGGCACGAGCACCTGCAGCGGCAGCTCGCGGCGCTCGACCGGAGCACCCTGCAGCCGTGGCGGCACGTCGTCGTCGCGATGGACGACCCGCAGGTCGCCGGTCTGGTCCCGGGAGCAGAGGTGGTGGCACTGCCTCGGGTGGACGGTTCCCTGCCGCTCGCCGCCGCGCGCAACGCGGGGGTCCGAGCCGCCGCCGGCGCCGACCTGCTGGTCCTGCTCGACGTGGACTGCCTGCCGGCACCGACGACGCTGGCGCGCTACGCCGAGGCCGCGAAGACCCATGACGGGCTGCTCCTCGGTCCGGTCGCCTACCTCCCGCCCGCGGCCACCGGCGGCTATCCCAGCGACGTGTCCCAGCTAGGACGTCCGCACCCCGCCCGACCGGTGCCGGCCGAGGACGAGGTGTGGCCCGCCACCGACCCAGACCTGTTCTGGTCCTTGTCCTTCGCCTGCAGCCAGCAGACCTGGGACCGCGTCGGCGGGTTCTGCGAGGACTACGTGGGCTACGGCGGGGAGGACACGGACCTCGGCCACCGGGCAGTCGCCGCCGGCGTCCCAAGCTGGTGGGTCGGCGGGGCCTGGGCCTACCACCAGCACCACGCGCCGGGCACCGCCGCCGTCACCGAGGTGGTCCGCAACGCCGGCGTCTTCTTCGACCGCTGGGGTTGGTGGCCGATGGTCGGCTGGCTCCTGGCGTACGAGCAGCAGGGCCTCGCCCGGCGGGACCCCGGCGGACGCTGGCAGCTGACGTGAGGGTGCTGGCCGTCGTCCCCGGCCCGGAGCACCACGGTGCCGTCCGGCACGCCGAGCAGGTCGCGGACCTCGTCCGGCGTCAGGGGGTCGGGCTCACCCTCGTCCGCACGCTGAGCCCCGTGTGCACGGTGACCGCAGCCGACAAGGTCGTGACCTGGGTGCCGTTCACCGACGCCCTGTTCGGGGCCGACGTGGCCTCTGCCGCCGAGGCCTTCCTCGCCTGGGCCTCGGGCCTCAAGGGTCCGTTGGTCGTCACGCTGCACGACGTCCCCGGCAGCGACCCGGACCCTGCCCGGGACGCCCGCAGGGTTACGACTTACCGACGGGTCGCCGCGCGCGCGGACGCCCTGGCCGTCTGCTCCGCGCACGAGGCAGACCGGGTGGTGGCCCTGCTGGACCGGGACGCGACGACGGTCCCGCTCCCGGTCGAGCCGCTGGTTGCAGCCGGACCGCGCCCCGGCTGGGCAGCACGACCGAGCGTGGGGGTGCTCGGCTTCGTCTACCCGGGCAAGGGTCACGACCGCGCGATCGACGCCGCCCGAGGGACGGGCGCAACCGTCGTCGCGCTCGGCGCGCCGAGCCCCGGCAGTGATCTCCCAAAACTGCGAGAACAGGCGCGACGGGCCGGGGTGGCGCTGATAGTCACCGGCCCTTTGAGCGAGGCCGACCTGCACGCCGCTGCGCTCTCGGTCACCGTGCCGGTCGCCGCCTACGCCACCCGAGGAGCGTCCGCCTCGCTGCACACCTGGCTCGCCTGTGGGCGCCGTCCGGTCGCCACCCCCGGCCCCTACGTCGACGAGCTGGACCGACGGTGGCCCGGCACGGTCGGCGTCAGCACCGACCTGCGCGCTTCGGTCTGCGCGTTGCTCCAGGACCCCTCCGGCACGTGGCTGACGCAGGCTCCGCCCCGTCCGGACGTGGGCCGCGCCTACGCCGAGCTGTTCGGGTCCGTCGCACGAGACGCTTCCCGATGACCCACGCGGGCCTCGTGCCCGGCAACCGCTGGGACCTGCTCCCGGAGGTCCCGTCGCTGCCGGTGGCGGTCGTCGTGACCCACTACGAGCAGCCGGCTCAGCTGGCTCGCACCCTGGCTGCCCTCGCCGTGCAGACCTTTGCCCCGTACGAGGTGGTGGTCGCGGACGACGGTTCCCCGACCCCGCCGCAGGTGCCGGACGGCGTCCGGGTGGTGACGCAGCAGGACCGCGGCTTTCGCGCCGCGGCCGCCCGCAACCTGGGCGCCCGTGCGACGAGCGCCCCCGTGCTCGCCTTCCTGGACGCCGACACCGTCCCCGAACCCGGCTACCTCGCCGCGCTGACCGCGCGGGTCGCCGCCTCGCCGGACGTGCTGGCCGTCGGTCGGCGGCGTCACGCCGACCTGTCCGGTGACGGGGCCGAGCTGCCGGAACCCGCCTGGCTGATCGACGGCTATGCGCAGACCCGGGACCTGCTCGACGCTGACGGGCGCAGCTTCCGCTTCGTGATCTCGGCGGTGATGGCCTGCCGACGCTCACTGCTGTCCGACCTCGCGGGGTTCGACGAGCGCTACGTCGGCTACGGAGGCGAGGACTGGGACCTGGCCTATCGGGCCTGGAACGCCGGCGCCCTGCTCGTGCACGAACGTCACGCCGTCGCCTGGCACGACGGCCCGTCGTGGGCGCCGAGGACGCAGGCCGACCGTGACGCAAAGGTGTTCGAGACAGCCCGGCTCGCTCAGCTGGTCCCGGAACCGTCGCTGCGACGCGGCGCGCACAACCCGGCTCTGCCCGACGTCCTCGTGGACGCACCCGGCCCGCTGCTCCTGGACGGCGACCTCGCCGTACGCACCTCCCACGACCGGGCCTGGACGCAGGACCAGCTCGCGAGGGCCAGGGTCCGGGTGCGGCTGGACGTGCCGGTCACCCTAAGGACGCGGGCGCTCGACCTGGTCGTCGCCCGGCTGGTCGAGCAGGACCTCGGCGAGCTGGTGCTGCTGAGCGGCGGGCGAGAGGTCGGACGGGCCTGGACCGGGCGTGCGCTCGGTCGTGCACGGCGCTGGCCCGGAGCCGACGTGATCGGTGACTGCTTCGGCCGCGCCTGCCACGATCTCGAACAGGGCGGTGCCTAGAACGGCAGCCAGGCTCACCCAAGGCTGCCGATCACAGAGCCGGGAAGAACAGCCCGATCTCTCGCGCGGCCGAGTCGGTCGAGTCGGAGCCGTGCACCAGGTTCTCGCCGATCTCCAGGGCGTAGTCGCCGCGGATCGAGCCGGGCGTCGCCTCGACCGGGTTCGTGACACCCATCAGGCGGCGGGTGCCGGTGACGGCGTTCGGGCCCTCGACCACGAGCGCGACGAGCGGCCCACCGGTGATGAAGTCGACCAGCTCGCCGAAGAACGGACGTTCGCGGTGCTCGCCGTAGTGGTTCTCGGCGGTCTCGCGGTCCAGCGTCCGCAGCTCGAGCGCGACCAGGGTGAGACCTTTGGCCTCGAGGCGGGACAGCACCTCGCCGACGAGGCCGCGGCGGACGCCGTCGGGCTTGACGAGGACGAGGGTGCGCTCGGTGGCCACGCGGAAAGCTCCTTCATGCATGCGGTCAGAAGTCCCGAGGCTATCAAGCGTTGGTGATCTTGGCCCGGAAACGCCGTCCAAGATCCCCAACGCCTGCTACCTGGCCAGCAGTCTTCGAGCCTCACCCGCCGTCACGACGGAGCCGGTGACCAGCACGCCGCCCGAGCCGTAGCCGCCGTCGTCCTCGGCCAGGCGGACCGCGGTGTCGATCGCGTCGTCGAGGCGGTCCTCGATGTGCACTCGTTCCTCGCCGAGCACCTCGACGGCGAGCGCGGAAAGATCGTCGACCGACATCGCCCGCGGCGAGGAGACCGTGCTCACCACGACGGCGGTCACGGCGGGCTCCAAGGCCTCCAGCATCCCCCGTACGTCCTTGTCGCCCAGGCAAGCCAGCACGACGACCAGGGACGTGAACGCGAAGGCGTCGGTCAGCGCCGCCACCGAGGCGATCATGCCCGGCGGGTTGTGGGCGGCGTCGACCAGCACCGTAGGCCCGGAGCGCAGCACCTCCAGCCGGCCGGGGCTCCGGACCGCCGCGAAGCCCTCACGCACCGCGTCCACGTCGATCCGTCCCTGGGTGCCTCCCCCGAGAAACGCCTCGACCGCGGCCAGCGCCGCCGCCGCGTTCGCCGCCTGGTGAGCGCCGTGCAGCGGCAGAAGGATCTCGTCGTAGACACCGGCCAGGCCCTGCAGGCTCAGCAGCTGGCCCCCGACCGCGGCGCGTCGCTCCAGCACCCCGTACTCCAGACCTTCACGCGCAACGGTCGCCCCGACCTCGGCGCACCGGGCCAGCAGCACGGTCGCGGCCTCGACCTCCTGCGCGGCCATCACCACGGTCGCCCCGGCCGTGATGATCCCGGCCTTCTCGGCCGCGATCTCGGCGACCGTGGTGCCGAGCAGCGGGACGTGGTCCAGACCCACGGGCAGCACGACGCAGGTCTGCGCGTCGACGACGTTGGTGGCGTCCCACAGCCCGCCGAGCCCGACCTCGAGCACGGCGACGTCGACCGGCGCGTCGGCGAACGCGGCGAACGCCATCGCGGTGAGCACCTCGAAGAAGGTGACCGGGTGGGCGGAGCGGCTGTCGACCAGGTCGACCAACGGGGCAACCTCGGCGTAGACCTCGGCGAACCGTTCGTCGCTCAGCGGCCTGCCGTCCAAACAGATCCGCTCGGTCGGGCTGGTCAGGTGCGGGCTGGTGTAGCGGCCGGTACGCAGACCGAACGCGGCCAGCAGGGCGTCAACCATCCGCGCCGTGCTGGTCTTGCCGTTGGTGCCGGTCAGGTGCACCGCCGGGTAGGCCCGCTGCGGATCGCCCATCAGGTCGGTGAGCAGCCGGATGCGATCCAGGTCCGGGACCATGTGCTGCTCGCTCGGGAATCGACCGGCGAGCGCCTGGGTGACGGTCTGGAGCGGCGTCATGACGGCTTGGGCGGCGCCTCGCCCAGCTCGAGCTCGACCGCGTGCTCACCCTCGGTGAAGCGCAGGTCACCGGTGACGACGGCGGCGTTGCGCAGGTCCACCTCGGCGTCCAAGAGGAGCGCCACCGGCCCGTGCACGTCGAGGCGCAGGACCGGGGTGCGCTGGGTCGTCTTGGCGGCGCTCTTGGCTTTACGCACCTCTCCGAGAACTCGGGCAGCAGCCCGCAACACCTCGGGATCACCTCGGGTCGGCTCGGGCGTCGGCCAGGGCTGTGCGTGCACCGAGCCCTCGCGCCACCAGGACCACACCTCCTCCGTCGCGAACGGGAGCACCGGTGCGAACAGCCTCAGGAGAACGTCGAGCGTGGTCCGGAGCGCGCGGTTGGCCGAGTCGGCCGGCTCCCCCTCGCTGTAGGCCCGTCCCTTGACCAGCTCGATGTAGTCGTCGCAGAACGACCAGAAGAACGCCTCGGTGACCTCGAGCGCCCGTGCGTAGTCATAGCGGTCGAACGCCGTCGTGGCCTGCTCGACCACGGTCGCGAGCCCGGCGAGCAGGGCGCGGTCGACCGGCTCGGTGACCGGCCCCGGCGGGGCCTCGGGAAAGCCCAGTGCGAACTTGCTCGCGTTGAGCAGCTTGACCGCGAGGCGTCGGCCGACCTTCATCTGCCCCTCGTCGAAGGCAGTGTCGACGCCGAGCCGGCCGCCGGCCGCCCAGTAGCGGACCGCGTCGCTCCCGTGCTGCTCCAGCAGGCCCATCGGGGTGACGACGTTGCCCTTGCTCTTGCTCATCTTCTTGCGGTCCGGGTCGAGGATCCACCCGGACAGCGCTGCGTTGGTCCACGGCACGCTGCCGTGCTCGAGGTGGCTGCGGACCACGGTCGAGAACAGCCAGGTGCGGATGATGTCGTGGCCCTGCGGGCGCAGGTCGTACGGGAACACGCGCGCGAACAGGTCCGGGTCGTCCTCCCATCCACCGGCCAGCTGAGGCGTGAGCGAGCTCGTGGCCCAGGTGTCGAGCACGTCGGGGTCGGCGACGAAGCCGCCGGGCACCCCGCGCTGGTCCTCCGAGAAGCCCTCGGGCGCCTGGCTGGTCGGGTCGATCGGCAGCTCGTCCTCTCGTGGCACCAGTGGCGGGTCGTAGACCGGCTCACCGGCGTCGTCGAGCCGATACCACAGCGGGAAGGCCACCCCGAAGTAGCGCTGCCGGCTGATCAACCAGTCACCGTTGAGACCTTCGACCCAGTTCTCGTAGCGCGAGCGCATGAACGACGGGTGCCAGGTCACCTCGTGCCCGCGGGCCACCAGCGCGTCCCGCAGGTCCTTGTCACGGCCGCCGTTGCGCAGGTACCACTGGCGGCTCGCCACGATCTCCAACGGCCGGTCGCCCTTCTCGTAGAACTTCACCGGGTGCTGGATCGCCTTCGGCTCGCCGACCAGCTCGCCGCTGTCGGTGAGCAGCTCGACGATGCGCTTCTGCGCCTGCTTGACGTTCTTGCCCGCCAGCTCGGCATACGGCTCGCCGACCCCCTCGGGCGCCTCCATCAGGAAACGGCCGTCGCGACCCACCACGGTGCGCACGGACAGATCGAGCTCTCGCCACCAGGTCACGTCGGTGGTGTCGCCGAAGGTGCAGATCATCGCGATGCCCGAGCCCTTGTCGGGCTGCGCGAGCCGGTGCGCGAGGACCGGGACGCTCACCCCGAACAGCGGCGTCGTGACGGTGGTGCCGAACAGCGGCTGGTAGCGCTCGTCGTCGGGATGCGCGACCAGCGCGACGCACGCGGGCAACAGCTCGGGGCGGGTGGTCTCGATGTGCACGTCGGACGTCGGACCGTGAAAGGCCAGCCGGTGGTACGCGCCCGGCATCTCGCGGTCCTCCAGCTCGGCCTGGGCCACCGCGGTCTGGAAGTCGACGTCCCAGAGGGTCGGCGCCTCGACCGCGTACGCCTCGTTTCTCGCAAGGCTGCGCAAGTAGGCCCGCTGAGCCGTACGACGGGCCTTGTCCCCGATCGTCTCGTAGGACTGCGTCAGGTCGACCGACAGACCGAGCCGCAGGAACAGCGCCTCGAACGCGACCTCGTCCTGCGCGGTGAGGTCGTGGCACAGCTCGACGAAACGGCGGCGGCTGATCGCGACCTGGCGGTGCCCGGACTTGAGCGACCCGGACTCGGCAGGCGGCTGCCAGGCGGCGTCGTAGGCCACCGAGGGATCGCAACGCACGCCGTAGTAGTTCTGCACCCGCCGCTCGGTCGGCAGCCCGTTGTCGTCCCAGCCGAGCGGGTAGAACACCGACTTCCCGCGCATCCGCTGGAACCGGGCGATCAGGTCGGTGTGGGTGTAGCTGAAGACGTGACCGACGTGCAGCGATCCGCTGGCGGTCGGGGGTGGGGTGTCGATGCTGTAGACGCCCGACCGCTCCGCGGTGCGGTCGAAGCGGTAGACCCCGTCGGTCTGCCAGACGTCGTTCCAACGCTCCTCGAGGCCGTCGAGGGTCGGCTTGTCCGGCACTGTGCTCATGAGGGTCGAGTCTAGGATCGCCGCCCGTGACTACACACGAGAGCCGGCACGAGATCGAGCTGGACGACACCTGGGCGTACGGGCCGGGGATCCTGCACGGCGGCTTCCTGCTGGAGCTGCTCGCGGGGCACGCCGTCACCGAGGCGCACCCGCACCCGTTGTCCACCAGCGCGCACTTCCTGTCCTCGCCCAAGATCGGGCCCGCCGAGGTTCACGTGACGCGGTTGCGCGAGGGCCGCTCGACCACGGTGACCCGGGTCGCGCTGGTGCAGGAGAAGGTCTGCCTGGACGCCGTCGTCACCGCAGGACGGCTGGCACCGACCTCGTCCCCGGTCTACCAGGACCTCGCCGTGCCGGACCTGCCGGCCGTGGAGGACTGCGTGCGCACCGAGATCGAGTGGGAGGACGGCCGGCACAACGGGATCGCCACGAACCTCGACATCCTGCTCGACCCGGCCACCACCGGCTGGATCGACGGACGGCCCAGCGAGGTGGCCGAGGTGCGCGGCTGGCTGCGGTCGGCGACCGGGCGCGAGAACGACCCGCTGTTCCTGATCACCCTGGCCGACGGGTTCCCGCCGGTGCCGCTGGCACTGGGGATCAAGGGCTGGGTGCCGACCGTGCAGCTCACGGTCAACGTGCGCGCGCTGCCGGCGTCCGGGTGGGTCCGCGGCGTGCAGCGCTCCCACCTGATCGCCGACGGCTGGCTGGACGAGGAGTGTCTGCTCTGGGACGCGACCGGCCAGCTCGTGGCCCAGGCGACCCAGCTGGCGGCGTACCGCCTCGCCTGAGGTCCCGCAGGGCACACTGTCGTGACTCACGTCTCACGGAGGTCCCATGAAGAGCACGATGCAAGACGGTCCCCTGCTGTTGTCCGGCCTGCTGACGCACGGCGAGACCGTCTACGCCGAGAGCACCGTCATGACCTGGGAGGGCGACGGGGTCCGGACCGCGACCTACCGTGAGGTCGCCGCGAAAGCTCACCGTCTCGCCGGTGCGCTCGCGGGCCTCGGGATCGTCGAGGGTGACCGGGTGGGGACGTTCCTGTGGAACACCCAGGAGCATCTCGAGGCCTACCTGGGGGTGCCGGCCATGGGCGCGGTGCTCCACACGCTCAACCTGCGCCTGTTCCCGGAGCAGCTCGCGTACGTCATCAACCACGCCAAGGATCGCGTGATCATCGTCGACGCGACGGTCCTGCCGCTGCTGGTCCAGGTGGCCGCCGAGCTGACCACGGTCGAGGCCTACATCCTGATCGGGGAGGCCGACACCAGCGGGCTCGGTGACAAGCCCGTCCATGCGTACGAGGACCTGCTGGCCGCCGCTCCCGAACGCTACGACTGGCCCGAGCTGGACGAGCGTGCGCCTGCGGCGATGTGTTACACGAGCGGCACCACCGGCAACCCGAAAGGCGTCGTGTACAGCCACCGCTCCACCTGGCTGCACTCGCTGGCTGCCTGCTCGGGAAACACGCTGGGCCTCGTCGAGGAGGACATCGTCCTGCCGGTGGTCCCAATGTTCCACGCCAACGCCTGGGGTCTGCCCTACGCCGGATGGCTCGCCGGCTGCGGCTTCCTGATGCCGGGCCGGTTCTTGCAGGCGGAGCCGCTGGCCACCATGATCTCGACGCTGCGGCCGACGGTCGCCGGTGCCGTCCCGACGATCTGGAACGACCTCTTGACCTACGTGGACGAGCACCGCAACGACCTGCGCTCGCTGCGCATCGTCGCCTGCGGCGGGTCTGCGGTCCCGGCATCGCTCATGCAGCGGTTCGAGAACGACCACGGCGTCTACATCCAGCAGGCCTGGGGCATGACCGAGACCTCTCCCGTCGCCTCGAGCGGCCGCGTGCCGGCCCGCAGCCCGGAGAGCGAGAAGTGGGACTGGCGGGCCACCCAGGGTCGGATCGCGTTCGGTGTCGAGCTGCGGATCGTCGGCGAGGACGGCACCGTCCAGCCCTGGGACGGGGAGAGCGTCGGCGAGATCGAGTGCCGCGGCCCCTGGGTCACCGGTTCCTACCACCTGGACCCCGATCCGGAGAAGTTCCGCGACGGATGGCTGCGCACCGGTGACGTGGCCTGTGTCCGGCCCAACGGGACCATCCAGATCACCGACCGGAGCAAGGACGTCATCAAGTCCGGCGGCGAGTGGATCAGCTCGGTGGAGCTGGAGAACCATCTGATGGGTCACCCCGCCGTGAAGGAGGCTGCCGTCGTCGCGGTGCCGGACGACCGCTGGGACGAGCGGCCGCTGGCGTGCGTCGTGCTGAGCGGGGAGGCGTCCCCCAAACAGCTGCAGGACCACCTGGCCGGCCTGATCGCAAAGTGGCAGCTGCCCGAGCGCTGGGCCTTCATCTCCGAGGTCCCCAAGACCAGCGTGGGCAAGTTCGACAAGAAGGTGCTGCGTCGCCAGTACGCCGACGGAGAGCTCGAGGTCGTCGAGCTTCACCCGGCGAAGGTCGGGTAGCGCGGGGGCGAGTCCCCGAGCGTAAGGAGAGCCCATGAAGGCCTACGGCTTCACCCGGTACGGCGACGCAGACGCCCAGGAGATGCTCGACCTGCCCGCACCGAGCCCGATGGGCCACGAGCTGGTCGTGCAGGTACGGGCGGCCGGGGTCAACCCCGTCGACGTGGCGATCCGGTCCGGCGGCATGCGAGCCCAGATGACGCTGGCGCCTCCGGTGGCCTTCGGCAGCGAGGTCAGCGGTGTCGTGGTCGAGGTGGGCGCCGACGTCGAGGGCTTCGTGGTCGGCGACGAGGTCTTCGGGGCATCAGCACCGGGTGGCGGCGGGCTCTCCGAGCTGGCCGTCCTCACGGCCTCCGAGACGGCCAAGAAGCCGGGCGGGCTGTCCTTCGAGCATGCCGCGGTCCTGCCGGTCGCTGCCGCCACCGCCTACGACGCTCTGCAGCAGCTCGCGCTGACCGAAGGCCAGACGCTGCTGGTGACCGGCGCCGGCGGAGGGGTCGGGGTCGTCGTGCTGCAGCTGGCCCGCGACCGCGGGATCACGGTGATCGGGGTGGCCAGCGAGGGCAAGCGAGCCGTCATCGAGTCCTACGGAGCGATGTTCGTCTCCGCGGGCGACGGGGTGGTCGACGCGGTCCGCACCTCGCTGCCGGACGGCGTCCACGCGGTGCTGGACCTGGTGGGCGGCGCAGTGCTGGCGGACGTGGCTCAGCTGGCCTCCCGCGGTTCCGTCGTGTCCACCGCGGACCCGGCGACCGTCGTACGCCTGGGAGGTGCCTACGTCGAGCGCTCCCACTCGGCAGCCGTCCTGTCCACGCTCGCCGACCTGGTCCTGGGCGGCTCGCTGGACCCGCACGTCGTCGAGACCGTCGCCCTGGCCGACGCTCACCGGGCGATCGCGGCGGTCGACCAGGGGAGCCCGCCCGGCAAGGTGGTTGTCGTCCCCTGACGCGCCGCGCCGCGCCGAGGCGATCGCGTCCCGTCGTCTACCTGTGTGAGGGCGGCGGGAACACCGCTCTGTCGCCACGGCGGGCTCGTTCGCGGGGGGCAGCAAGATCAACGGAACTTCTGGGCCGCCCACGTCCCCGATTGCGGGCGCTTGAACGACCAGATGCTCCGACGATCTTGCGACAGGGAGGGGCTAGCAGGCAGATCATCCGGTGACGTGCAGGTCAGACCCTCAGGGGTTCAGCGTTGTGCACACCCTGTACGGAAGATCGACAGACGTCGGGGAAAGATGCCCGTGCGCCGAGCCAGCTGAGGCCGACCCGTCGCGTCGAGTTCGGTCAGGCGGACTTCTCGCGCCGCTCCCGGGTGGTCTTGCTCAGTGCGTCCCGTGGCACGAGGGTCGGGTTGACCCTCGAGAGAACGACCTCGCGCGTGATGACGCAGGTGGCGACGTCGCCGCGGCTCGGCAGATCATACATGACGGACTGCAGGACCTCCTCCAGGATGGCCCGCAGACCACGCGCGCCGGTCCCGCGCAGGATCGCCTGATCAGCGATCGACTCGAGCGCCTCATCGGTGAACTCCAGCTCGACACCGTCGAGCTCGAAGAGCCGGTGGTACTGACGCACCAGCGCGTTCTTCGGCTCCGACAGGATCGCGATGAGCGCTGTCCGGTCGAGGTTGTGGACGCTGGTCAGCACCGGCAGCCGGCCGATGAACTCGGGGATCATGCCGTACTTCAGAAGGTCTTCCGGCATCACCTTGCCGAACACGTTGCCGGCGTCGACCTCGTGCTTGGAGTGCAGGACCGCTCCGAAGCCGACGGCCTTCTTGCCGATCCGCTGCTCGATGACCTTGTCGAGACCCGCGAAGGCTCCCCCGACGATGAACAGCACGTTCGTCGTGTCGATCTGGATGAACTCCTGGTGCGGGTGCTTGCGACCGCCCTGCGGCGGGACCGAGGCGGTGGTGCCCTCGAGGATCTTCAGCAGGGCTTGCTGGACGCCCTCACCGGAGACGTCGCGGGTGATCGACGGGTTCTCGCTCTTGCGGGCGATCTTGTCGACCTCGTCGATGTAGATGATCCCCGTCTCGGCCTTCTTGACGTCGTAGTC
>JBBSTR010000021.1:0-32636 GCA_038235705.1 Mycobacteriales bacterium
CGGGGCAGGCCGTAGATCACCACGAGTGCGCCGGCAGCCAGCGCCCACACGGAGAGGTGCTTGCCGAGCAGCTCGGGCATCTGCGCGAGAAAGATGAGGATCGCGAGCGCGTTCACGAAGCCGACCATGACGGTGCGCGGGATGAAGCGCATGATCCGCGCGATGCCGGCCATGCCGAAGACGATCTGCAGCAGCCCGGTCAGGACGGTCGCCGCGAGCAAGTACTCGACGCCGTGCTCGCGGACCAACGGCGCCACCACCAGCGCCATGGACCCGGTTGCCGCCGAGATCATCCCTCGGCGACCGCCGGTGAACGCGACGATCATCGCGATGATGAACGACGCGTAGAGCCCGACCTTGGGGTCGACCCCGGCGATGATGCTGAACGCGATCGCCTCCGGGATCAGCGCCAGGGCCACCACCAGCCCGCTGAGCAGGTTGGTCCTCGGGTCGGCGAGCCAGTTGTCGTGCAAGCTCTGCCGGGAGAGGTCGAGGGTGGGTACGAAGCTCATGCAGTCCTGTCGTCGCGGCACGGGGCCGGTATTAGGTCGGTCGGTGGGACGGAGCGCGCTCGACGTCCTTGTCGACCGTAACGTCGACGGGCTGGAGCGTCTGCCCCTCGCGGCTGTGCGACGTGTCACGGGCTCAGCCGTCGTACGGGCTCCGGTTGCCGACGATCGAGGCGAACGGCGGGATCAGCGCAGCCACGATCGCGGCCACGACCCTCAGCGGCATCGGGGCCGGGACCGTGAAGGCGAACAGCACCAGGACCAGGCAGACGCTCATCAGCACGAGGTAGCGACGGACCCTGATCCTCTGGTCGGCCCGCACCCTCTCCGCCGGGGTCGGCGTCACGATGTCGTGCACCTCGCCCCGCCGTCGCCTCATACGTGCTCTCTACCCAGGCGGTGGTGATCTCCGCGCCGTTCCTGCGCCGAAGATCACCACCGTTCTCGACGCGACGGTCGTCAGACGGTGTTGCGCTCCGGGCGAAGACCGGTCGCGAGCCGGTCCACGGACAGAGCGCCGACGTCGACGGGCGGTGTTCGGCGCAGGACCAGATCCCTCAGGACCTCGCCGACCGCAGGGCCCATGAGGAACCCGTGGCCGGAGAACCCGGTCGCATACAGGAAGCGGCTGACGTCCGGCGACTCGCCGATCAGAGCGTTGCTGTCAGCGGTCATCTCGTACAGCCCCGCCCACCCGGTCCTGATGCCCACGTCGGCGAGCCGGGGGGTGCGGAACGCGACGGCCTCGGAAAGCCGCGGCAACCAAGAGTCCGAGCGCTGCTGCGAGAACCCCGGCGTCTCGTCCGGGTCGCTCATCCCCATGAGAACGCCCGGCCCCTCGCGGTGGAAGTAGAACGAGGTAGAGAAGTCGATGGTCATCGGTGTGCTGACGGGCACCTCGACCGGCTCGCTGACCACGATCTGCCGCCGGAGCGGGGTGACCGGCAGGTCCACCCCGGCCATCGCACCGATCCGTCGCGACCACGCGCCGGCAGCGCAGATCACGGTGCTGGTGCGGATCGTCCCGGTCGACGTCACGACCCCCACCAGGGCGCCGTCCTCCACCAGCAGGTCCGTGACCGGGGTGTTCGCCAGCAGCCGGGCCCCGTGGCGACGGGCACCGGTCGCGTAGCCGAGCACCACCGACTCCGGGGTGCAGTGCCCGTCGGTGGGCGAGAACGCGGCCGCAAGCAGCCCGTCGGTGCTGATCAGCGGCGAGACCTGCTGGGCCTCCTCCGGCGAGATCATCCGGCTCGGCACGCCGAGGGCGTTCTGCAGCGCGACGGCCTCGACCATCGCCGCGACCTGCTCGTCGGTGTCCAGCAGGAACAGGTAGCCGGGGCGCTCCAGGTCGATCTCCTGACCAGGGCGACGGCCGAAGTCGGCGAACGCGTCCAGGCTGCGCTGGCCGAGCCGGATGTTGACCTCGTCGGAGAACATCGCCCGCACGCCGCCGGCGGCACGGGAGGTGGAGCCGGAGCCGAAGGCTCCGCCGTCCACCAGGACCACGTCCGCCCCGGCCTCGGCGAGGTGGAAGGCGGCGCTGGTCCCGATCACCCCGCCGCCGACCACGACGACCTCAGCCGTCGCCGGGATGATCCCGCTCCGGCTCATCCGAAGGACACCCCCTGGGCGAGCGGCAGCTCACGGCTGTAGTTGATCGTGTTCGTCGAGCGGCGCATGTAGGCACGCCACGCGTCCGAGCCGGACTCGCGGCCACCGCCGGTCTCCTTCTCGCCGCCGAAGGCCCCGCCGATCTCGGCGCCGGACGGGCCGATGTTGACGTTGGCGATGCCACAGTCCGAGCCGGCCGCGGACATGAACGTCTCGGCCTCCCGGACGTCCAGGGTGAAGACCGAGGAGGACAGGCCCTGAGGTACGGCGTTCTGCAGGGCGATCGCGTCGGCGAAGTCGTCGTAGGTGAGCACGTAGAGGATCGGGGCGAACGTCTCGCGCTTCACGACGTCCGTCTGCGACGGCATGCGGACCAGCGCCGGTTGGAGGTAGAACGCGTCCGGCGCCTCGTCCTCCAGGACCCGTGCACCGCCGGCGAGCAGCTCTCCACCGTCGCTGCGGGCTTCGTCCAGCGCGGCGAGGTAGGCGGTGTGCGTGCCACCGTCCACGACCGGCCCGACCAGGGTGCCGGGGTCCAGCGGCGAGCCGACCGGGAGCGAGGCGTACGCCTGGGTGAGCTTGTCGGCCAGCTCGTCGACGACCGAGCTGTGCACGATGAGCCGGCGGAGCGTGGTGCAGCGCTGTCCGGCGGTGCCGGCGGCGGAGAACACGATGCCGCGCACCGCGAGGTCCAGGTCGGCACTGGGCGCGACGATCGCGGCGTTGTTGCCACCCAGCTCCAGCAGCACCCGCCCGAAGCGCTCAGCGACCTTCGGGGCGACGGCCCGACCCATCCGGGTGGAACCGGTCGCCGAGACGAGCGCGACGTCGGGACTGCTCACCAGGACAGCGCCGACCTCGGCGCCGCCGAGCACGAGCTGGACGAGGCCCTCGGGGGCACCGACCCGCCGTACGGCTTCCTGGGCGAGGGCGTGGCACGCGAGCGCGGTGAGCGGGGTCTTCTCCGACGGCTTCCAGATCACCGGGTCACCGCAGACCAGCGCCACGGCGGTGTTCCAGGCCCACACCGCGACCGGGAAGTTGAACGCACTGATGACGCCGACGACCCCGAGCGGGTGCCACTGCTCCATCATCCGGTGTCCCGGACGCTCCGAGGCGATCTGCAGGCCGAACAGCTGGCGTGACAGCCCGAGCCCGAGGTCGCAGATGTCGATCATCTCCTGGACCTCGCCGAGGCCCTCGGAAAGGATCTTGCCGTTCTCGATGCTGACCAGCTCGCCGAGCGCGTCCTTGTGCTCGCGCAGCAGCTCGCCCAGCTCTCGCACCAGCTGACCGCGGACCGGGCCGGGCACGGTGCGCCAGGTGTGGAACGCCTCCTGCGCGGCGGCGATCGCCTCGGTCACCTGTGCCGGGGTGTGCGCGGCCAGCCGCGTCAGCTCCCCGCCGGTGACCGGGGAGGTCGCGGCAAGGTCGTCACCGGCGGGCAGCGAGACACCGAGGTCGGTGAGCAGCTCCTGCGTACGGGTGCGCAAGGCGTCGTGGGTAGGCAGCATGGACGTGCTCCTTAGCTGAGAGCGTCGAGGGAGGCGAGGTGCGAGCCGTTCTGGGTGTCGAGCAGGTCGGCCAGCGCGATGTCCTCCTGCTTGAGGAAGCCCGCACCTGGCAGACGACCGTCCGCGACGAGCTCGACCACGGCGCAGGCCGAGGCGGCGGTGGTCCAGCTGATCGCCCGCCACTCCCGACCGGCGACGGTCAGCGGACGGTAGGCGCGGACGTACTGCCGGCGCACCATCTGGCCAGGGGGGGTCGCGTCGTCGCCGGTCGACCTGCCCTCGACGGCCGCGTGCAGGTAGACGATGTCGTCGTCGACCGGCGGCTTGGCGTCGACGAGCACGCCCTGCACCAGCTCCCGACGGTCACGCAGGTGCAGCTCGTCGAAGAGAAAGCGCATCAACGAGAAATGTCCGGGGTAGCGCAGGCTCTTGTAGTCGAGGCGCTGCATGCGTCCCTCGTACGTCTCGCACATCGTGCCGAGCCCGCCTGAGGTGAGGCACGCCTCGAGCTCGATCCCGCCGATCACGACGCGCTCGTCCTCCCCCATCGGCGGCACCGTCTGACGCACGCCGTTGCGCAGCACCTCGCAGTCGTTGAGGTATTCGTTGACGACGCCCTCGGCCGACCAGTTGAAGGCGTAGCCGAGCAGGCCGGCGGGGTGTCGCGGCAGGGCGCCGACCTTGAGCTCCATGCTGCGCAGCGAGTCCAGGCCCTGGGTGAGGGAGGCGCCCACGATGCCGATCAGGCCGGGCGCAAGACCGCACTGCGGGGCCAGCAGGACGTCGGGCTTGCTCTCGGCGAGCTCGATCACCCGCCTCGTGGTCGGGACGTCCTCGGTCAGGTCGAAGTAGTGGACGCCCGCCTTGGCGGCGGCCTCGGCGACCCCCAGGTTGAGGTGGAACGGCATGCAGGACACGACCGCCTGGCCGGTCCGCAGCGCCTCGTCCAGGGCCTGGCCGTCGCGCACGTCGAGCACGCCGGTCGCGAACGGCAGCCCCGCGCGGGCCCGGGCGTCGAAGGCGCGCACGGTGAAGCCCGCCTCGCTGAGCAGGGTGGCCACGAGCTCGCCGACCTTGCCCAGGCCGATGACGCTGACGGTCGTGAACGAGCGGGACACGAGACTCCTCTGGGTCGTTAGTACATCTGACGCTAGAGTCTGTTGACCCATAAGGCAAACTGTTGACATGTCCCACGACGACCTAGACCCCGGTCGGCTCCGGCTGCTGCACGAGGTGTCCCTGCGCGGCTCGATCGCCGGGGCTGCGCGTGCGGTCGGGCTCACCCCCTCCGCGGTCTCCCAGCAGCTGGCCGCGCTCGAGCGGGAGGCCCGGACACCACTGCTCGACCGTTCCTCGCGCGGTGTCGCGCTGACCGGCGCGGGCCACGCCCTGGCTGCGCGTGCCGAGGCGATCGGCGACCTGCTCGTGCAGGCACGAGCCGACCTCGACCGGCTGGCCGGCGACGTCGCCGGACCGCTGACCCTCGTGACCATCGCCAGCGCCGCTGCGACGCTGGTGTCCGACGCAGCGGTGGCGCTGGCCCACGCACACCCGGACCTGGAGCTGACCGTGCGCACCGAGGAGCCCTCGCGCGGGCTCGCGATGCTGCTGTCCGACGACGCCGACCTCGCGCTGGTCGACGCCTACGACCTGGTGCCGACCTCGCTGCCCGAGTCGGTCGTCGGCCGCGACCTGCTCACCGAGCCGCTGCTCGCGGTCCTGCCCCCCGGGCACGACGCGGCGGACCGGGTCGACCTCGCGACGCTGGCGGACGAAGACTGGGTCATGCCCCCCGAAGCCGCGGCCTGCGGCAACGCGGTGCGCTCGGCCTGCCGTACGGCCGGCTTCGAGCCCCGGGTGCGCTGGGAGACCGACGACCTGCTGCTGCTGGTGCGCTACGTCGCCGCCGGGCCCGGGGTGGCGGTGCTCCCGCGGCTCGCCGTCGCCGCCGACGTGGCTCTGGTGCAGACCCGTCCGCTCCGGCACCCGCTCACCCGGCGGCTCACCGCGGTGACCCGGTCCAGCTCAGCCGGCCGCCCCGTGGTGCAGACGATGCTGTCGGCGCTGCAGGCCGCCGTCCCGGGCTAGGGGCGGGACGCGCTCAGCATCGCCTCGCGGTCGACCAGCTTGATGCGCTCACGCACCTTGTCACCGACCGGACCGTGCTCCTCGCCGAGCCGCATCTCGTGGGCGTCCAGGCGCGTCCAGTCCTCCCACGTCGTGTAGTCGACCCCTCGCCCTTTGAGCAGCTCGGTGACCGCCTCCGGCGAAGGCTGCTCGGCGACCGGCAGCTTCTCCAGGTCGGCGAGGATCGAGCCGACGGTCTCGATCGCGTCGCCCTTGGTGTGGCCGATCAGGCCGACCGGGCCGCGCTTGACCCACCCGTTGACGTAGAGGCCCGGCAACGGCTGACCGTCGGCGTCCAGCACGCGTCCCGCCTCGTGCGGCACCGTCCACGTGCTGTCGTCCCACGGCAGCTCGGGCAGCGGCGAGCTCTGGTAGCCGACCGCACGGTAGACCGCCTGGACGGGCCAGTCCGTCACGACGCCCGTGCCGGCAGTGTTCCCGTCGGCCTTCTGCGTGTAGGCGGTGCGCTCGGTGCGCAACGCCTCGACCCTGTCCTCACCCAGCACCGCCACCGGCGTCTGGAAGAAGTGCAGGTGCAGCTTGCGGGGTCGCTCGTCGCGGTCGCGCACGGCGTAACGCTCGAGCTCCTTGACGACCAGCCGGGTCTGGTTGTCCTCGCGCAGCGCGGCGAGCGAACCCTCGTCGTACTCGATGTCCTCAGGGTCCACGACCACCTCGACGTTCGGCGAGTGGTCGAGCTCGCGCAGCTCAAGCGGGGTGAACTTCGCCTGCGCCGGGCCACGCCGTGCGAAGACGTGCACCTCACGGACCGGAGAAGCCTTGAGCCCCTGGTAGACGTTGTCCGGGATCTCGGTGTAGAGCAGCTCGTCGGCCGTCTTGGACAGCATCCGAGAGACGTCGAGCGCGACGTTGCCCGCCCCGACGATGGCGATGCTCTCCGCCTCCAGCGGCCACTGCCGCGAGACGTCCGGGTGGCCGTCGAACCACGACACGAACGCGGCACCGCCGAAGCTGCCCGGCAGGTCGATGCCGGGGATGGCCAGCGGGCGGTCCTTCTCGGCCCCGGTGGTGAAGACGACGACGTCGTAGTGCTTCTGCAGGTCGACCAGGTGCAGGTCGCGCCCGAACTCCACGTTGCCGAGCAGGCGCAGCTCCGGCTTGTCCATCACCTGGTGCAGCGCCCTGACGATGCCTTTGATGCGCGGGTGGTCCGGCGAGACGCCGTAGCGGATCAGCCCGTACGGAGCGGGCTGGCGCTCGAACAGGTCGATGGACACGCGCTCGTCAGACTTCATCAGCACGTCGGCGGCGTAGATGCCGGCCGGGCCCGCTCCCACGATCGCGACCCGCCAAGGACGGTCGACGCCGGGAAGGGTCCCTGCAGGCACGGTCACAAGTCGCTCCAAGGTCGTGGGTGATCCTCTATTGCAACGCACCCGGCGGTTGATCGCAGCCCGGTGTGAGGCAGCGCACCTACCAGTACGTGCTGCCGGGGCCGCCCTTGAACGGCCCGACGACGTCTGCGGTGACCCAGCCGCCGTAGAAGCCGCCCTCCTGCGCACGGACGGTCTCCCCCGCCACGGTCACGCGGTCCACCGCGGCCGGGTAGAGCGCGACGTGCCCGGCCAGCCCTGCGTACGCGGGGACGGGGGACGGGTAGGTCCAGGCGGCCCTTTCGGCGACGCGGCCCCCACCGACGACGTCGAGGTAGGCGGCGACGCCCTTCCACTCGCAGAAGCTCGACCCGACGGCGGGACGGAGTGCGCCGGGCACCCAGTCCCCTTCGGGCAGGTACCAGCCCGGTGGGTGGCTGGTCTCCAGGACGAGCAACGACGATGTCGTACGGCAGAGCTCCTGGCCCCCGAGGATCACCACCACCTCCCGGCCGTCCGGCTCAAGGGCGGGC
Organism: Mycobacteriales bacterium; assembly: GCA_038235705.1. GTDB lineage: Bacteria > Actinomycetota > Actinomycetes > Mycobacteriales > SCTD01 > CANKBT01. The sequence goes on from JBBSTR010000021.1 coordinate 7,632, forward strand.
GGTCGCGGGAAGTCCCAGACCGACCGCTGGCCAGGCCCGACCGGAAGCGGGGAAGGGTGCCTCATCTGCGGTTCTTGCGCCGCCGTCGGAGCAGCAGGAGCAGCAGCACGGCTGCCACGGCGCCACCGGCCGCGAGGTATTCCTTGGGCACCCCTGCGTCCGCGGTCGCGAACGGGTCGCTCGTGGTCGGGCGCAGCGGCTGGTCGGTCAGCACCGGTCCGGTCGCAGGAGCACCGAGGATCACCGGCTCACGGGCGCTCTCGACGTCGACGCCGACCGGCTCGTTGTGGTGGGTCAGCTCGGACACCTTCTCGACCGCGGCGTCCTTGGCGTCCAGGACGGCGTCCTTGGCGTCCGCCGCCTTCTCGGCCACGACGACCTTCACCGTGGCGGCCGTCTCTTTCGCCGTTTCGGTGACCTTCTTGGTGGTCCGCCGGGTCACCCGCTTGGGACTGATCCGGTCCGCGATCTCGTCCAGCGTGTGCGCAAGATCGTCGCGGGTCTGTTCGATGCTCGCAACGAGCATCTCGGGGTCCTGGGGCAAGGACTGCGACGCCCTGTCTTCGTCCTTCTTCTCGCTGGCCACGGGGGCTCCTGTCGGCTCGGGGCGGGACGTGCTGGACGGTTGAGGCTGCGGTGTCACATGCCCCGGGCCTGCGGGGGGCAACCAATGCTTGCCGCGGATCACTGTTTCGCCTAGGTTGGGCAACTGCGAACGACTCGCAACAGTTTGATCGCCGTCCACCGCCCCCTGGAGACACCGTGCACATCCCCGACGGGTTCATCGACGCCCCGGTCTCCATCGCCGCCGGTGTCGTCGCCGTGGTCGGCATGACGTACTGCGTCAAGCGCGCCTCGGCCGACCTCGACGACCGGCTGGCCCCCATGGCCGGGCTGGTCGCGGCCTTCATCTTCGCCGCTCAGATGCTCAACTTCCCGGTCGCCTCGGGCACCAGCGGTCACCTGCTCGGCGGGGCCCTGGCGGCGATCCTTGTCGGGCCCGCCGCGGGCGCCATGTGCGTGGCGGTGGTGCTGCTCATCCAGGCGCTGTTTGCCGACGGCGGCCTGACCGCCCTCGGGCTCAACATCACCAACATGGCACTGGTCACCGCGTTCGTGGGCTACGCCCTGTTCCTCCTCTTCAAGCGGTTCCTCGGCAGCTCCGACGGGCGTGTGGCCGTCGCGGCGGGGGTGGCCGCGGGCATCAGCGTCCCGATCTCGGCGCTGGTGTTCTCGTTGGAGTTCGCTCTCGGCGGGGTCGCCGATCTCAACGTGGGAGCGGTCATCGCCGCGATGGTCGGTACGCACGTGCTGGTCGGCATCGGTGAGGGCATCATCACCGGCCTCACCGTCGCAGCTGTGCTCCGTACCCGACCTGACCTGGTCCACGGCGTACGCGGGCGAGCCCGCGACCTCGAGCTCCGCAGCGGCGCGGCGGCCACGGCATGAGCGGCCTGAGGGAGTCGCGCAAACGCCTCTTCGTCTTCATCGCGGCCGGCCTGCTGGTCTGCTTCGGGCTGGCCGGTCTGGTCAGCGGCTTCGCCAGCGGCAGCCCGGACGGCCTGGAGAAGGTGGCCGGGGACCAAGGCTTTCTCGAGACCGCCCAGGACCACGCGCTGGCCGGCAGCCCGCTCGCGGGCTACCAGGTCCAGGGCGTCAGCAACGGCCGCCTGTCCGGCGGCCTCGCCGGGCTCGCCGGGGTGTCGCTCACCTTCGGTCTGGGTCTGCTCGTGTTCAGCGGGACCCGCGCGCTCCGCGGGGACCGCCGGGACGCCGTCATCACGGACAGCTAGTGCCGGTGAGCCGCTAGTGGGGGCCGGGCACGCACACTCGCTCTACCTCGACCGGGAGAGCCGGCTGCACCGGCTGGCGCCCGAGTGCAAGCTCGTCGCCGTCTTCACGTTCATCTTCCTGGTCGTGCTCACCCCGCGGGAGCAGTTCTGGGCGTTCGCGGTGTACGCCGTGCTCGTGCTGGCCGTGGCAAGGCTCGGCCGGGTCCCGTCGACGGTGCTCGCGCGACGGCTGGTCGTCGAGCTGCCCTTCCTGGCCTTCGCCTTCGCGATCCCCTTCTTCGCCCGTGGCGAGCAGACCACGGTGCTCGGCGTCTCGCTGTCGGTCTCCGGCCTGTACGCCTCGTTCAACATCCTTGCCAAGGCGACCCTGGGCGCGTCCGCCACGATCGTGCTCGGCTCGACGACACCGGTCCGCGACCTGCTGAAGGGCCTGGAACGGCTGCACCTGCCGCGCAGCTTCGTGTCGATCGCCGGCTTCATGCTTCGCTACTCCGATGTCATCATCGGCGAGATGCGCCGCATGAAGGTCGCCCGGATCAGCCGCGGCTACGACCCGCGCAACGCGCTGCAGGCCAGGGCGCTCGGCGCGGCAGCCGGAGCCTTGTTCGTCAGGTCGTACGAGCGGGGCGAACGGGTCTACCTCGCCATGGTGAGCCGTGGCTACACCGGCGTCATGCCCGATCTCGGTGCGCCCCGTGCGGCCGCCGCCCAGTGGCGAACGGTCGCCGTCCTGCCCGCTGCGGCCGCCGTCGTGTGCAGCTGTGCCTGGTTGGCGCAGACATGAGCGAACCAGTGATCGAGATAGACGGCCTGGCCTTCGCCTACCCGGACGGCCACCAGGCCCTGTTCGGTGTCGACCTGCACGTGCACCGCGGTGAGCGGGTCGCCCTCCTCGGCCCGAACGGCGCCGGCAAGACCACGCTGGTGCTGCACCTGAACGGGGTCAACACGGCCGGCCGCGGGACGGTCCGGATCGCCGGTCTGCCCGTCGAGAAGAAGCACCTGCAGGAGATCCGCCGCCGGGTCGGGATCGTCTTCCAGGACCCCGACGACCAGCTGTTCATGCCCACGGTTGCCGAGGACGTCGCCTTCGGACCCGCCAACCTCGGGCTGCGCGGCGCGGATCTGGACACCCGGGTGCGTGAGGCGCTCGAGCAGGTCGGCATGGCCGAGTACGCCGACCGTCCGCCGTCTCACCTGTCCTACGGCCAACGACGCCGGGTCGCCGTCGCCACCGTGCTCTCGATGCACCCCGAGGTGCTCGTGCTCGACGAGCCGTCCAGCAACCTGGACCCGGCCGCCCGCCGGGAGCTGTCGGAAGTCCTGCTCTCGCTCGACCTGACCGTGTTCATGGTGACGCACGACCTGCCGTACGCCCTGGAGCTGTGCCCGCGCTCGGTGATCCTGGACGGAGGCGTGATCGTGGCCGACGGCGCGACCGTCGACGTGCTCCGCGACGAGGACCTGCTGCGCGCCCACCGGCTGGAGCTGCCGTTCGGTTTCGACCCCGCCCGCGCAGCAGGTCGACGAGCGCGGCGTGGTCGATGATGGACGCATGAGGCTCACCGCGGGCGACCCGGCCCCGTCCTTCACGCTCTCCGGCTCCGACGGCGGCGACGTGTCGCTCGCCGACTTCACCGGCCGCAAGGTCGTCGTCTACTTCTACCCGGCCGCCGCGACGCCGGGCTGCACGGTGCAGGCCAACGACTTCGAGGGCTCGTTGCAGCAGCTCGCCGACGCCGGCTACGCGGTGGTCGGCATCTCGCCCGACCCACCCGAGAAGCTCGCGTCGTTCGCCGCCGCTGAAGGGCTCACGTTCCCGCTGCTGTCAGACCCCTCGCGCGAGACGCTCACGGCGTACGGCGCCTTCGGCGAGAAGAGCCTGTATGGCAAGACCGTCACCGGCGTCATCCGGTCGACGTTCGTCGTTGACGAGCAGGGGGCGCTGACCGCCGCGTCGTACAACGTCAAGGCGAAGGGCCACGTCGCCAAGCTGGTCAAGGACCTGGGGCTGTCCTGAGACTTACCGCTGCGGTGCGCCTTCTGCTCCTGCTGCTGGTCACGCTCGGCGCCCTGCTGGGCCTCGCCGGTCCGGCGTCCGCGCACGCCGCCGACGCGCAGGGGGTCGACGCCGACTACCTGACGACGCTGACGGCTGTGCCTTCCGGTCTGTCCGCGTCGGTGGTGGAAGGCGGGAGCCGGCTCGAGCTGCGGCTCACCGGGGCGTCCGAGGCGGTGGTCCTCGGCGAGGCCGGCGAACCGTTCCTGCGCCTGCGGCCGGACGGGGTCGAGCTCAACGAGGACTCGCCCTACGCCTGGCGCACCCTGGACCGACGCGGGATCACCGAGGTACCCGTGGCGGCAGACAGGATCGGTGACCCGCGCTGGAAGCGCGTCTCCGACACGCCGGTGGCGATCTATCACGAGCACCGGATGCACTGGACCGGGCTGCAGCCGCCGGCCGAGGTGGCCGCCGCCCCCGACCAGGTCCGTCGGCTCCGGGACTGGTCGGTCCCCGTGCTCGTCGACGGTGCTCCGATGGCGCTGACCGGGACGCTCGACTACCTCCCCGGTCCTTCGCCGTGGCCTTGGCTGCCGTTCGGGCTGACCGCGCTGATCGCCATCGCTCTGGCTCTTCGGGGCCGCGGCTTCGCCATCGCCGCCTGCCTGCTCGTGGTGGTTGCTGACGTCGTACGGACGCTCGGCCAGGGGCTCGCGGCCGCGGACGGGACTGTGGGCGCGATCGCCTCGGCGGCGGGAGTGGCGTCGATCGGCTGGGTGCTGCTGCTGCTCGCCTGCGTCGGCGCGTGGAGACGGCAGGTCGGGGCACTGGTGCTCGCCGCTGTCGGGGGCGCTCTGGTGGCCCTGGCCGGCGGGCTGCCCGAGATCGGGGTGCTCGGCGCCTCGTTGCCGCTGACCGCGTGGCCGGACGTCGTGCAGCGCGCGGCTGTCACCGTCTCGATCGGTGGTGGCCTCGGGCTTCTGGTCGGCCTGGTCGGTGCCTTCTCGCGGCTGAGCCCCCCGGTCGTGCAGGCAGCGCTCCCGCCTGACCCAGCCGAGGACCTCCGCGGCCTCCGCACGTGGCCCCGGTCGGACTCTCCGAACTCTCCGGACCCCCGGACACTCCGGACCCTGCCGGCAAGATCAACGGAGGATTCGGCTGCCCAACAGACGAGAATCCGGGCTCCCGGACGAGCAGAACTTCCGGTGATCACGCATCCCACTGCTCCGACGTCCACTCTGGCGCCGGCGGCATGATCACGTAGCCCGACCCGGTCGGACTCTCCGAACTCTCCGGACCCTCCGGACCCCGGACTCTCCGGACCCTGCCGGCAAGATCAACGGAGGATTCGGCTGCCCACAGACGAGAATCCGGGCTCCCGGACGAGCAGAACTTCCGGTGATCACGCATCCCACTGCTCCGACGTCCACTCTGGCGCCGGCGGCATGATCACGCGGCCTGCTCAGGCCGAAGGCTGTCTTCCGGCGGGCCGAGGTGTCACAGGGGCCGCGTGATCACGAGCCCGCAATGGACCGTCGCAGAAGATAGGCTCGGCCCCTGGCGCGGTTGGCGGAACAGGCAGACGCAACGGCTTTAGGTGCCGTCGCCCTCGGGCGTGGGGGTTCGACTCCCCCACCGCGCACCGGAGGTGGGCGCGTGCCCCAGCGCACCGGAGTGCGGTCACCCCCAGGGCGAGTCAGCTGTCGAGGGCCTCGGCGAGCAGCGGGGCGAGGGCGCGCAGGGCACGGCCGCGGTGGCTGATGGCGTCCTTCTCCTCGTCGGCCAGCTCGGCGGTGGAACGGTCGAGCCCTTCGGGGAGCAGCACCGGGTCGTACCCGAACCCTCCGGTGCCCCGACCGGCGCGCAGGACGGTGCCGCGCAGCTCGCCGCGCACGACCGCCGAGACGCCAGAGGGCAGCACGTACGCCGCGGCGCACACGAAGCCTCCTCCGCGCCGATCGTCCGGGACGTCCTCCAGCTGGGACAGAAGCAGCGCGACGTTGGCGGCGTCCTCCCCGTGCTGCCCGGCCCACCGGGCCGAGAGGATGCCCGGCATGCCGTTGAGCGCGTCGACGCACAGCCCACTGTCGTCCGCGACCGACGGCAGCCCGGTCGCCGCGACCGCCTCGCGGGCCTTGGCGAGCGCGTTGCCCTCGAAGGTCGGCGCGGTCTCCGGACCAGGCTCGTAGTGGACGACTTCGTCGAGACCGAGCAACGCGATCCCGTACGGCAGCAGGATCCGGCGGAACTCCTCCACCTTCCCGGCGTTGCGGGTGGCGAGGACGACCTGTCCGCTCACGTCCGGCGCGGACGCAGCGGCGAGGCGAGCGCCTGGGCCTGAAGGTCTGCGAGCCGGGTGATACCACCGAGCGCGAGGTCGAGCAGGCTGTCCAGCTCGGCCCGGGAGAACGGAGCGCCTTCGGCGGTCCCCTGCACCTCGATGATCTCGCCGGTCCCGGTCGCGACGACGTTCATGTCGGTGTCGGCCTTGACGTCCTCGACGTACTCGAGGTCCAGGCGCGGCTCACCGTCGACGATGCCCACGCTGACTGAGGCCAGCGGGCGGACGACGGCCTCGGGCTTGCCGAGCAGCGCGCAGGCGTCGGTCAGCGCGACGACCGCGCCGGTGATCGCCGCCGTACGGGTGCCGCCGTCCGCCTGCAGCACGTCGCAGTCGATCTGGATGGTGTTCTCACCGAGCAGAGACAGGTCGATCGCCGCGCGGAGCGACCGGCCGACGAGGCGGCTGATCTCCTGCGTGCGCCCGCCGAGCTTGCCCTTGACCGACTCACGGCCGCTGCGGGTGTGCGTGGCGCGGGGCAGCATCGCATACTCCCCGGTCACCCACCCGAGGCCGGAGCCCTTGCGCCACCGAGGAACGCCTTCCTCGGCGCTGGCCGCGATCAGCACGCGGGTGGCACCGAACTCGACCAGGCACGAGCCCTCGGCGTGGTCGAGCCACCCGCGGGTGAGGGTGACGTCACGCAGCTGGTCGGGGGCACGGTCGTGCGGTCGGGTCATGGCCGAGAGGCTAGCGAGCCCCGGTCAGCCCGACCAAAGGCGTACGTCCTCAGGTGACGGGGTTGTTGCGCAGCGCGCGGTCCTCCTTGCGCCGGACCTGCAGCTGGCCGCCCGACTCCCGTACCTCGTAGGTCGGCTGCGGCCGGGTCGCCGGTCCCTGCGCGACGGCGCCGTCGGCCAGGGCGAACCGCGAGCCGTGCCAGGGACAGACGAGGCAGCCTCCGGAGACCTCGCCGTCAGACAGCGGGGCGCCACGGTGCGTGCACCGGTCGGCCATCGCGAAGATCCCACCGGCGTCCCGGACGAGCACGACCGGCACCCCGTCGGCGTGCACCTGGAGCGGCCCGTCGGTGAGCTCGTCAGCAGCCGCCACGTCGGTCCAGTCCTGCGGCCCGGCCTGGAAGGCGGTCGTGTCGACGCCGACCCCGTACGCGTAGGACAGGTGTGCGCCGAGCCACCCGCCGACGCCCATCACCGCGGTGCCGGCGGCGGCCAGCAGCGCGCCGTCGTCGCCGCTGCGCCGAGCCTTCCAGGACGCGAGAAAGAGCCCGAGCCCGACCACGTTGGCGCTGCTGTGCAGGATGCCGACCCGCTTCTCGAGCCCCCCGGTCTCGGCCCAGTCCGACCAGCCGGCCGCGACCGCGGGCAAGGCGGTCGCGATCCCGGCGGCGAGCGTGACCTCGGCGGCGCGACGTTCCCCGGCCGCGTCCAGCACCGAGGTCGCCGTGAGCAGGCCGAGCGCGGTGGACGCGAGCGCCGGGTGCAGCGGGTGCCCGACCTGGGTGCCGGACAAGGTGTCCTTGACCGGGCCCTCCGGGATCTTCTGCATCACCGGCCCCAGCAGGTCGGCGACGCGCCCGACCAGGCTCGTGCCAGCGGCGGCCTCGACAGCTCGGTCCAGGATCGTGGCGATGCGACTCATGGGCAGGTCTCTCCCCCCGGACGACACGGTTCAGACGTCGTACGTGCCGCCGCACGCGGCGACCTCGACCGGGCCGTCGTAGGTCGTGCGCGCCTCCGCGAGCAGCACCTGCGGGTCGTGGAAGGGCAGCACGTGCGTGAGCAGCAGACGGGCCACCCCCGCGGCGGCGGCGTGCGCGCCGGCCTCGACCCCGGTGAGGTGGATGCCCTCCGGGGGGGTGGGCTCGGCCGACCACGAGGCCTCACACAGGAACAGGTCTGCTCCGAGCGCCAGTCCGGTGAGCGCGTCGCACGTAGCCGTGTCGGCCGAGTAGACGAGCGTGCGGCCGGCTGCCTCCACCCGGACGCCGTGGGACTCCACCGGATGCCGCATCGCCGCCGTCGTGACCGTGAACGGGCCGAACAGGTGCTCGCCCACCGGCACCTCGTGGAACTCGAACACGTCGAGCAGACCGTCGGTCGGAGGCACCTCGTACGCCGACGCGATCCGGTCCCGGAGCCCGACCGGACCGTATACCGGCACCGGGACGCCCTGCCCCGCCGGGTGGTAGCGCCGCGCGTAGGACCACGGCACCAGGTCCAGGCAGTGGTCGGCGTGCACGTGGCTGATGTAGACGGCGTCCACGTCAGCGAGGTCGACGTGGCGCTGCAGGTGCCCGAGCGCCCCGTTGCCGAGATCGAGCACGAGCCGGTAGCCGTCGTGCTCCACGAGATAGCCCGAGCAGGGCGACCCGGCCCCCGGGAACGTGCCCGAGCAGCCCAACACCGTCAGCCTCACGCCGCCACAGCGACCGTCAGCTCGGGCAGGAAGCGGCGACCCAGCCGCGCGAAGTCCTCGGTCGGACCGGTGGCCGTCCACAGGTGCTCCGGCGGGCCCCCCTCACGCACCAGGTCGCGCTCGGCGAGCAGCCGGTAGACGTCCTTCGCCGTCTCCTCCGCGCTGCTGACCAGCGTGACCCGGTCGCCCAGGACCAGCGAGATCATCCCGGTGAGCAGCGGGTAGTGCGTGCAGCCGAGGACGACGGTGTCGACGTCGGCCCGCACGAGCGGTTCGAGATAGTGGGTGGCGAGCTGGAGCAGCTGCCGTCCGGTCGTCACGCCGCGCTCGACGAAGTCGACGAACCGCGGGCAGGAGGCCGCGGTCAGCGAGACCTGGGGAGCGGCGACGAACGCATCCTCGTACGCCCGGCTGTCAATCGTGACCTGCGTGCCGAGCAGGCCGATCCGCCCGGTGCGGGTGGCCAGCACGGCGCGTCGCACCGCCGGGTGGATCACCTCGACGACGGGCACGTCGTAGCGCTCTCGAGCGTCGCGAAGGCACGCGCTGCTCGCGCTGTTGCACGCGATGACCAGCGCCTTCACCCCTGCGTCGACGAGCCCGTCCATCGCGTGCAGAGCGTGCCGGCGCACCTCGGCCAGGGGCAGCGGACCGTAGGGGCTGTGCGCCGTGTCACCGACGTAGTGAAGTCGCTCGTTGGGCAGCTGGTCGAGCAGCGCCCGGGCCACCGTGAGGCCGCCGACACCGGAGTCGAACACCCCGATCGCCGCGTCGTTCCCGGGTCTGCTCACGGGCGCAGAGCGTACGTGCGCGGCGGTCAGCGCGCGGCGCCCTGGTGCGCGCGGGGGTCCAGGACGTGGTCGTCGAGCCGCTGCCCGATCCGGGCCACGTCCACGGCGACGCCACCAACCCTGTCCTCGACCCGCCCCAACCGGTCCTCGACCCGGTCCAGCCGGGCGTGGACCCGGTCGAACCGGGCGTCGAAGCGTGTGCTCAGGTCCGCGAAGCGCCGGTCCACCTCGTCGAACCGCTGCGACGTGTCGGTCTTGAAGCCGTCGAGGTCCGAACGCAGCGACCCGAACTGCGACCCCATCTTCACGAAGAGCGCGGCCAGACCGAGGACCGAGGTGGCGATGCTCAGGAGGAGGAGCACGGTCTGCAGGGCCATGCGCTTACCGTACGCGCCCGCAGACCGCCCGGGCAGGGGTTGTCCACAGGGCTGGCTCACGCCCAGAGCTGGCCCTCCAGGGCGTCCTCAGCCTCGGCGAGAGTCCCCGCGTAAGCCCCGGTGGACAGGTATTTCCAGCCCCCGTCGCACACGATGAAGGCGATGTCGGCACGCTCGCCACGCTCGACGCACTTGGCCGCCTCGCCCATCGCGGCATGCAGGATGGCGCCGGTCGAGATGCCAGCGAAGATGCCCTCCTCCTCGACCAGCTGACGGGTGCGGCGCAGCGCCTCGCGGGGTCCCACGGAGAACCGCGAGGACAGGATCGACGCGTCGTACAGCTCGGGCACGAAACCCTCGTCGATGTTGCGCAGCCCGTAGACCAGCTCGCCGTAGCGGGGCTCCGCGGCGATGATCCGCACGTCCGGCTTGTGCTCCCGCAGGAACCGACCGGTCCCCATCAGGGTGCCCGTCGTACCCAGACCCGCGATGAAGTGGGTCAGCGACGGCAGGTCCTCGAGCAGCTCGGGGCCGGTCGTCTCGTAGTGCGACAGCGCGTTCGCCGGGTTGCCGTACTGGTAGAGCATCACCCAGTCCGGGTTCTGTGCCGCCAGGTCTTTCGCGACCGCGACCGCTTGGTTCGAGCCGCCCGCAGCCGGCGAGGTGACGATCTCCGCGCCGTACATCTGCAGCAGCTGACGCCGCTCGACGGAGGTGTTCTCCGGCATCACGCACACCAGCCGATAGCCGCGCTGGCGACAGACCATGGCCAGTGAGATGCCGGTGTTGCCGGACGTCGGCTCGAGCACCGTGACGCCCGGTCGCAGCAGCCCTTCCTTCTCGGACTGCGCGATCATGTAGAGCGCCGGTCGGTCCTTGACCGAGCCCGTCGGGTTGTCCTGCTCGAGCTTGGCCCAGAGCCGCACGTCGGCGGACGGTGACAGCCTCGGTAGACCGACGAGCGGCGTGCGCCCGACGGAGTCGATCAGAGAGTCGTACCGCACCGCTAGCCGCCGGCCACCGCAGGCAGAACGGTCACCGCGTCGCCGTCCTTGAGCGGGGTGTCGAGCCCGCCGAGGAAGCGCACGTCCTCGTCGTTCACGTAGACGTTGACAAAGCGGTGCAGGTTTCCCTCGGTCGTCACCAGCCGACCCTTGAGCCCGTTGTGCCGCTCGTCGAGATCGGTCAGCAGGCTGCCGAGCGAGTCGCCGCTGCCCTCGACCTGCTTCGCGCCGTCGGTGTACGTGCGCAGGATCGTCGGGATCCGAACCTCGATGGCCATGGCGGTGTGGTGCCTCTCGCTGGGAAACGGTTGTCCACTCTGGAACAGGTGCGGGGCCAAGCTGCATTCCGGGGTCAGTCCGTGCTGTCCACCTCAGTGACGTGCGCCTCAGTGACCTGCACGTCCTCCTCGGTGATCGTGCCGTCCTCGGCGATCGTGTAGGACCGGACCTCGTCGGTCTCGTCCCGGGTGGAGACCAGCAGCCAGTGGGCTCCGGGGGTGTTGGCTGACCACCGCACGTCGGTGCGGGACGGGTAGGCCTCGGTCATCGTGTGGGAGTGGTAGACGACCAGCAGGTCCTCGTCCCGATCGTCCATCTCGCGCCAGACCGTGAGCTGCTCGGCCGGGTCGAACGTGAAGCCGGTCGGCGAGCGATCCGCGTTCGTCATCTCCACCAGCCGGACCGGCTCGCCACCGGAGCCCGTGACGATCCCGCAGCACTCGTCCGGGTGATCACGACGTGCGTGTGCGAGGACCTGCTCGATCATCGTGCGCGGAAGAGTCAGCACACCGGCAAGGCTAGAGCTTGCCGGTGCGCCGCTTCGCGGCCGTGTCGTCGTGTGACCCGCTGGACGGTGGGCAGTCAGAGGCCACGACCGACACCTACTCACTTGGAGACACACGTGAACCAGCCCAGCAACGAGATCAAGAACAAGCAGGTCATCGACTGGACCGACCTCGGCAAGGAGATGTGGTCCTACCTCACCGGCAAGGAAGCGGCGATCGACTACTCCTTCCGGGACATGACGATCGAGGTCCCGCGCGACACCGGTCCGGACGCCCCGCGCGCCACCTGGAAGCTGGACGGCACGCTGCGCATCACCACGTCCGACAAGGACGCCTCCGGCGCCTCAGGCTCCTGACCGTGGCGACCCGGGTGCAAGGGTCGCTGACGTTCTCGGTGGCGGGTCCCGGCGGGCAGACCGCCGGGACCGTCGAAGGCCGCGGTCCTCGGGTCGTGGTCCACGCCGAGGACCCGGTGGCCGCCTGGGACGCCGCGCTCGGCTCGGTCAGCACCGGACCGGCCGTGCTCGACACGGTCGGTCGGCTGCTGTCGGAGGAGGGCGTCACGGTCGAGGTGACAGGCCCCCGGGGCACGGTCGCCACCCTCGGCGCGGGCATCGACACCCGGCTCGGGAAGGTGCTGGCCGGCTCGAGGTACGTCCGGCTGGGCAGCCCCTCCGCCGTACGCCCGCTCGCCGTGGCCGAGGCCCGTCGGCGCGCCGGCGAGGCGCGCACCGCGCTCGTCGGCGGGATCGTTCTTCTCGTGCTTGCTGCTGTCGTCGCACGTCGACGTCGGGGCTAGAGCAGCCGTTGCAGCAACAGCTCCTGAACGCCCCCGAGCCACGTGTAGACCAGCAGCGCGTGCCGCTCGGGGGCGTCGTCGTCGGTGTCGTCCAGCTCGGTGTCCTCGGTGACCCCGAGCCGGCTGCCGAGCACCAGGCGCAGGTCGTTGAGGCAACCGAGCCAGGCAGCCGTCTCCTCTCTGTCCAGAGCCACGGCGGCGTTCCCCGCCTCCAGCGTCGCGAGGAACGTTCGAGCGTCCTTGCGCTTTGCCGCCCGCAGGTCACCCTCGGTGTAGCGACGAAAATCCGCCGTCGCCTCACGTCCGGCCACGTCCGTGGTGGCGTACGCGTCCGGGAACAGGCGCAGCACCGCCGGGTCCTGCGGACGTTCCACCGTCTCCCCCAGCCCGGCGAACAGGTCCGCCTCCACCGCTGCCTCCGGACCGAGCAGCTCCAGCAGGTCCAGCGCGCAGCGGGTCAGAAGCTGCGACTCGCCGGGCGCCAGCCGCACCGTGACCGTCCCTTTGCGCGCTCGCGAGAAATGCACCGTCAGTCCTGCTGCAAGGTCGCCCAGAGCCCACGGGCGTGGCAGCGCTGCACGTCGACCTCCATCTGCTCCCGGGTCCCGTTGCTGACGACGGCCCGGCCCTCGTGGTGCACCGCCAGCATGAGCGTGTGCGCCTCCGCCTTGGAGTAGCCGAACAGGTCGATGAGCACGTGCGTCACGTACGACATGAGGTTGACCGGGTCGTTCCAGACGATCGTCACCCAGGGCGTGTCGACGTGCGGCTCCTCGTCGGTCCGCGGCTCGTCGAGCGTGGCCGGGGCGGTCACGGGAAGCTCACGTCGACAGCTCGCGCTTCTGCACCTTGCCCGTGGCGTTGCGGGGAAGCTCGCTGGTGAAGACCACGTCGCGAGGGACGGCGTGCCGGGCCAGCGCCTCGCGCACCACACCCTGCAGCTCCTCGACGCTCACGTCGCAGGACGTGACCACGTGAGCGACCAGCCGCGCGCCGTACGCCTCGTCAGGGACCGCCACCACTGCCGCCTCCACGACCGCCGGGTGTGTCAGCAGAGCGTGCTCCACCTGCCCGGTGAAGACGTTCTCCCCGCCGATGACGACCATGTCGTCGTCGCGACCGAGCACGGTGAGGCACCCGTACCCGTCGAGGAACCCGAGGTCGCCGGTGGCGATGAGGCCGTCCTGCCGGTCCTTGTCGGTGCCGTCGGTGTAACCGCCGAACACGAGCCCGCTGCCGACGAAGATCCGTCCGGGCTGTCCCTGGGGCACCGGGACGCCGGTCTCGTCGAGAATCTTCAGCGTCACCCCCTGGGGAGGTCGTCCCGCCGTACGCGGGTCGCGGGCGAGGTCGGCCGGTGTCGCGATCGCCGCGTAGGCCACCTCGGTCGAGCCGTAGAGGTTGTGCAGCACCGGTCCGAAGGCGGCCAGGGTGCGCTCCACCAGGTCCCCCGGCAGCGCGCTGCCGCTCGAAGCGATCATCCGCAGCGAGGAGAGGTCGTAGGCCGACGGATCGGCGGCGAGCAGCTTCTCGAGCATCACCGGCACGACGACCAGCACGCTCGCCCGGTGGTCCTGGACAGACTTCAGCACCCGGTCCGGGTCGAACGTCTTCGACAGGACCAGGGTCGAGCCCATCGCCAACCCCAGGACCCAGTGACCGAGGCCCCAGGCGTGGAAGATCGGCGAGGCGATCACCGTGGTCTCGCGGGCCCGGACGGGCATCCGGTCCAGCGTGGCGATCGCGTCCTCGAGACCGGCCCCGCCGCGAGCCGTGCCGCGGTCCGCGCCGCGCGGGGCACCGGTCGTGCCGCTGGTCAAGATGACCTGCCGGCCGGTACGACCGGCCCAGCGCGGGCCGGACGGACCGGGCCTGTCCGCCACCGCGCCGAGGTGCTCGGTCGTGACCCCGGCGACGGGCGCCTCGAGCTCCTCGTCGTGCACCACCAGCCGGGCACCCTCACGCTCCAGCACCTCACGCAGCTGGGCGGTCGCGGTGCCGGTGCCCAGGTAGAGGACGTCGGCGCCGCAGCGCGACAGGGCGACCGCGGCCTCGACGAACCCACGACCGTTGCGGGCCAGCAGCCCGACCGCGTCGCCGCTCCTCACTCCCCGGGCCAACAGCTCAGCGGCGATCCGTCCGGTGCGGACGTCGATCTCGCGGAAGGTCAAGGGGCCTTCGTCGTCGATGAGCGCCACCCGGTCGGGGTGCCGTGCGGCACCTGCCGCGTAGCCGGTCGCCGGGCTGATCCGCCAGCGCGCCAGCGCGACCCCCATCCCCAGGAGCCGGTCGGGGCGGGTGGGGGCGAGCAGGCCGGAGCGGAGCAGCACCCGCGCGCTGCCCAGCGCCTCCCCTGCTGCACGGACGGGCGCTGTCAGCACGGTGGATCACCTCTCATGCGCCTACGGTGCCATGGCGCGGCTCGACCGGCGTGTCGGGTCGGGCTAGCGACCGGTCCGACGGCGGGTCGACCCGCTGCCGCCTGCGCGCTCGGCCAGCTCGGCCCGGGTGCGGGCGGGGCCGCTGCTGGACGTGCCGCCGGAACGGCCTCCGCTGCCGGAACGTCCTCCGCCGGAGCGGGCCCCGGCGGAGGCCGGACGCGCGCCGCCGGATCGACCCCGACCTGCGCCCGCGCGCGGCTGCGTCGGCGTCTCGACCACCGGCGCCGGCTCGACGTGCTCGGCCCGCGGGCCGGTCAGCTCCAGCACCTCGGCGCTGTTGGCACGGACCTGTCGGACGGTCGGCCGGATCCCCGCCTGACGCGTCAGGCTCTTGACCTCCCCCGCCTGGTCCGGCGTGGACAGCGTGACGACGGTGCCACCCGCACCGGCGCGGGCCGTACGCCCGGATCGGTGCAGGTAGGCCTTGTGCTCGGTCGGCGGGTCGACGTGCACGACCAGCGCGACGTCGTCGACGTGGATGCCGCGGGCCGCGATGTCGGTGGCGACCAGGACGCGCACGCCCCCCTCGGTGAAGGCGGCCAGATTGCGCTCCCGCGCACCCTGGGACAGGTTGCCGTGCAGCTCGACCGCGGGCACGCCCGAAGCCGTCAGCTGCTTGGCCAGCTTCTTCGCGGTGTGCTTGGTGCGCATGAACAGCAGGCTGCGCCCCTGACCGGACGCCAGCTCGCGGACGACGTCGGGCTTGTCGGACGCCGACACCTGCAGCACGTGGTGCGTCATGGTCGACACCTGCGAGACAGCCGGGTCGACGGAGTGCGTCGTCGGCTCGTGCAGGTAGCGGCGGACCAGGACGTCCACGCCGTTGTCGAGGGTGGCGCTGAACAGCATCCGCTGTCCCACCTCGGGGGTGCGGTCCAGGATCCGCTTGACCGCGGGCAGGAAGCCGAGGTCGGCCATGTGATCGGCCTCGTCGAGCACCGTCACGGCGATCTTGTCGAGGCGGCAGTGTCCCTGACCGATGAGGTCCTCGAGCCGGCCGGGGCAGGCGATGAGGATGTCGATCCCGGAACGCAGCGCGCTCACCTGGGGGTTCTGGCCGACCCCGCCGAACACGACCGTCGACGTGAGGCCGGCAGCCTTGGCCAGCGGTGCAACGACGGCGTGCACCTGGTTGGCCAGCTCGCGGGTCGGCACGAGGACCAGCCCACGGGGGTGGTTGGGCACCCGGTTGCCGCCGGCGAGCCGGGCGACGAGCGGGATGCTGAAGGCGAGGGTCTTGCCCGAGCCGGTGCGACCGCGACCGAGCACGTCACCGCCCTTGAGGGTGTCGGGGAGCGTGGCGACCTGGATCGGGAACGCACTGGTCAGTCCCTGCCCGTCGAGGACGCGGACGAGGCTCTCGGGCACCCCGAGCGCGGCGAAGGAGGCGGCGTCTCCGGGCGCGGCCTGGCCGGCAGGTGCGGCTGCCGCGGCGACGCGGGCGGGCTGGTGCGCCTGGGGCTGGTGCGCCTGGGGCTGGGTCGTCTGGGGCTGGGTCGGAGAGGTGCTCCGGGGCTCGCCCTGGCCGCTCGGCCGCGAGGAGCGGCGGCGGGGACGGGGGCCGGTGGTGGTGGTGGTCGTGGTCGTGCCGGACAGGGGTGTAGCGGTGGACACGGGTGTGTGACCTTCAGATCGGGGGGCCGGCGCTCGCAGGAGGCGCTCGGCGTTCGGTTGCGGCAGCCGCGGCGGCGAGCAAACAGCCTGCGCGGGCAACGTGCCTGCTTTCTACAGTGTGCCAGGTCGATCAGCCGGCCGCTCCGCACGCACACCCGCGGCAGGTGTGGTCCGGGGACCACGTGGCAGGAAGTGCAGATGACCACTGCCGATGCCCCCTCTCTCCGCGTGACACAGGTCATCGACCTGGACGACGACCGGGCGGCTCGGCTCCGGCGCGCGAACCTGGTGATCGGGCTGCTGCACCTCGCCCAGGCGGTCGTGCTGCTGGTCCTGACGACCAGCTTCGCGATCGCGCTCACAGCGTCGTACGCCGAAGGTCCGCCCGGCACCGCGGTCGGCAGCGTGCGCACTGTCTTCGAGGTGGTCATCGGGCCGGCCGTCGCCGCGTTCCTGCTGCTCGCCGCGCTCGACCACCTGCTCGTGGCCGGACCGTTCAACGGTCGCTACACCCGGGCGCTGCGCCGTGGCAGCAACCCGTTCCGCTGGATCGAGTACTCGGTGAGCGCGACGCTCATGGTGCTTCTCATCGCTTCGCTGACCGGCCTCACGACGGTCACCGCGCTGATCGGGATCGCCGGCGCCAACATCGCGATGATCGGCTTCGGGCACCTGATGGAGAAGTACAACCCGCCCGAGCGCACCAGCACCACCTGGACCCCGTACGTGCTCGGCTGCGTGGCCGGCATCTTCCCGTGGCTGGCGATCGGCTTCCAGCTCGCCGGGAGCGAGGCGACGGCCAGCGAGGGTCAGGGCGTGCCGCCGTTCGTGTACGGGATCTTCGTCTCGCTGTTCGTCCTGTTCTTCTCCTTCGCCGTCGTCCAGCTGCTGCAGTTCCGCGGCAAGGGACGCTTCAAGGACTACATCACCGGCGAGTACGCCTACCTGCTGCTGTCCCTGGTCGCCAAGAGCGTGCTGGCGTGGCAGGTCTTCGCGAACGTCCTGCTCGGCTGAGCCGCGCTCAGCCGACGGGGGCGCGGTTGCCGGACAGCCGCGCGTTGTCGATGACGATCGCGGCTGGGCCCTCGATCACCTTGAGCGTGGACAGGGCCGTCTCGCCGAACGCGTTGACCTGCGCGCTCGACAGCGCCAGGACGCCGACGACGGCCCCGCGGGCACCTCGCAGCGGCATGGACAGGTAGGTCGACATCGCCGACGACTCAGCCCCGCCGGGCAGGTCGTCCGGGTCCTCGACGACCGAGCCGCCGGCCTGTGCGACCCGGGTGGTGAGCTCGGCAACCCCGAGGTTCTGTCCTCCGTAGGAGGACAGGCTCTGCGCGCACCCGCCGAGGAAGGCGGCGTAGTGCTCGGTCGCGGTCGGCGCCCCGACGGCGACGTAGGCGGTCTGTTCTGCGCCGAGCAGGACGGCGGCGAGGTCGTAGGAGACGAAGCGCTGCAGCACCCCGAGCAGCGCGGCGACCGACGCCTCGAGCCCGTCCGCGGTCGCGGCGATGGCCGTGACGGACTGCGCGACGGAGCTTTCGAACAGCTTGCGGTCCAGCAGGTCGCAGACCTTGCTCAGCACGTCCTGCTCGGTCAGCTCGACCGGGTCCGCCCGCAGCGGGGCGCGCCCGCCACGGGCCGCTCTCGCCGCTTCGAGCACGTCCGCGATCGTCCCGGCCAGCTCGGCGGCCTCGAAGTCCTTGGTCAGGTAGCGGTCGACACCGGCCTGGCCCGCCCAGTAGCGGTCGCTCGCGGCGTCCAGGCTGGTCAGCATGACGACCGGTACGTCCGCGGTCTGCCAGTCGTCCTTGAGCACCCGCGCGGCGATGAAGCCGGACACCCGCGGCATCTGTACGTCGAGCACGACGGCGTCCGGCTGGTGGCTGAACACCGCCTGCACGGCGCCGATGCCGTCCTCGGCGGCGATCACCTCGTGGCCCTCACGGGTCAGCACGCTGGTCACGATCCGACGCAGCGTGGGGCTGTCGTCGGCGATCACGATCTTGCTCATGTTCCCACCAGTCTTCTCACGGTACGGATCAGCTCGTCAGCATCGAACTCGTTCTTGAGCAGGTACGCCGAGGCGCCGGCGTCGAGGCCGGCCTGCCGGGCGTCCGGCTCCCCCCGTGACGTCATGATGACGACGGGGACGTTCTCCCAGCCCGGGGTGCGGCGCACCGTCCGGGTCAGCTCGTAGCCGTCGAGGAAGGGCATCTCGACGTCGGACAGGATCAGGTCCAGCGGGGGCCCGACCAGGCGGGCCACGCCGTCCCGGCCGTCGACCGCGGTCGTCACGTCGTAGCCGGCGTCCTGCAGCACGACCCGCTCCAGCTCACGGACCCCCACGCTGTCCTCGACCACCAGGACCCGCGGACGACCGTCCCGCGACGCGGCGGTCGGATCGGCCTCCGAGCCCGGTCGGCGGTGAGGTGCCGCTCCCTCGGCCAGCTCGCGCAGGTCCAGCAGGCACACGACCGAACCGTCACCGTCGATCGTCGCCCCGGCGACGTGCGCCACCCGGCCGAGGAAGGGTCCGAGGTCTTTCACCACCACCTCGGACTCACCCTCGAGCCGGTCCACGGCCCAGGCCACCGAGCCACCTGCCTGACGGACGACGAGCGCGGCCTGCGGCGCGGGCGCGTCCCGCTCCCGCACGACGCCGAGCGCGAGCCCGAGATCGAGCAGCGGGAGGCTCGTGCCTGCCCGCAGGACGAGCGGCACCCCGGCGAGCCGCTGCACCGTGGCGTCCCGCAGGCTGATCGACTCGACGACCGACGGCACCGGCACCGCGTACCGCTCGTCGCCGACGACCGCGACCAGGCACCGCAGCACACCGAGGGTGACCGGCAGGGTCAGCGTGAACGTCGTCCCGGCGCCGGCCGCGCTCTGCACCTCGACCGCGCCGCCGAGCTCCTCCACCGACGACGCCACCACGTCCAGGCCGACGCCGCGGCCCGAGGTCTGGGTCACCTCGGTCGTGGTCGAGAAGGCCGGCACGAACAGCAGCTGGTGCAAGGGCGCGCCCGCCTGGGTCGTGCCGGCGGGCAGCAGCCCGAGCTCCACGCCCCGGCGGCGCACCGCGTCGTCGTCGATCCCCGCGCCGTCGTCGCCGACCGCCAGCACCACGGTGCCGCCGGCGCTGCGGGCGCTGACGGTGACCCGGCAGGTCTCCGGTCGCCCTGCGGCCCGACGCTGCGCCGGGGTGCCGCAACCGTGGTCGACGGCGTTGATGACCAGGTGCTTGAGCGCGTCCGCGACCCCGTCCAGCACCTGCTTGTCGAGCTCGACGTCCTCGCCCTCGGTGAGCAGCTCGACGGTCTTGCCGGTGGCGCCGGCGACGTCGCGCACCAGGCGGGGAAGGGCGGCGAACACCCGCCGTACGGGCACCATCGCCAGCCCCATCGCGCCGACCCGCACCTGCGACATCCCGGTCCGCTGCACCTCGACCAGCTCGCGCAGGTCGCGCAGGTCCGACCCGACCTGCTCGGTGGTGCCGAGCAGCGCGGTCAGCGCGTGCTCGACGTCGGGCGGCAGGCCGACCGCCGCCCTGAGCAGCGCCGCGCGCAGCTGGGACGCGCACCGACCCTGCTCGCGGGACAGCACCAGCAGCGTGCCGGTCGTACGGGCCACCCGACGGGCGCCCAGGTCAACCTCGCCGACGACGTCGAGCAGGTCGTAGACCTTGCCTGCCGCGACCCGCATGGAGTCGTGCGCGGGGGTGGTGGTCGTGGAGCCGGCAGGTCGGGTGGCCTGGTGGGGCACCAGCGCCCGGGGGGCAGGCGCTGGGCGGGGCTCCGGGGCCGCCGGCTCCTGGGACATGTCCTGGGGAAGGCCCAGGTCGGCGGTGGCCGCACCAGAAGACTCGAGGTCGGCTACGGGGAGTACGGGCAACGGGGCCGGCTGGACGCCGCGGCTGGCCTCGCCGAGGGCGGCGACGACCGGCGCGAGGTCGTCGTCGTCGAGGTCGCCGCCGGGCAGCGCCCGGCTGATCGCGTCACCGGCGACCAGCAGCAGGTCGACGAGGTCGCGGCGGGCTGTCGTCCGCCCGTCGCGCAGCTGTCCGAGCAGGTCTTCCATGCCGTGCGCGACCGCGAGCACGCCGGTGAGGCCGAGCATGCGCGCCGAGCCCTTGACGGTGTGCGCGTCCCGGAACAGGGTGGCGACAACGGCGCGCGGCGCCTCGCCGTCGAGCCCGACCAGACCGGCGGACAGGCTCGCGAGCCGCTCGGCGACCTCCGCGCGGAAGGTCTCGAGCAGCTCGGGATCCTCACCCCACGCCGGCATGCGTTCTACGTCGGCGGATGGCTGGTGCCGCTGTAGCCGCTCAGACGACCTTGAACTGCGCGATCGAGGACCGCAGCTCGGCGGCCAGCGCGTTCAGCTGAGCGGCGGCGGCGGCCGATTGACGGGAGCCGACCGCGTACTGGCGGGAGACGTCGGAGACCTGCGTCATGGCGGCGACGACCTGGTCGGAGGCGCTGCGCTGCTGCTGCGTAGCGATCGAGATCTCCTTGGCCGCGGTCGTGGTCTCGTCGACCATGCCCGAGATCCTTTCCAGCGCGTCGACGACGTCGCGGGCGAGCTGGGTGCCTGCGCGCACCTCCTTGGCGCCCTCCTCCGAGGCGATGATGGTGCCGGAGGTCTCGGCCTGGATCTCGGCCACCAGGCTCTGGATCTGACCGGCCGACTCCTGCGAGCGCTCGGCGAGCTTGCGCACCTCGGAGGCGACGACGGCGAACCCGCGACCGTGCTCCCCGGCGCGCGCCGCCTCGATCGCAGCGTTGAGCGCCAGCAGGTTGGTCTGGTCCGCGAGGTCGTCGATGACCCCGAGGATCCGGCCGATCTCGTGGGACTTCTCCCCCAGCGAGAGCGCCCGGGTCGCGATGCCGTCGACCCGTTCGGCGATGGTGTCCATCGAGTCGACGCTCGCGGAGACCGCGGAGCGGCCCTGCTCGGCGTAGCGCAGCGTCTCGGCGGCGTACCGCGCCACGGCCTCGCTGGTCTCCGCGATCTGCGCCGCGGTCGCAGCCAGCTCCTCGATCGTGGAGGTCGTCTCGCTGACTGCGCTGGACTGCTGGGTGGCGCTGGCTGCGTGCTCCTCGGCGGTCGCGAGCAGCTGGCCGGAGGAGGCCCCGATCTGCTCCCCGCCGGACCGGATCCGGTCCACCAGGCCACGCAGGTTGGTCAGCGTGTCCCGGAAGGCGGTCGAGAGGCCTTCGAGCTGACGGTGGTCGCTGTGCACCACCTCGACGGCGAGGTCGCCGGAAGCGGCTCGGGCGAGGATTCCCGCGAGCGTCTCGACCTGCCGCTCCAGGGCTGCCTGGTCCTCCCGGGCTTGGTCGTGGACCGAGCGCAGCGCAGCCGCCAGTCTCGACGCGAACAGGGTGATGAGCGGCAGGCTCAGCCCGACCAGCAGGAGCGGACCCACCGCGGCACGGTCCAGGGTGCGGGCCACCGAGCAGGCAGCGACGAGCCCGCCGGTCGCGGCGATCCCGAACATCAGCGCCTGGAACGCCGGCAGGCTCACACCGGCGAACAGGACCGCGCCCAGGAAGCAGACCCACAGCGGCCCGCGCACACCACCGGTCACCGCGACCATCGCCGTGGCCCAGACGAGCACGGCCGACAGGAGCGAGATCCGGATGCCGGGCAGGTTCTCCTGCACCCAGGGGGACTGCCCGACCACCGCCGGCAGCGCGGTCATGGCCGCCGCGGCGATGACGCCGAGACCGGTCCAGGCGTACGCGGCCCCGGCGTGCACCGTCACGCCAGGCGGGCTGGCGACGCGGTCCATCAGGGTCACCGCGACCAGCGCGGCCACCAGGATGACCCAGGTGTTGACTGCAGCGGCCCGGGTCAGCCGGTTCGAGAACTCCACGTCTTGCCTCCAGGTGTCGCTGCTACGTCGGCGGACGACGGCCGGGACTGGAGCCTTGGTGCGCGGCGGGACTCAGGCGGCCCGGCGCTGACGGGGAAGCTGCGCCGACAGCGCCATGACGTCCGGGACCGACAGCAGCCCCAGGACGCCTGCGGCGTCCTGCACCTGACCGGTGATCAGCGCGTGGGCATGTCCCGGCAGGACCGGCGGTGGGCACGCGGCGGCGTCCAGGCGGGCTGCTCCGTCCACGCCGTCGGTCAGCAGCCCGACACGCGCCGCCCCGTCCGCGAGCACGAGCAGGCGTCCCGGCTGCTGACCCACGGCAGCGGTCCCGGCCGTCCCGGTGGCGGAGGGCGGTCCCCCGAGCATCTCGGCCAGGTCGAGCACGGCGAGAACGCGGCCACGCCAGTTCGCGAGACCCAGCACCCAGCCGGGCAGGCCCGGCACCCGGGTCAGGCGCGGCGGGCGGCCCACCTCCGCGACGCGATCCATCGCCACGGCGTAGCGACCTCCGGCGATGCGCACCACGATCACCTCGAGCAGCTCGACCGGCGCCGACGGGCCGCGTGGGACAGGTGCCGACGACGTGTCTCTGCTGTCAGCCTGGGTCACGCCCGGTGTGTCGGCCACCACGGGTCGCGGGTGTAGGCCCGTGCCCGGCGACCAGATCCGGCTGGCCGTCGGGGGGTGGCCGCCAGGTGCCCACCGCGACGCTGACGGCGACCGTCCCGAGGACCAGGAAGAGCAGCCCGACGACGCTGTCGCCGCCGATCAAGCGGTCGCCCTCCCTCCGACCCGCCCCGAGCAGGAGAACGACCGCCAGCCAGAGCGCAGCCGGGACGACGGCACCGGCCCGGTGTCCGAGAAGCACCCCGCCGTGCCGGCACAGCAGCGCCGCTACGACAGCGAGCAGCAGGCTGACCGGGACGGCGTAGCCGCCCACCTGGAGGTAGACCAGAAACACCCCCCAGAGCGCGACGAGCGCGGTCGCCAGCAGCACCAAGGCGAGCTGTGCCCACACCGCGACCGTCGGCCGGGTCTGCCTCTTCCCGTCCGTCACCGGACGAGCGTGCCACGCCGACGCGCTCTCAGCGTGCTGCCGGGACCTCCGTGAGGTCGATCACCAGGGGCCGGGCGGCGGCCGCCTCGAGAACGTCGGTGATCTCGCTCCCGATCAGCTCCTGCCGATCGAGCAGCGCGTCACGCAGCGCCTCGACGAGGTGCCGGTTCTGCACCAGCAGCGCCCGTACGACGACCTTCAGCTCGTGCAGCACGCTGTCCACCTGCGCGCGTCCGCTCGGGTCAGCGAGGACCCGGCCGACGATGTTGGTGTCGGAGAACGAGCTGTTCTGGACGGCCAAGAAGGAGATCAGGCTCTCTCCCATGCCGTGCGCCCCGATCATCTCCGCCGCCGCGTTGGTCGCGTAGAGCAGGTCGCCGCCGGGGCCGGTGGACACGTCGCCGAAGAAGATCTCCTCGGCGCACTGTCCCGCGAGCGAGATCTGCACGAGCGCCCGCAGCTCGGTCCGCGAGCGGGTGAACACGTCCTCCCGGTCACCGTGGGCGAGAAGTCCCAACGCGCCACGACGCTTGATGATCGTGAGGATCTCCAGCCGCCGCTCGGGCGCGGTCAGCCAGGCGGCCGTGGCGTGCCCGGCCTCGTGGGTGGCGATGAGGACGCGCTCATGGTCGGTGTATTCCACCGGCGCGCCGGTGCCGACCTCCTCGATGAGGCGGGCCTGCTCCACGTCGACCCAGCTCATCGAGCGACGCCCGCCGCGCACCGCGCTGACCAGCGCCTCGTCGAGCAGGTGCTCGATCATCACCGGGCTGTAGCCCTGCGTGATCGCCGCCAGCGCGTCGCGCCGCTCGTGGTCGTCCAGCGCCGGCTCGTGCGCCTTGCGGTCCAGGAAGTGGTCGATCAGCGCGCGCCGGCCGCTCTTGGCCGGCAGCTCGAAGCTGAGCCGGCGGTCGAACCGGCCGGGCCGCAGCAGCGCGGGGTCCAGCGAGTCCGCGCGGTTGGTGGCCGCGATCAGGAGCACGTTCGCGGGCAGCAGCGACGGCCGCTTCAGCTGTCGCTCGAGCGGCAGGAGCAGGTTGGCCCGGTCGACGAACCAGCCACCGAGCCGCTGCCAGCCGGTGAGCGCGTCGAAGGACTGCATCTGCACCAGCAGCTCGTTCACGACGCCGCCGGTGCCCTCGCTGGCGAAGGAGTTCGTGACGGTGCGGGCCTGGGTGAGCACCGGCCCGGAGCAGCACACCGCGCGGGCAGGGGTAGCGCTCATCGAGCTGGCGACCCCGCCGCGTGACATCGCGATCGCGTCGATCTCCTCCATGAAGCCGATCGCGCCGCCCTCCTTGCGGGCAGCCTTGCGCAGCGCCTTGAAGTAGGAGCGGATCTTCTTCGCGGTCGCGCCGTACCACATGCTCTGGAAGCTGGTCGCCGACACGAACAGGAACGGCACCCCGGCCTCCTTCGCCATCGCACGGGCCAGGTGGGTCTTGCCGGTGCCGGGCGCGCCCTCGAACAGCAGGCCACGCCGGGGGGTGCCGCCCATCTCGGTGGAGAAGGTCTTGTGCGCGAGAAACAGGTTGAGCGAGCGGACGACGTCATCCTTGACGCCGTCGATGCCGACCACGTCGTCCAGCGAGACGTCGATCTGCTCGGGGCGGTAGACCACGTGCGGCGAGCGGCCGGACAGCACCTGCTGCCCCACGGTCATGGCGATCAGCAGGCCGAAGAAGATGATGATCGTCAGCAGGAACGGGTCGATGCTCGGGAGCGGCACGAAGGCCGA
>JBBSTR010000022.1:0-32210 GCA_038235705.1 Mycobacteriales bacterium
AGCGCCCGCCCCACAGCGCCGCGCCAGCGACGCTGGATGTCGACAGCGCCGCGCCAGCGACGCTGGATGTCGACAGCGCCGCGCCAGCGACGCTGGATGTCGACAGCGCCGCGCCAGCGACGCCAGACGGGGACAGCGCCGCGCCGGTCGGGCCGGTCACGGCGCCAGCCGCTGGTCGCGGGCGGCGGCGAGCTTGCTCGGCATGCCCCAGAGCTCGATGAACCCCTTGGCCAGGCTCTGGTCGAAGGTGTCCTCGGAGTCGTAGGTCGCGAGGCCGTAGTCGTAGAGCGACGCGTCGCTGCGGCGGCCGGTCGGGGTCGCGGTGCCGCCAGAGAGCCGAAGCCGGATGTCGCCGCTGACCTGGGCCTGCGTGTCGAGCAGGAAGGCGTCCAGGGCGCGCTTCAGCGGCGAGAACCACAATCCGTCGTAGACCAGCTCGGCCCAGCGCTGCTCGACGGTGCGCTTGAACCGGGCCAGGTCGCGCTCGACGGTCATCGTCTCCAGCTCCTGGTGGGCGACGATCAGCGTCTGCGCCCCCGGCACCTCGTACACCTCCCGGCTCTTGATCCCCACGAGCCGGTCCTCGACCATGTCCAGGCGCCCGACGCCCTGGGCGCCGGCGCGCTCGTTCAGCTCGACGATCGCCTCCAGCATGGTGACCGGCCGGCCGTCGATCGCGGTCGGGACACCCGCGGTGAAGGTGATCGTGACCTCGTCCGGCTCCGGCGCGCTGCCCGGGGCCGAGGTGTAGGAGTAGACGTCCTCGATCGGCGCGTTCCAGGGGTCCTCGAGGAACCCGGTCTCGACCGCGCGGCCCCAGACGTTCTGGTCGATCGAGTAGGGCGACTTCTTGTTGACGTCGATCGGCAGGCCCTTCGCCTCCGCGAAGGCGATCGCCTTGTCCCGGGTCATCCCGGAGTCGCGGACCGGCGCGATGCAGCGCAGGTCGGGCGCCAGCGCGCCGATGCCGACCTCGAACCGGACCTGGTCGTTGCCCTTGCCGGTGCAGCCGTGGGAGACGATCGAGGCGCCGTACTCCTTCGCCGCCGCCACCAGGTGCTTGACGATCAGGGGGCGAGACAGGGCCGAGACCAGCGGATAACGCCCCATATAGAGCGCGTTGGCCTGCAGGGCCGGCAGGCAGAACTCGTCGGCATACTCCTCGCGGGCGTCCGCGACCACCGCCTCCACGGCGCCGCAGTCGAGCGCACGCTGACGGATCACCTCCAGGTCTTCGCCACCCTGCCCGACGTCGGCGGCGACGGCGATCACCTCCGCGCCGGTCTCTTCGGCGATCCAGCCGATCGCGACGGAGGTGTCGAGACCTCCGGAGTACGCCAGGACGATGCGGTCGCTCACGTGGTGCCTTCCTGTGGGTGGGGGTGGGTGCCGGCCAGAGCGAGCAGACGCTCGGCCAGGCCGACGGACGAGGGTTCGGCGGGGGTGCGGGTCACGAGCAGGATGGTGTCGTCGCCGGCGAGGGTGCCAGCGATGTCGGGCAGCCCGGCGCGGTCCAGCGCGGAGGCCAGGAAGTTGGCGCCGCCGGGGGGGGTGCGCAGGACCACCATCGGTCCGGTGGCCTCGGCCGACACGAGCAGCTCACCGAGCAGGCGTGCCAGCCGGGCCTCGACCGCCTCCGCCGTACCGGAGCGAGGCTGGCCCTCCGGGGCGAGGGCGTACGCGACCCCACCGCTGGTGCGGACCTTGACCGCGCCGAGCTCCTCGAGGTCGCGGCTCACCGTGGCCTGGGTGACCGAGACGCCTGCCTCGGCCAGCCGGGCGCGCAGCTCGGTCTGGCTGGCGACCTCGTGGTGCTCGAGCGTCTCGATGACGATCGCCAGCCGGGCCGCCCGGGTCGGTGGCGCGGTCATGGCTGCCGCCTTCTGCCGGCAGTCATGTCTGCACCCTCATACCTGCTCGACCAACCAGGTCAGCAGCGCCTTCTGCGCATGCAGGCGGTTCTCGGCCTCGTCCCAGACCGCGGACCGGGGCCCGTCCAGGACTGCGGAGGTGATCTCCTCGCCGCGGTGCGCGGGCAGGCAGTGGAGCACGACCACGTCCGGGTCAGCGACCGACACAGCGGTCTCGTCCAGCGCGTACGGCGTCAGCACCGCGCGCCGCCGGTCAGCGTCCTGCTGGCCCATCGACACCCAGACGTCGGTGGCGAGCACGTCGGCGCCCGCGGCGGCCTCGGCCGGGTCGGCGGTGACCGTGACGTCGGCGCCGAGCGCACGAGCCCGGGCGACGACCTCACGGTCGGGCTCGAACCCGGCCGGGGCACCGATCCTGACCGACATCCCTGCCGTGGCCGCACCCAGCAGATAGCTGTGCGCCATGTTGTTGGCCCCGTCGCCGAGGTAGGCGAGACTCAGCCCGGTCAGCGGACCGCGCCGCTCCCGGATCGTCTGCAGGTCGGCCAGGACCTGGCAAGGGTGATAGCTGTCGGACAACGCGTTGACCACGGGCACGCCCGAGTGCGCGGCCAGCTCTTCGAGGCGCTCGTGGCCCGTCGTACGCAGGACGATCGCCCGGACGTAGCGCGACAGCACCCGGGCCGTGTCACCGAGACTCTCGCCGCGGCCGAGCTGGCTGCCCAGGGCATCGACGACGATCGGGTGGCCGCCGAGCTGGTGGATGCCGGCCTCGAAGGAGAACCGGGTCCGGGTGCTGGGCAGCTCGAAGATCACGGCCACCGAACCGTTGGCCAACGGCGTCGGTCCGGCAGGCCCGATCCTCTTGAGCTCGGCCGCCAGGTCGAGCACCGCGAGCTGCTCGTCCGGGGAGAGGTCGTCGTCGGCGAGCAGGTGTCGGGTCATGGTTCCTTCTTCTCGGGGCCGACCGACGCCGGGGTGTCCAGGAGGTCAGGCAGCGCGGTCACGAACGTGTCGAGCTGTGCCTCGGTGACGACCAGCGGGGGGGCGAGCCGCAAGGTGTTCGGGCCGGTGACGTTGAGCAGGAAGCCTGCGGCCCGGGCGGCCTTCTCGACGTCGGCGGCGATCGGGTCGATAAGCACCACGGCGACCCAGAGGCCGACACCGCGCACCTGGTCGATCATCGGGTGGTCCAGCGCGCGCAGGCCGTGCACGAGGCGATCGCCCAGGCGGGCCGAGCGGGCCAGCAAGCCGTCGCGCTCCACCGTGTCCAGCACCGCCAGCGCCGCCGCACAGGCCACCGGGTTGCCGCCGAACGTGCTGCCGTGGTCCCCGGGCTGCAGCGCGTGAGCCGCGTCGCCACGGGCCAGGGTCGCGCCGATCGGCAGCCCCCCGCCGAGTCCCTTCGCGAGCGTCACGACGTCAGCCTCCGTGCCCGGGGCGAGCACGTGGTGGGCGAGCCACCCGCCGGCCCGGCCGATCCCGCCCTGCACCTCGTCCAGGTGCAGCAGGACCCCTGCGCCGTCGCAGATCTCCCGCGCATCCTGCAGGTATCCCTCGGGCGGCAGGACGACGCCAGCCTCGCCGAGCACCGGCTCGAGCAGCACCGACGCGGTCCGGTCGGTGACAGCGGCGGCCAGCGCGACCGAGTCGCCGTACGGCACGAAGGTCACCGGACCGATCAACGGACCGAACGGCTCGCGCTTGGCCGGCTGACCGGTCACCGACAGAGCGCCCAGGGTGCGACCGTGGAACGCACCCTCGCACGCGACGAACCCACCGCCCGGACGATGCCGACGGGCCAGCTTGAGCGCGGCCTCGTTGGCCTCGGCCCCGGAGTTGGTGAACAGCACCCGGTCGTGGCCGGTGATCTCCTTGAGCCGCTCGGCGAGCAGGACCGCCGGCTCGCTGGCGACCAGGTTCGAGACGTGCCCGAGGTGGGCGAGCTGCCGGGCGACAGCCTCTTGGACCGCCGGGTGGGCGTGGCCGAGCACGTTGACGGCGATCCCGGCATACAGGTCGAGGTAGTCCTTGCCGTCGACGTCGGTGACGACGGCTCCGCTGCCGTGCGACAGCGCCACCGACGGGGTGGCGTAGTTGCCCATCAACGCCTGCGACCAACGCGTCTGCAGCTGCTCGGTGCGGGTCGTGGCAGCACCGGTCATGGCAGCACCATCGTGCCGATGCCGGAGTCGGTGAAGACCTCCAGCAGCAGGCTGTGCGGCACCCGACCGTCCAGCACGTGGGCGCGCGGGACGCCGCCGCGCACGGCCTGCAGGCAGGCCGTCATCTTCGGCAGCATGCCGCTCGCCAGCGTCGGGGTGAGGGTCTCGAGCTCGGCGACGGTGATCTCGCTGATCACCTCGTCGCTGTCCGGCCAGCTCGCGTACAACCCTTCGACGTCGGTCAGCACGACCAGCTTCTCCGCGTGCAGGGCCACGGCGAGCGCCGCCGCGGCATAGTCGGCGTTGACGTTGAGCGGCCGCCCGTCCTCGCCGGGGGCCACCGTGGCGACGACCGGGATCTTGCCCTCGGCCAGCAGCGCCTCGACGATGGCCGGCTCCACCGACACCACCTCTCCGACCCGACCCGCGTCGACCTCCTCGCCGTCCACGAGCACGCCACGCTGCCGGGCGGTGAACAGGTGGGCGTCCTCCCCTGACAGCCCGACCGCGAACGGCCCGTGCGTGTTGATGCGGGCGACGATATCGGGGTTGACCTGCCCGAGCAGCACCATCCGGACGACGTGCATGGCCTCGTCGTCGGTCACCCGCAGGCCCCCGACGAACCGCGTCGGCAGGCCGAGCAGGTCCAGGTGGGCGCTGATCTGCGGCCCGCCCCCGTGGACGACGACGACGCGCACCCCGGCGTAACGAAGCAGCACGACGTCCTCGGCGAACGCCTCGGCCAGCTCAGGGCTGGTCATGGCGTTGCCGCCGTACTTCACGACGACCGTGCGGCCGCTGAAGCGCTTGAGCCAGGGCAGCGCCTCGACCAGCGTCGCCGCCTTGGGCAGCGCCTCGTGGGTCCGGGTGGCGCTCACGTCGTGCCCGTCATGTCGAGTACGCGCTGTTCTCGTGGACGTACGCGGTGGTGAGGTCATTCGTCCGGATCGTCGCGGTGGCGTCGCCGGCCTTGAGATCCAGGCGTACGTGCACCGCCCGGCCCTCGAAGACGACGTCAGCCGGGTCGGCGTGGCCGTGGCCGTCCTTGCAGACCTCCACGCCGTTGAACGTGACGTCCAGGACCTGCGGGTCGAAGACCGCCGACGTCGTCCCGACCGCGGCCAGCACGCGCCCCCAGTTGGGGTCCTCGCCGAAGACGGCGCACTTGAACAGGTTGCTGCGCGCGACGCTCCGGCCGGCTTCCACCGCGTCCTGCTCGCTGGCGGCACCCACCACCTCGATCGCGATGTCGTGGGCGCTGCCCTCGGCGTCGGCCAGCAGCTGGCCGGCGAGGTCCTCGCAGAGCTGCCGGACGGCCTCGTCGAAACCGTCGGGCCGGATCCCGCTCGCACCGGACGCCATGAGCAAGACCGTGTCGTTGGTGGACTGGCACCCGTCGGAGTCGAGCCGGTCGAAGGTGGTCCGGGTCGCTGCCCGCAAGGCCTGGTCGGCCTCGGCTGCCGTCACGTCGGCGTCGGTGGTGAGCGCGACGAGCATCGTGGCGAGCGCCGGGGCCAGCATGCCGGCGCCCTTGGCCATCCCGCCGACGCTCCAGCCGTCCCGCTGGACGAGGGCCTGCTTGTCGCGGCTGTCGGTGGTCATGATCGCCGTCGCCGCGTCCTGACCGCCGTCGCGGCTGAGGGCGACGTGCGCCTCGTCGACGCCTGCCAGCAGCGCGTCCCCGTCGAACAGCGGCCCGATCAAGCCGGTCGAGCAGACCACGACGTCACCTGCTCCGACCGCGAGCCGCTGGGCGACCCGCTCCGCGGTGGCGTGCGTGAGCCCGAACCCAGCCGGGCCGGTGTAGCAGTTGGCGCCGCCGGAGTTGAGCACCACGGCGTGCACGACCCCGTCCTTGACCACCTGCTCGCTCCATAGCACCGGGTTAGCTTTGCACCGGTTGCTGGTGAAGACGCAGGCCGCGGAGAAGATCGGTCCGTCGTTGACCACCAGGGCGACGTCCTTGGTGCCGCTGGGCTTGAGCCCAGCAGTGACTCCTGCGGCCCGGAATCCCTGTGGGCCGGTCACGCTCACGGCGCAACCCCGCTGCTGGAGAGGCCAGCGGTCTCCTCGAGCCCGAGGGCGAGGTTGGCGCACTGCACGGCCTGGCCGGCCGCGCCCTTGCCGAGGTTGTCCAGGACTGCGACGACCACCGCCCTGCCGCTGGGGTCCACACCCACCTGCAGCTGGCAGGCGTTGCTGCCGAGCGTGGCGGCCGTGTGCGGCCAGCGGCCCTCGGGCAGCACGTGCACGAACGGCTCATCGCCGTAGGCGAGCTCCAGGCACTCCCGCAGCCGGCCCAACGGCTGCGTCGTCCGGGCGGTGCAGGTGGCCAGGATCCCGCGCGGCATCGGAGCCAGCGTCGGGACGTAGGTCAGCGTCACCTCAGCCCGGGCCAGCCGCGCAAGGCTCTGACGAACCTCAGGGACGTGCCGGTGCCCGCCGACCTTGTAGGCGCTCGCGTCGCCCATCACCTCGCTGCCCAACAGGCTCGCGCTCGCGGCCCGGCCCGCGCCGCTGGTGCCGCTCGCGGTCGTGCAGACCAGGTCCTGCGGCTCCACGAGACCGGCGTCCAGCAGCGGCGCAAGGGCCAGCGTCATCGCCGTGGCGTTGCAACCGGGACCGGCGACCCGGCGGGCGCCCGCAAGGTCCTCGCGGAACAGCTCCGGCAGGCCGTACGCCCAGGTGCCTGCGTGCGGGGTGTCGTAGAAGGCCTCCCAGTCCCGCGCGTTCTCGAGCCGGAAGTCCGCCCCGAGGTCGACCACGACGATCTCCGCAGGCAGCTCAGCGGCCAGGGCCGCGGACGTGCCGTGCGGCAGCGACAGGAACACCACGTCGGCCTGCGCCAGCTCAGCCGGGTCGGTGGCGGTGAACGTGCGACCGGACAGGGCAGGCAGGTGGGGGTGCAGATCCGTCACCGGCGCGCCGGCGTTGGTCCCGGCCTGCAGCGGCCCGATCTCGAGGTCGGGATGGCCGAGCAGCAGGCGCAGCAGCTCGCCGCCGCCATACCCGCTCGCCCCGGCCACCGCCGCTGTCTGACCCATCTGCAAGACCATACACGCATTCGCAATTTCATCCAGCGTGTGGACGCCCTGCAGGCCTTGGTGATCTACGAGCCAGGATCCGGCCCAAGATCACCCGGGCTCTGGACGGGAGTCGACCGTTGGCGATCTTGGCACCGTTCATGCGCCCACGATCACCAACGCTTGGATCAGGAGCGCAGGACGGCTCCGGTGCGCGCACCGGCCTCGGCCACGGCCGCGTCGCGGGCTCCCAGCACCTCGACATCGGTCAGGGTGCGGTCTGGCGCACGCAGGCGCAAGGCGTACGCCAGCGAACGGCGCCCCTCCCCCACCTGCGGCCCGGTGTAAACGTCGAACA
The DNA here is from genome assembly GCA_038235705.1 of Mycobacteriales bacterium. Classification (GTDB taxonomy): domain Bacteria; phylum Actinomycetota; class Actinomycetes; order Mycobacteriales; family SCTD01; genus CANKBT01. The sequence continues at coordinate 7,418 of JBBSTR010000022.1, forward strand.
GGTGCAGCTCCTCGAGCAGCTCACCGGCGCCGTTGCGCAGCGCAGCCTCGACCAGGGCCGCCGGTGTCGGCATGTCGACGACCAGGGCGACGTCGACCGTGGCCGGCGGGTAGGACGAGACCCGCGGCGCCTTGACCTCACCCCCGGCCACCGCAGCAGCGACCAGGGCGTCCAGGTCGACCTCCGCCGCGCAGGTGCGCGCCGGCAGTCCCAACGCGGTCACGACCCGGGGGTGCAGCTCACCGGCCAGGCCGACCGAGGTCCCGTGGTGGAGCACCTGCGCGCACCGACCCGGGTGGAAGGCGCCGGCCGCGCCGGCCCGGACCTCCAGCATGACCCCCAGCGCCCGACCCAGGAGCAGAACGGTCTCGACCGCGCGGTCCCAGGAGGCACCCGCGCCGCACAGCACGAGCCCGGCGTAGGACGGCTGGTCGGGCAGCGCGGCGTCCAGGGCCGCGCGCTCAGCGTCGGTCGGCGCACCGACCACCCCGGGCGAGGACGCCGTCGAGCCTGCCCCCAGGAACACGTGCCCGGTCTCGAAGACCGCGACGTCAGCCAGGCCCCGGCGGACGTTGCGGTCCAGCGCCTTGAGCAGCCCGGGCAGCAGCGAGGGCCGCATCAGCGACTCCTCCGCGGACAGCGGGTTGACCAGCGCGGGCGCGGTCGTGCCTCCACCGATGGCCTGGAGCACCTGCGCCCCGACGAACGGCGGCGTGGTCACCTCCACGAGCCCCGCTGCGGCGAGCGCGCGCGAGGCCGTACGCCGAAGCCGTCGCTCAGCGCTCAACCCTCGCCCGGCCGGAGCAGGCGGCAGCACCACCGGCAGCGTCTCGTAACCCTCCAGCCGGATCACCTCCTCGGCCAGCTCGGACGTGCCGGTCAGGTCCGGGCGCCAGGAGGGTGGTCGCACCTGGAGCGGGTCGGTCCCGTTGACGTCGCACCCCACGTCCTGGAGCCGGGCGATCACGACCTCGGGGGCGTACGCGCGGCCGGCCACCCGACCGGAAAACCCGACCGACAGGGTGATCGACGGCGCCTCGACCCGACGGTCCACGTCGGTGACCGGTCCGACCACCGCGCCGCCGAGGCGGACGAGCAGGTCGGCCGCGGCGTGGGCGGCGACCGGCGCGAGCCCCGGGTCGACCCCGCGCTCGAACCGCTTGCTCGCCTCGCTCGGCAGCCGATGCCGTCGGGCGCCGCGCGCGATCAGCACCGGGTCGAACCGGGCGGCCTCGACGAGCACGTCTCGGGTCCCCGCCGTGATCTCGGTCGCCAGACCGCCCATCACACCGGCCAGACCGATGGGTCCGCTGTCGTCGGCGATCACCAGGTCGGCCACCGTCAGGGCGCGGTCCGTGCCGTCCAGGGTGGTCAGCCGCTCCCCCGTCGTCGCTCGCCGGACGACGATCGGACCGGTGACGGTGGCGGCGTCGTAGGCGTGCAGCGGCTGCCCCAGCTCGAGCATCACGTGGTTCGTGACGTCGACGGCCAGCGAGATCGGCCGCATGCCGGCCAGCACCAGCCGACGCTGCAGCCAGGTCGGCGAAGGGGCCGACGGGTCGAGCCCGGTCACGGTCGCGAGCACGAACCGGTCGCAGCCGTCCTCCACCCGGACCCTGTGTCCGCGCTGACCCGGCTGGCCCTCGCAGCCTCCGTCCGACGCGGACCCGCCCAGGGCATGCTGATCGGTCACGAGACCCGGGTCGTCGTAGGTCAGACCGAAAGCCGTCGCGACCTCGCGGGCGAGGCCGCGCATCGACAGGCAGTAGCCGCGGTCGTAGCCCACCGCGACGTCGAGCACGATGTCGCGGAGCCCGAGCGCCGCGACGACGTCGCGCCCCAGCTCGAGCCCTGCGTCGAGCCCCAGGTCACGGTCTGCGAGCACGAGGATCCCGGAAGGATCGCCGGGCAGCCCCAGCTCCGCGGCCGAGCAGATCATCCCGTCGGAGGTGTGCCCGTACGTCTGACGGGCCGCGATCCGGAAGTCACCCGGGAGCACGGCGCCGGGGACCGCGAACGGCACCAGGTCGCCGACGGCGAAGTTCTGGGCTCCGCAGACCACCTCGTGCACGCGGGCGCCGACGTCCACGTGGCAGAACCGGATCGGCTTCTTGAACCCGGTCAGCTCCTCGACGTCGAGCACCCGGCCGACCACGACGCCCGAGACGTCCTCGCCGACGCGGTGGACGCCCTCGACCTCGAAGCCGGCCCGGATCAGGGCAGCGGACAGGTCCTGCACGGGCGCCGTCAGACCGGGCAGCAGCGAACGCAGCCAGGACACCGGTACGCGCATCTCAGACCCCCGATCCGAAGGCCGAGCTGAACCGGACGTCACCCTCGTACAGGTCGCGGATGTCAGCGACCTCGTGCCGGACCATCACGGCCCGGTCGAGCCCCATCCCGAACGCGAACCCGCTGTAGCGGTCCGGGTCGACGCCGCAGGCGCGCAGCACGGCCGGGTTGACCATGCCGCAGCCACCTCCCTCGATCCAGCCCTCGTCGCTGCACACCCGGCACGGCTGCAGCTCGACAGAGCCCCGGCAGCGGAAGCACTGCACGTCCAGCTCGGCGCTCGGCTCGGTGAACGGGAAGTACGACGGTCGCAGCCGGGTCGCCAGCCCCTCGCCGTACATGGCACTGCTGAACGCCTGCAGCGTGCCACGCAGATGCGCCATCGTGATCCCTTCGTCGACGCACAGCCCCTCGAGCTGCGCGAAGACCGGCGAGTGGGTGGCATCGAGGCTGTCGTTGCGAAACACCCGACCGGGTGCGACGACGTAGCAAGGTGCGCCCCGCTCCAGCAGGGTGCGGATCTGCACCGGCGAGGTCTGCGTCCGAAGCAGCAGCCCGGACCCCTCCGGCTCGATCCACAACGTGTCCTGCTCCTCGCGTGCCGGGTGGTGCGCCGGGATGTTCAAGGCGTCGAAGTTGAACCAGGCGTGCTCCAGCTCGGGACCTTCGGCGACCTCCCAGCCCATCGCGACGAACACGTCGGCGGCCCGCTCGATCACGGTCGTCAGCGGGTGCCGCGCGCCGTGGGGCAGGCTCTGCCGCAGCACGGTGACGTCGACGGCCTCCTCCACCAGCACCCGCGCATCACGCTCGGTCTCCAGGACGTCCTTCTTCTGCTCGTACGCCGAGCTCACCTCGGTCAGGGCGGCGTTGACCCGCTGCCCGGCCTCCTTGCGCTCGGCGGCCGGCAGCTGACCCAGGGCCCGGCGGGCGAGCAGCAGCGGGCTCTTGTCGCCGAGCAGCCCGGCGCGGTCGCGCAGCAGGATCTCCAGCGTGACGGCTTCGGCCACGGTCGCCAGGGCGGCGTCGCGGACGGCGTCGAGGGGGTCGTCGGGGTGAGGGGATGCGGCAGGCACGGTCACGCGGTGGCTCCGATGAGTCGAGGGCGGGAACAGTCTGCCCGCCGGCGGAACCTCAGTGCAGGCGTGTCACTGCAGCAGATAGTCGGGGGCACCGGCGGGGAGCAGGAGTCGGAAGGCCGCGCCCCCTCCGGGAGCGCGCGTCACCTCCACGGTGCCGCCGTGCGCCTCGACCAGACCCTTCACGATGAACAACCCTAGTCCCGAGCCGTCGTGGCGGTCGCCGCCCTGCCAGAACCGGCCGAAGACCCGGGCCGCCTGCTCGGGCACGATGCCCTCGCCCTGGTCGGAGACGGTGAGCGCCAGGCCGTCTTCGTGCGGGTGCAGGCCGACGGTCACCGTGCCCGCTCCGTGCAGGACGGCATTCTCGATCAGGTTGGCCAGGACCTGGCGCAGCTTGTCCGGGTCGGCCCAGAGCTCGGGCAGCGGGCTCCGCTCGACGACGAACCGGTCAGCCGGCTCGCCGCTCGCGACCCGACCGGCCACGATCTGCTCGACCAGGGCGGGCAGGTCCACGACCTGCCTGCGCACCCACACGCGCCCGGCCTCGATACGGCCGACGTCGAGCAGCTCGCCGAGCAGGCGGGTGACCCGCTCGGCGTCGTCGTGGACGGCCTGCAGCATCAGCTGCTTCTGCGCGTCGTCGAAGCGATCCCAACCTCGCAGCAGCGTCGCCGTGAACCCCTTCACGCTGACCAGCGGCGAGCGCAGCTCGTGGGCCACCGTGCTCACCAGGTCGGCGTTGCTCCGGTCGGCGCGCTCACGGGCGCGGTCGTCGCGCAGCAGCACCACGACCCGCTCCAGGACACGGGCAGGGTTGCGTACGAAAGACGCGGTGACCAGCAAGGAGGTCCCGTCCGGCAGCTGCAGCGCCTGCTCGGGCTGGCGGGTGCGGCTCGAGAGACCGCCCCACGGGTCGGTGCACGTCCACCAGTCCCGACCACGGCTGTCGGTGAGCGGCAGCACCTCGGCCAGGGGCCGTCCCAGCTGGGCGCCGGCGGTGGTCCCCAGCAGACGTTCGGCCGCCCGGTTCAGCAGGACGACCGACCCGGTCCGGTCAGCGACGACCGCGCCGTCGGGCAGCTCGTCGTACGCCGTACGGTCCAGCCCGGGCATCATCGCTGCGCTCTCGCAGAGGCATAGAGGCAGACCGCCGCGGCCGCCGCGAGGTTGAGGGACTCCGCCCGACCCCGCAGCGGCACCCGCACGGTCCGGTCGGCCTGGGCGAGTGCCTCGTCGGGCAACCCGTGCGCCTCGTTGCCGAACAGCCACGCGGTGGGCGCCTGGAGGCAGTCGCCGTCCTGCAGGTCGTCCAGGTCGTCGGTCCCGGCGCCGGTAGCGGCGAAGACCTGCAGGCCGCGGGCCCGTACGGCTGCCACGGCGTCGGTCAGGGTCGGGCCGCTGACCACCGGCAGGTGCCACAGGCTGCCGGCGCTCGCCCGGACGCACTTGCCGTTGTGCGGGTCGGTCGAGCCCTGGGTCAGGACCACCGCGTCCCCGCCGGCCGCGTCGGCGGTCCGCAGCACCGTGCCCGCGTTGCCCGGGTCGGCGACGGCGTCGAGCAGGGCGACCAGACGCAGGCTCTCGGGCAGCCGCTCGAGCGGCACGTCGAGCAGCGGGGCTACGCCGAGCACGCCCTGCGGCGTGACCGTCTCCGCCAACGCCGCCAGCACCGGTTCGGTCACCCAGGTGACCGGTACCTCGGCGGCACGGGCCCGCCTGGCCAGCGGGTCGGTGGGGTCGACGGTGTAGAGCTCGACCATCCCGCCGGCCGCCAGGGCCTCGCGGACGGCTTGCGGACCCTCGACGACGAACCGCCGCCCGGCCAGTCGGGCCGAGCGGCGGTGCAGTCGTCGTACGGCGACGACCCGCGGCGAGCGGGTCGACGTCAGGTCCGGCCCGAAGGCCGGCGGGGCGTTCAGCAGAGCCTCAGGCAGCAGCCGGGGCGTTGACGTCCGCCGGCAGGGCACCCTTGGCGATCGTCACCAGGGCCGAGAAGGCAGCCGGGTCGTTGACAGCCAGGTCAGCCATGATCTTGCGGTCGACCTCCACACCGGCCAGGCCGAGGCCCTGGATGAATCGGTTGTAGGTCATGCCGTCGGCACGGGCCGCCGCGTTGATCCGCTGGATCCACAGCTTGCGGAAGTCGGCCTTACGCTTCTTGCGGTCGCGGTACTCATACGTCGCGGAGTGGAGCAGCTGCTCCTTGGCCTTGCGGTAGAGCCTGCTGCGCTGACCGCGGTAGCCGGAGGCGAGCTCGAGCGTCTCGCGACGCTTCTTGTGGGCGTTGACGGCCCTCTTTACGCGTGCCACGTCTGATGTCCCTTGGTTGAGAGGTTGTCGGGGGTCTGGCTGACGGTCGGGTGCTGGCTGCCGGGCCCTGGTGCTGCCCGGCCGCGATCAGCGATTGAGCAGCTTCTTGACCTGCTTGCGGTCGGCCTTGGCCACCTCGGTGGTGCCGGACAGGCGCCGCGTCAACGAGCTGGGCTTGTGCTCGAGCAGGTGCCGCTTGCCCGCCTTCTCGCGCAGGATCTTGCCGGTGCCGGTCACCTTGAAGCGCTTCTTGGCACCGCTGTGGGTCTTCTGCTTGGGCATGGCTGCCCCTCCTGCTCGTCGGGTCGTGCCTGGGGCGGGTGGTGCCTCGGGCGGGTGTTTCAGATCAGCTGGTGGCGGTGTTCGTCGCCGACGGAGTCTCAGCCTCGGAGGCCTCGGCCGTCTTCTTCCCGGCCGCGTCCGCGCGCTTGAGGTCTGCGGCGTTCTTGTGCGGGGCGAGCACCATGATCATGTTGCGGCCGTCCTGCTTCGGTGAGCTCTCGACGAAGCCGAGGTCAGAGACGTCCTCACCGAGCCGCTGGAGAAGCCGGAACCCCAGCTCGGGGCGCGACTGCTCGCGTCCGCGGAACATGATGGTGATCTTGACCTTGTCGCCGGCCTTGAGGAACCGGACGACGTGGCCCTTCTTGGTGTCGTAGTCGTGCGGGTCGATCTTGGGACGGAGCTTCATCTCCTTGATGACCGTGAGCACCTGGTTCTTTCGGCTCTCACGCGCCTTCTGCGCCGTCTCGTACTTGAACTTGCCGTAGTCCATGAGCTTGCAGACCGGGGGGCGGGCCATCGGCGCCACCTCGACGAGGTCCAGGTCGCTGTCCTGGGCGAGGCGCAGTGCCTCACCGAGAGCAACGATCCCGACCTGCTCGCCAGCCGGTCCGACCAGGCGCACCTCGGGCACGCGGATCCGGTCGTTGATGCGTGGTTCAGCGCTGATGGGGCCTCCTCGTAGAGCGCTGCTCCCGGGGCCGGATGGGGCCTGCGCGCCGCGCAGGAAACCCCTTGTCAGGACGGACGAGGAACTCGTACGTCTTGCGTGACCCGGCACCGGTCGGCGGACCGACGGCAGCAGGTGGGAGGCGGGGCCCCCGCTTGGCGCGACCTCCGGACAAGCCGGAGGCCGAGTCGCCCTGGCAGGCTAGCAGGGTGAACACTCCCGCGGAGAAGCCCGACGACCAGCCCCTGACCGGCAGCGCGGAGCTGCGCGACCTTGCCGACGTGCCCGCGGCCGAGGTCATCGCCGCGTCCTGCGTGCACCTGATGAGCGCGGCCGCCGTGAAGTGCGGCCTGACCGAGCTCGGCGACGCGACCCTGGACCTGGACGAGGCTCGCAAGCTCATCACCGCACTGGCCGGCCTCGTCACCGCCGCCCGACCCGATCTCGGCATCCACGCGAACGCCCTGCGCGACGGCCTCCAGTCGCTGCAGGCGGCCTTCCGAGAGGCCTCGACCGACCCGGACGCCCCCGGCGAGGGCCCCGGCGAGAAGCTGACCGGGTCGTCCCGACGCTGACGTCTCGGCACGCGTGTCCGACCCCTTTGAGGGGTCACGCGGATTCGAGGTGCCAGGGAGATTCGAGGTGTCGCGGCGTCGAGGTAACACGCGGATCAGCGGACGCCTCAGGGGGCTCACGAGCCTCCCTGCAAGATCAACGGTCCGTCTGACCACATTCGGCGAACGATGTGGCGAGTTCCGACCAGCAGAGACTCCGGTGATCTCGCTGCGTTGCTGCTGACCGAGTCACCGTCTGCGGCGCCAGCGGCGGTCAGACGACGTGCGCGGACGTCCTGGCAGCGACGTCGACGGCTCGCGGAAGAGCGAGATCGGCTGACCGGGGCCTTCGGCACGCACCACGGCGAGGTCGAGGCCTGCCGGTGGGAGCTCGGAGCCCAACCGGGCCCGTACCCGCTCGGCCAGGCGCGCCAGCCACGCCGGGTCAGCGCCGGCTCGGTCTGAGCCCGCCCCGTCGGAGCCCGCCCGGCCGGAGCCGGCACCGTCGGAGCCGGAACGGTCGGAGCGGGGGGCGGACAGGACCAGGCCCACCACCGGTCCGTGCGGTCCTGCGAGCAACCGGGCCGAGACAACCTCGGACTCGGCCCCCAGAGCCCGACCGAGTGCGGTGAGAAGGCGGTCCGGCAAGGGAGCCAGGGCAGGTGACAGGGCATCGACCGAGGGTGTGTCGCCGCCGTAGGTCCCCGGGCCGGGGCCGGACACGGAGCCACCCTGGACGCGGCGGCTCGAGAGCCCGGTGCCTGCCACCGGCACCCGGCCGGCCGCGATCTCGGACAGCTCCGAGCCGGTGATCGCCAGCGCAGCACCGGTCGGGTCGAGCAGCAGCGCCTGAGCACCGTCGTCCAGCGCCGTCCGGCATGCCTCGGGTCCTGTCACCGGCACCGGCCGGGCCTCGGCACGCCAGCGCTGGACGGCGTGCCCGTCGGCGAAGGCTGGCAGTGCTCGTGCGCCGGACGTCGAACCGATCAGGACGAGCGCCATGTCGGCTGCGGACCCGGCCGACCCGTGTCGTCGCGCGGCCAGCGGCAGGAAGACCCGTGCGGTGGCGAGAGCGGCCCAGACCTCGCTGCGTCCGGCGGGCGACCCGTCGTCGGCGGCGAGAGCCGCCATCAGCCGGGCGTCCGGCTGGCCGTCGTCGACGCCGGGCATCGTCACGAGGCGAGCGCGGGGCGGCCGTCGCGGTCAGCCTGACGACGTGAGGTCACCCAGGAACGGTAAGGGGCCACCGGGCCCTTCGGCCGCCGCGGGAGCTTCCGCACCCACCTCGAACACACCGCGCCGGGCCGCTGCCACCGCCTTAGCGCTGACGATGGGCCTGGCCGTCGTCTCCGCCGTAGCGGTGACCGCAACCTCGCGCAAGGCGTCTGTCGCCTCCTCAGTGACCTCAGGGAACCACTCTGACCTCATCCTGCATCCCGCGAGCGCCGGAGGCGGCATCAGCCCGTCCGCGGCCGTGGCTCTACGAGGCCTCGACGACATCGCAAGCGTCAAGGAGTTGAGGTACGCCAGCGTGCAGGTCGACGGGGTTGCCACGTCCTTGGTCGCAATGGACCCCGGCGGCCGGGACGCCGTGGTGGACCTGGACATCCGTGACGGGCAGGCCGCCTCCAAGGATGGTGAGATCATGGTCGGCGTCCAGCAGGCAGAAGTTGGGGCTGAAGGTCGGCGATCCGGTCACGTTCGCCGAAACCGGGCCGAAGCCGATGACGGTCGCGGCGACCTTCGCCGAGGACTCCATCATCGGCTCGCCGTACGTCATCTCCCTGACCGACTTTGCGCCCAACGTCACGTCCAACCTGGACGTGGCCATCCTGCTGAAGTCGGTCCCAGGCGCAGACCCTGCCACCTCCAAGACGCCGGGGACTGGAGCACTGGCGGACTACCCCAACATCAACGTCAGCGACCCGGCAGAGATGACCGAAAAGGCCCAAGCCTCGGTCGACCAGATGCTCGGGCTCGTCACTGCCCTCCTACTCCTTGCCGTCATCGTCGCGGTGCTAGGGATCGTGAACACCCTGGTGCTCTCCGTCCTGGAGAGAACCCGAGAGCTGGGACTGATGCGGGCTGTCGGCGCGACCCAGAGACAAGTCAGGACCATCGTGCGACGCGAATCCGTGCTCATGAGGGTGCTCGGCGCCGTCACCGGCGTCGCTCTGGGGGCGTTGTCCGGCATTGCACTGAGCCGGGCACTAGTGAAGCAAGGCATCAACACCGTGGCCATCCCAACCGGCACCTTGGCGATCTACCTGCTCCTGGCCGTCCTGGTCGGCATCATGGCCGCGATCGGTCCCGCTCGTCCGGCCGCGAAGGTCGACGTGCTCCGAGCCGTCCTAGTCGACTAGCCACCACGTCGAGGGACCTTCGGCACTAACGCCGCCCGCGATCACGCGGAAGACTGGAGGAACGTCGGAGTGAATAGGAGAGAACGATGACTGATCAGATCCACAGGCAGTTGAGTGAGGACTACGGCCGACTGATCCTGCTGATGTCCCTCGTCTGGGCCGCGACGATCATGGCGGCCGCAGTCGTGGACAAGGCGAGCGGCGAGTTCATCTACCTGATCTTTGTGCTGCTGGGCGGATTCACCCTGTCCGGCGCCGTCCTGGAGTCCGGGCGCCGGCGCATGGTCGACAGTTCCCGCGACTGACCGAGGGCGGACCTCAGGCCACCGGAGCGCGATGGCCCTGGCGACGTAGCGCCACCAGCGCCACTCCAACCGTCTATCCGCGACCTCGCCGAGCAAGGGATGTTCACTCACGTGGTACCTCGTGAACTCTCTCTCCACGCAAGGGGTGCGGCCCTGTAGTTCATGCAGAGATGGTCGCCTCAGCACCGAACGTGCGACCCCTAGGTCCGGGCCGGGGCGGAAGCCAGGGTTCGCGCCAAGAGCACACGACGTGCTCGCCGCACCTTCGACTGTCGGAGTTGCTGGTGCCCGTCACGCGACCTCACCGTGACTACCGATCAGCACCATGTGAGGTCAAGCTCCGCGCACCAGTGAGCGCACGCGTCACGCCGGCCGCCACGCTGCGTTCACCTTGGGGCCGGCGACGTCTAAGACCGGGGCAAAGCGGGACCTTGGCCCATACCCCACCGCGGATCGCCGGAGAAAAATGGTGGATGGAGAGGGTAAAGATACGCAAGACATCAGTTGTTGAGTTCGTCGTGAGCAGCCTGATCGGTATGGCTGCCTCCGCCGTGTTGTTCATCGTGGCAGGCGCCCTTGCCCTGGGGAACGACGTGTTCGTCATGGACGGTCCCGCCGTAGTGGGGATCAAGACGGGCCTGTTCGGCTGGACGTTGCTCGGCTGCGCCGTGGTCGCGGTGCTGCGCATGCTCGCAGCGATGACGGGGAGCTTCCGCACCCACCTCGGGCACACCGCGGGCACGCTGCCGTCGAGAGCTGCGCCTCACCAGGCATCAGCCGCTGGTGGCTGCTGCGCTGGCGACCAGGTGGGTGCCAAAGCTCCCGGGCCCGGTAGATGTCTCAGGTCAGCCGGCAGAGGCCGAGAGCAGCACAGCAGCCCGGTCCATCGCGTCGGTGGCACGGACCCCGTCCCGTACGCCCGAGAGCAGGAAGCTGAACCAGACCCGTCGACCGTCCTGGGTCGTCGTGTAGCCGGCGAGCGACCGGGTGCTGCCCAGCGTGCCGGTCTTGGCCCGGACGGTGCCGGCGCCCGCCGTGCCGCACATCCGCATGTGCAAGGTGCCGTCCACGCAGGCGACGGAGAGCGAGGCCTCGAACGTGCCGGTGCGCGTCGTGTCCGTCGCGTAGTGCAGCACACCCATCTCGATGGCCGACGTCTGGTGGTCCAGGCCGGACAGCCCCGACCCGTCGTGACTGTCGCCGACCGAGATCGTGCTGAGCACCTGGCGGATCGCAGCGAGCCCGTCAGCGGTGGTCCCCCGACCGCGCACCTGGGTGCCGAGCTCCTTCACCAGCATCTCGGCCCCGAAGTTGTCGCTGTTCTTGAGCGTGCGGGCAACGATGTAGTGGAGCGCGACGCTCTGCCAGGTCGTGACGGTCCGTGCGGTCGCCGGACGACGCGCGCGGCGGATCGTGTCCGGGGCGTTCACGCCGACCCCGCGCAGGAAGTCGCGGAAGACCTCGGTGTTGACCAGCACCGGGTCCCGCAGGTAGGCGGCGTCGCGGCGCACCGTGTTGCGGTCGACGGCCAGCGCTGCGAGCGGGCCCGCCTGCCCGCCCACGTAGCCCCGGGCCCAGCCCGGCGCCCCTCGGGTCGCGTCGTAGCGGCTGTCGTCCACCAGCAGCGGGCCGGTGATCATGTCGATCCCCGCGGCCTTGACCTGCCGGGCGAGATCGATCAGGTTCGCGCGGGACAGGAACGGGTCCCCGCCGGCAACCAGGTAGAGCGGGCCGTCGAGCACGCCCCCGACCGGCGCGGAGGTCGCCGCGACCTCGGTCGTGTAGACCGCGTCGTCTCCCCGCGCGACGAGCGAGGCCAACCCGACGAACGTCTTCTGCGTCGAGGCGGGCGGCAGCACGGAGTTCGGGTTGTGGCGCAGCAGGGCGCCGTAGCCGTCGGCGTCGACCGAGGCGCTGATGGCCGTGGCGCCGGACGCGGAGAGCGCTTGGTCGACCGCCGCGGCAAGTGCTGCAGAGCCTGGGGACTGCCGCGTGGCCGCGTGGGCGCCGGGCAGCGCGAGCAGCAGGGCAGCGGTGACCACCGCAGCGAGCAGAGCACGCACCCTTGGCTGGGCCAGGCTCGGGACAGCGGTGGTGTGAGGGTGCACGTCAGCTCCGGTTCGTCGAGGACCTGATCGGTGTCTCGGCAGAACCAGGCGACCCAGTTAAACCATCAGCCCCACCCGTGTCCCGCGAACGGCCGGACGGCTAGCCGCCGTGCGCCGCGCGGAGCAGCCGTCGCAGCGCGAGCACGGCCTCGGTGGCCCGCTCGCCGTCGTTGGCCTGCACCGCGAACAGGGCGAGCGTGTCGTCGTCCTGCAGGTCGAGCGAGGCCCAGGCCTGGCCGTCGTCCAGACGCACCGCTGCGACCACCCCCCAGGGAACGACCTTCTCCCCCAGCGCGGTACGGATCCGGAGCCCGCTCCCGTCTGCCTGCACCCGGGCACGCGTGAAAGCGAGCACGATCGTGGCCAGCATCAGCCCCAGCACGATCATCGCGATGCTGTCGGCCAGCGCGAACACCTGGGCGTTGCCGACGTTGAGCGTCACGCCGATGACGGTGAAGACCAGGACGAGGACCGCTGCGAGGACCCGGCACACCCTGGTCAGGCGTACCGGACGGACGTCGACGGCGGGCGTGTGGTCACGGGGCTCGGTCATCGAGGGACACGCTAGGTCGCCGTCCCACGGGTTGCCTGCTGACAGGATCCCGGCCTCGACCGATCACGGCGATCGGTGCGAGGGCGAGCCCGGCCCCGACCACGGTGAGCAGCGAGAGCGACGCACCCGGGACGGGCAGGAACAGGTCGAGCAGCACCGCACCGACCACCTGGCCGGCGATCACCGCGAGCCCGAGGCGGAGCACCCCCACGAGCCGCACCATGATCGCGCCCACCCCGACGAACAGGGCGCCGATCGTGCCGCCGAGGTAGAGGACGGGGTCGGTCGGGAACGCACCGAGCGACGAGGCGCCGACGGCAGCGCGCACGACGACGACCGCCGTGAGTGCGACCGTGCCGGTGACGAAGTTGACGCTCACCGCCACGGGCGCGTCGCCGGTCCTCGCCCGCACCCGGCCGTTGAGGGCCTGCTGCCCGGACACCAGCACCCCGGCGGCCACGACCGACACGAGCAGCAGCGGGTCCGCGTGCCGCACGCTCCCGCCCAGCGAGGAGACCACCACCGCCACCAGGCAGAGGACGGCCGCCAACGTGCGGCGGGCCGTCACCGGGTGCGCCCCGCTCGGCCCCAGGCCGACCCGGTCGACGAGCAGCCCGCCGCCGGTCTGACCGGCCACCAGGCCCACCGTCAGCAGAGCCACCCCGATCCTCGGCGTCGCGAACGCGCCCACGGCCACCAGGCTCGCCCCGCCGAGCCCGCCGAGCCGCTCCCACGGTCGGGTCAGCCGCAGTGCGGGAAGCGCCCGGCGGGAGGCCGGTCGCAGCGCCACCACGGCGACCACCACGACCAGCCCGGTCGCGAAGCTGATCAGCGAGGCCACCATGACGTCGTTCAGCTCGGTGCCGAGGCGCCCGTTGATGCGCTGCTGGACCGAGACGAGAGAGCCGGAGAAGACGGTGATCGCCAGGCCGATCCGGACCTTGCGGGGGTCAGGCCGCGCGCTCACCCCACGATCTTGGAGATCGGCAGCTCGAGGATGTCGTGGGCGCCGGCGGCGCGCAGCGCCGGGATCAGCTCGTTCACGCCCTTCTTCGGCACGACGGTCTCGAGCGCCCGGCCGTCGCCGGTCGCGAGGTGCATCACGGTCGGGCTCGCCATCGACGGGAGCACGTCCAGCACCTTCTGCAGATCACCCGCCTCCACGTTGAGCTTGAGCAGGACGTGGCCGCGGGCCCGCAGGGCCCCTTGCAGCAGCAGCAGCACGTCCTCGATCGCGGCACGACGGGCGGGGTCCTCGTACGCCTGCCGGTTGGCGATCAGCTCGGTGCGGCTGGTCAGCAGGGTCGCGATCACCTTGAGCCCGGCCTTGCGCAGGCTGGACCCGGTCTCGGTGAGGTCGACGATCGCGTCGACGATGTCCGGGATCTTCGCCTCCGTCGCCCCGTGGCTGGTGAACACCCTGGCCTTGACGCCGTTCTCCTCGAGGAAGCGGCGCGTGGTCTCGGGCATCTCGGTGCTGACCCGTACACCGTCCGGGAGGTCGGTCACCGACTCCCACGGGGAGTCCTTCGGGACCGCCAGGACGACGCTGACCAGCGCGGCGCCGGCCCGGCCGCCACCGATCTCGCCGAGGCTGACGACGTCGGCAGCGGTCTCGGTGATCCAGTCGCGACCGCTGATCCCGAGGTCGAAGATCCCCTGCTCGACGTACGTCGGGATCTCCTGAGGCCTCAGGAAGCGCACCTTGGCGATCCGGGGGTCGTCGATGCTCGCGTGGTAGTCGCGATCGGAACCGCGCAGCACGGCGAGGTCCGCGTGGGCGAACAGGTCGAGCGTCTGCTTCTCGAGACTGCCCTTGGGCAGGACGACGGCGAGCACTAGAGACCTTTCAGAGGTGTGGGCACGGCGAGGGATCGAAGCGTACGGGCGGTGTCGAGCGCGGCCAGCGTGGCTTCGCGCCCCTTGTCCTCGGTCGAGCCGGGCAGGCCCGCGCGCATCAGCGCCTGCTCCTCAGTGTCGCAGGTCAGCACGCCGTTGCCGACCGGGGTGCCCTCGTCGAGCGACACCCGGACCAGGCCGGCGGTGAACGCGTCGCAGACGTACTCGAAGTGCGGGGTCCCGCCGCGGACCACGACGCCGAGGGCGACCACCGCGTCGTGCGTACGGGCGAGGCGCTGCACGACGACGGGAAGCTCGAGCGCGCCGGCGACCCGCACGACCGTCGGGGTGAGCTGGCAGTCCTCGGCGGTTCGGCGCGCCGAGGCGAGCAGGGCGTCGGTGATCGTCGCGTGCCAGCGCGTCGCGACGACGGCGAGGGTGAGGCCCGAGGCGTCGAAGACCTCGGCGCCAGGCGCTCCCGCCCCGCTCACAGGCGCTCGGCCGTCGGTTCGTCCAGGCCGGGCAGGTCGTGCCCCATCCGGTCGCGCTTGGTGCGGAGGTAGCGCAGGTTCTCCGGCGTCTGGTGGACCGGCAGCGGCACCCGCTCCAGGATCTCGAGCCCGTAGCCCTCGAGCCCGACCCGCTTGGTGGGGTTGTTGGTCAGCAGCCGCATCGAGCGGACGCCCAGGTCGACGAGGATCTGCGCCCCGGTCCCGTAGTCGCGGGCGTCGGCCGGCAGGCCCAGCTCGAGGTTGGCGTCGACCGTGTCGGAGCCGCCGTCCTGCAGCTGGTAGGCCTGCAGCTTGTGCATGAGGCCGATCCCCCGGCCCTCGTGCCCGCGCACGTAGAGCACGACGCCTCGTCCCTCGGCGGCGACGGCGGCCAACGCTGCGTCCAGCTGAGGGCCGCAGTCGCAGCGTCGTGAGCCGAACACGTCGCCGGTGAGGCATTCGGAGTGGACCCGTACGAGGACGTCGGCGCCATCACCCATCTCGCCCTTGACCAGCGCGATGTGCTCGATCCCGTCCAGCACCGAGTCGTAGCCGACCGCCCGGAACGGTCCGTGCGCGGTCGGGATCTTGGCCTCGGCCACCCGGCGCACCTGCTTCTCGTACCGTCTCCGGTAGGCGACCAGGTCAGCGATCGAGATCAGGGCCAGCCCGTGCTCGTCGGCGAAGGACCGGCACTCCTCGGCGCGGGCCATGTCGCCCTCGTCCTTCTGGCTGACCAGCTCGCAGAGCACCCCGGCGGGGCGCAGGCCGGCGAGCCGGGCCAGGTCGACGGCGGCCTCGGTGTGGCCGGTACGCCTCAGGACCCCACCTTGACGGGCACGCAGCGGCACCACGTGCCCGGGGCGGGAGAAGTCGATCGCCTGGGAGCTCTCGGAGGCGAGCATCCGGATGGTCTGCGCCCGGTCGGTGGCCGAGATGCCGGTGGAGACGCCTTCACGGGCATCGACGGTCACCGTGTATGCCGTACCCCGCTTGTCCTGGTTGGTATGAAACATCGGCGGCAGGTCGAGCCGGTCGCAGTCCTCCTCCTCCAGCGGCACGCAGACGTAGCCGGAGGTGTAACGCACCATGAAGGCCACCAGCTCGGGCGTCGCCAGCTCGGCGGCGAAGATCAGGTCGCCCTCGTTCTCGCGATCCTCGTCGTCCACGACCACGACCGCGCGACCGGCCTTGACCTCCGCGATGGCGCGCTCGACGGTGTCCATCGAGACGGTCATGTGCGCACCGCCAACAGCTTTTCAACATGCTTGGCGAGGATGTCGACCTCCAGGTTGACGGGGTCACCGGCACTCTTGGTGCCCAGCGTGGTCAGGGCGAGCGTGGTGGGGATCAGGCTGACCTCCAGCCAGTCCGGGGTGACGGCGGTGACGGTGAGCGACACCCCGTCGATCGTGATGGAGCCCTTCTCCACGATGTAGCGGTCCAGCCGGGCCGGCAGCGAGACACGCACGACGGTCCAGTGCTCGGCCGGCCGCTTCTCCAGCAGCTCGCCGGTGCCGTCGACGTGCCCCTGCACGACGTGCCCGCCGAGCCGGTCGCTGACCTTGACCGCGCGCTCCAGGTTGACCGGGCTCCCGACCGCGAGCGCCCCGAGGCTGCTGCGGTCCAGGGTCTCCCGCATGACGTCAGCCGTGAAAGTGTGATCGGCGCCTGCTGCCGTCACGGTCAGGCACACCCCGTTGACCGCGATCGAGTCGCCGTGCTTGGCGTCCTGCGTCACGGTCGGTCCCCTGACGGTCAGCCTCGCGGCGTCGGCCAGCGACTCGATCGCCGTCACCTCGCCGAGCTCCTCGACGATGCCGGTGAACATTCATGCCCTCCTGAGGTCGAGCCGGACGTCCTGGCCGATCTGAGCGACGCCTGTCAGGCGCAACCGGGCGGCGTCGGTCAGCGTTCCCCACCCGGGGACGGTGACCGCCGCGGGGCCCCGTCCGAGCAGGATCGGGGCGACGTACGCGACCACGTGGTCGACGAGATCCGCCGAGAGGAAGGCCCCGGCCAGGGTCGGGCCGCCTTCCAGCAGCACGTGGACGACACCTTGACCGTGCAGGGTCTGCAAGGCCTGCTCGGGGCTCTGGTCCAGCACGAGGGCGGGGTGCACCTTCGCGTTCCTGGGCGTGCGGCCCCTGCGGTCCAGCACGACCCTGACGGGTTGATGCCCCGGGTCGGGTCGGGTGGTGAGCTCGGGGTCGTCGGCGAGCACCGTGCCGGTGCCGACGACGATCGCGTCGACCTGCGCGCGGAGGCGGTGCACGTCCTCGCGGGCCTCGGGGCCGGTGATCCAGCGGCTGGTCCCGTCGGCGGCCGCGACCCGGCCGTCGAGGGAGGCGGCGAGCTTCCACGTGACGTACGGGCGGTGCCGCTGCTGAGCGGTGAGCCAAGGCGTGAGCGCGTCGACCTGCTCACCCGTGTGCGCCGTCTCGATGCCGTGCTCGCGGAGGGTGGTGGCGCCGCCTCGGGCGAGGTCGGCCTGGGCGTAGACGACCCTGGCGATCCCGGCACCGGTCAGAGCCTGGGTGCAGGGACCGGTACGGCCGGTGTGGTCGCAGGGCTCGAGCGTCACGACGACGGTGCCACCTCGGGCCCTTCCCGCGGCCTGACCGAGCGCCACGACCTCGGCGTGCGGGCCGCCCGGGGGCTGGGTGGCGCCGGTGCCGACCAGCTCACCCTCGGCGTCCAGCACGACTGCGCCGACCGGGGGGTTGGGGCTCGTGGTCCCGCGCACGCTCTCGGAAGCCGACACGGCACGGCGCATCGCCTGCGCGTCGTCCATGCGGTCCTCCCGGGCTGGTAGGCGCACCGGGAGACGGACGGGGTGCACGCACGCGTGCGCAGGCCACCGCCCCGCGCGCTCCCTCTCCTCCGGACTCTCACCGTCGGTCCCGGAATGTTCCCCGTGTCAGGGCCTCACCGGGTCCACCGACGGCTGGCTGCGGTCGGGTCGCGGACTGTCACCGCCGGCGCGGACTTCCACCGCATCCCGGTGCGCGCGTGACTGTCGGGGGTCATCTTGCCACCGTCGGGAACCGTCCGCCGGCCTCCCGGGTCCGTGATCTTCCCCTCGGGGCTGCGAAGTGCAGCTTTCGCCCGGCTTCTGAGGAAGATCAGCGAGGTAGGGCCCGGCTCAGGCGGTACGGGCGGTCGCCGAGACTGCCGCCGCTCGCAGGCCGTCGATCGCGGCCGCCGGGTCGGTGGCCCCGTACACCGCCGAGCCCGCCACGAACACGTCCGCCCCAGCCTGGGCGCACCGCTCGATCGTCTCGGAGTCCACGCCGCCGTCGACCTGGAGCCACACGTCCAGCCCGGACCGCTTCACGGCCTCCCGGCACCGGCGCAGCTTCGGCAGCACCACGTCCAGGAAGCTCTGGCCGCCGAACCCCGGCTCCACCGTCATCACCAGGAGCATGTCCAGCTCGGGGAGCAGATCGACGTACGGCTCGATCGGGGTGGCCGGCCGCAGCCCGAGCCCGGCGCGCGCCCCCTGCGCCCGGATCTCCCGGGCCAGCTTCACCGGGGCCGCCGCCGCCTCCGCGTGGAACGTGACGCTGCCCGCGCCTGCCTCGGCGTAGGCGGGCGCCCACCGATCTGGGTCGGTGATCATGAGATGACAGTCCACCGGGGTGTCCGTGGCTTTCAGCAGCGCGGACACCACCGGCAGACCCAGGGTCAGGTTCGGCACGAAGTGGTTGTCCATCACGTCCACGTGCAGCCAGTCGGCGTGGCCGCGCACCCGGGCCGCCTCGTCGGCCAGCCGGGCGAAGTCGGCGGACAACATGCTCGGACTGATCTGCGGCGCTCTCACCCGGACCACGCTAGCGGCGGAGCACCGTCAAGAACATCGCGTCGGTGCCGTGCCGGTGCGGCCACAGCTGCACGGCCGGGCCGGGGCCGAGGTCGGGGACACCGGGCAGCAGCGGACGGGCGTCGAGCTGCTCGAGCCCGTGCCGCCGCATGGCGTCGCCGACCGGCACGACGGTCTCGGCCAGGTGCGGGGAGCAGGTGACGTACGCGAGCAGCCCACCCGGCCGCAGCAGGCCCACGGCGGCGTCCAGCAGCTCGCCCTGCAGCCGGGACAGCCCGGGCAGGTCGGACGGCTGCCGGCGCCAGCGCGCCTCGGGCCGGCGGCGGAGCGCACCGAGACCGCTGCAGGGGGCGTCGAGCAGGACCCGGTCGACCGATCCTGGGACGAGCGGGGGCTGGCGGCCGTCGGCGGTGACGATGCTCTTCACCCCGGAACGCTTGACGAGCCGAGCCCGGTGCGGGGCCAGCTCGACGGCGAGCAGCTGGGCGCCCCGCTCCCGAGCCACCTCCTGGAGCAGGGCGGCCTTGCCGCCCGGGCCCGCGCACAGGTCGACCCACAGCCCGTCCGGGCCCTCCAGAGGCGCGGCGGCCAGCGCGAGCGCGACGAGCTGGCTGCCCTCGTCCTGCACCCCCGCGCGCCCGTCCCGGATCGAGGCCAGGTCGCCGGGGTCGCCGCCTGCGAGGCGTACGGCCCGGGGCGACCACGGGCCGGGCGCACCGCCCGACTCGGCGACAAGATCCTCCTGCGGCATCCGACGGGCGACGAGGTGCACCTCGGGACGCAGGTCAGACGCGTCCAGGGCCAGCCGGGTCTGCTGGAGATCACCGCCCAGCGCGTCGCGGAAGGCAGACGCGACCCACCGCGGGTGGCTGCTCCGGAAGGCCACGGCCGCCAGCTCGTCGGTCGGCGCCAGCTCGTCCAGCCACGTGTCGAGGTCCTTGGCGGCGACCTTGCGCAGCACCGCGTTCACGAACGCTGCCGGGCCGGCCGAGGTCACCCGGCGAGCCAGGTCGACGGTGGCGCTGACCGCGGCGTGCGGCGGCGTCCGCATCCGCAGCAGCTGGTAGGCGCCGAGCCGCAGCACGTCGAGCACCGGCGCGTCGACCTTCGCGAGCCGACGGTCGACGCAGGCCTGCAGCACAGCGTCGAGCTGACCCTGGGCCCGCAGGGTGCCGTACGCCAGCTCGGTCGCCAGCGCCGCGTCCCGGGTGTCGAGCCCTCGCTCGCGCAGCAGGCCGGGCAGGACCAGGTTCGCGTAGGCGTCGGTGGTCCGGACCGCTTTCAAGGTGTCGTACGCGGCCTCGCGCGCAGCGTCCGGTGGCGGCTTGCGCAGCTGGGGCGCCTTGGGCCGGGCGGGCTTGCCCGATCCGGCGCCGGGTGGCTTCGCAGAGCCGGCGCCCGACGGCTTGCCGCCGCCGGAACGTGGGCCTCTCGGCCCGCCGGAGCGCGCAGCCGCACCGCTTCGCCGGGCGGGTGGGCCTGCGTTGTGGGGGGCCCCGTCCTGACGCTCGCTCATCGGAACCGCTCCCCCGGCTCGGGCCGCAGGCCTCGCAGCCAGTCGACCGCCGCCATCTGATTTTTACCTTCCGGACGGACCCACCCGAGACGGACGGCCGTCGTCGCCGTCCCGACCAGGTCCCCGGACAGCTCGCCGGGACGCAGCCTCTCGTCGGTGACCGTGACCGGACCGAGCTTGACCCGCCGGTCGCGCAGCGTCGTCCAGGCTCCGGGCGCTGGGGTACAGGCCCGGACGACCCGGTCGACCCGCAGCGCCGGCACGGTCCAGTCGACCCGGGCGTCGTCCACGGTGATCTTCGGGGCCAGGCTGACCCCGTCGGACGGCTGCGGGACAGCCTGCAACGTGTCGAGGCCGTCGAGCGTCGCCAGCAAGAGCCCAGCACCTGCGTCAGCCAGCCTGACCAGCAGGTCCCCGCTGGTATCGGTCGGCCGGACCTGCTCGGTGAGGATGCCCAGCACCGGCCCCGTGTCCATGCCCTCTTCGAGCAGGAACGTCGTCGCTCCGGTGACGTCGTCACCGGCGAGCAGCGCGTGCTGCACGGGTGCGGCGCCGCGCCAGGCGGGCAGCAGGCTGAAGTGCAGGTTGACCCAGCCGTGCACCGGGACGTCCAGCACAGGGCGGGGCAGCAAGGCGCCGTACGCGACGACGGGGCAGCAGTCCGGGGCGAGCTCGGTCAGCTCGTCAAGGGCCTCCCTCGGCTTCGCGGGCTGCAGCACCCGGAGACCGTGCTCGACCGCGACCTGCTTGACCGGGCTCTCGGCGCTTCGACGGCCGCGGCCCGAGCGAGCGTCCGGACGGGTGAGAACGGCCACGACCTCGTGGTCGCTCGCCAGCAGCGCGCGCAGCGACGGGACGGCCGCCTCCGGGGTGCCGGCGAAGACCAGCCTCACCGCGCGACGCCGAACAGCGGGTGCGGGCTCTGCTTCACGACCGGCGTCGGCCCGGACCAGGCGGCCTCGCGGATGGCCAGCAGCGCCTCGCGCCGGGCCTCCGGGTCCAGGCGGTCGATGAACAGCACCCCGTCGAGGTGGTCGGTCTCGTGCTGGACGCAGCGCGCCAGCAGGGCAGAGCCGTCGAGGGTGACCGGATCGCCGTACACGTTCTGACCGTGCGCCACCACGTGCTGGCTGCGTCGGCAGTCGAAGGTCAGCCCGGGCAGCGACAGGCAGCCCTCCTGGCCGTCCTGCTCCTCGGAGCCCATGTGGAGCACCGGGTTGACGAGATGACCGAACTGGTCGCCGACGTCGTAGACGAAGACCCGCAGCCCGACCCCGAGCTGAGGCGCGGCGAGCCCCACCCCGGGGGCGTCCAGCATCGTGTCGGTGAGGTCCTTGACCAGCGTCCTCAGCTCCTTGTCGAACGTGGTGACCGACGCGGCGGGGGTGCGCAGCACGGGGTCACCGAGCAGGCGGATCGGGCGCGTGGTCACCGGGTCGAGTCTAGAAGCCCTCACTCGAGCAGCAGTGATCTTGGGGCCGAGACGCCGGCGAAGATGACCAGGGCAAGGATCCTCAGCCGAGCTGTTGCGGGTCCAGCTCCACCCGTACGCCCGGCTCCTTGCGCAGGCTCCGGCCAGCCTGCACCCGGGCCAGCGCCGCCGCCAGCGCTGCGGACCGCTCGAGAGGCGCTCGGACCAGGAGCCGCTGAGCGCCCCCGTGCGGGACCGGGCCGAGCAGGTCGAACCCGTCCAGGGAGCCAGCGACCTCGGACAGCACCCCCGCGGGACCGTCGACCGCGGCCAGGCGGGCGGCCGGCGGAAAACCCAGCTCGACCCGGTCGGCCAGCTCACGGACCGCCGCCCCAGCCGGGTCCCACCGCACCAGCGCCTGCACCGCGGCGATCCCCACGTCCGCCACGACGACCACCCGTCCGGTCGGGGCGGGCCGGGCGAGCGCGCAGGCGTTGAACCACCGCCGCAGCGCCTCCTCCCCCGCCCGCAGGTCGGCCCGGCCCAGCAGCGCCCAGGCGTCGAGCAGCAGGACCGCGCCGTACCCGCCGTCCGCGACCGGCTCGGCGCCGGGGGTGCAGACCACGAGCGACGGCCCCGCGTCGACGCGGCTCAGCACCTCCTCCCGCCCGGATGTACGCACCACCACCCCCGGGAAGGCCCGTCCCAGCTCCTCGGCGGTACGCCGTGAGCCGACGACGGTCGCCCGCAGCTCGCGTCGGCCGCAGACCGGGCACCGCCAGTCTCCCGCCAGGTGCCCGCACCAGCGGCAGGCGGCGATCGCGTGCCCTGAGGTCACCGCGAGCGGCCCGGCGCAGACCGTGCACCGCGCCTGCGTCCCGTCGCGCTGGCAGGCCAGCGCCGGTGCGTAGCCACGACGCGGCACCTGGACAAGCACCGGCGCGTCGTCCGCCAGCGCCCGCCGGGCGGCCTCGAACGCCAGCCCGGGCAGCCGGGCGCTCTGGGCGGCCGGGTCGCGCGCCAGGTCGTCGGAGGTGGTGCCGACGACCCGGGGAGCGACCAGCCGCACCTGCTCGCGCGCAGCGGTCAGCGGACGCGCCCATCCGGTGTCGACCAGCAGCTGACCTTCGGCCGTACGGGCAAAGCCTGCGAGCAGCGCCGCCGCCCCGGTCAGGTGCGCGCGCTGGACGAGCACGTCACGAACGTGCGCATACGGCGACCGCGGCTCGGCGTGCAGGTCGTCGCCGTCGTCCCACAGCACGACGAGCCCGAGGTTCTCCACCGGGGCGTACGCGGCGGCGCGCGTGCCCACCACGACGCGCACCTCGCCCCGACGCGCCGCCAGGAACGCCCGGTAGCGACGCGTCGGACCGAGGTCCGCCCGGAGCTCGACGTGGGCGAGCCGTGGGGCGAGGGCCGACGGGTGCGCCCCGTCCGAGCTGTCGACCACCACGCTCGACGACCCGTCGAGAGCGGCCGACACGCGGGCGGCGTCGCGGGCGTCCGGAACCACGATCACGGCGCCGCGGCCACCGGCGAGGCAGGCCTGCACGGCAAGCGCCACCTCGTGCGGCCAGGTCGGGCCGGGGAGGGCTGACCAGACCGCTCGCGGGGCGCCGCCCCGGACCAGCGCCTCCAAGAAGCCCCGGCCAGTCGGATAGCGCGCCCAGGGGCCGGCGTCAGGCGCGGGTGGCCGGGGCCACGGACCGTTGGCTGGCGGCTCGGCCTCGACCCGGGCCTGACGCGGCGGCAGGGCGAGGCGCAGCACGTCCCAGAGCGCGCCGGCGTGCCGGTCGGCGACCGCTCGGCACAGGGCGAGCACCTCCGGCGTCGCCACCGGCTCAGGGTTGACCAGGGTGAGCGGGCTCAGCCGCCCGGGGTGCTCGCTGCTGACGACCCGGTCGAGCACGATCCCAGCGACCTGCCGGCCGGCGAACCGCACCTTGACCCGGCAGCCGGGAACGGCAGGCACACCGTCCGGCACGGCGTAGTCGAACGGCCGGTCCAGGTGCGCCAGCCCGCTGTCGACGGCGACCCGCGCGACCGGCAGGTGCGCGTCCGGCACGGGGTCGACCTCGGTCAGGCCCCGGAGACCTTGCGCAGCAGCTCGGCCCGGTCGGTGCGCTCCCACGTGAAGTCGGGCTCCTCGCGGCCGAAGTGCCCGTACGCCGAGGTCTGGCTGTAGATCGGCCGCAGCAGGTCCAGGTCGCGGATGATCGCGGCGGGCCGAAGGTCGAAGGTCTCGACGATGATTTTCTGCAGCTGCTCGTCGTCGATGAGACCGGTGCCGAACGTGTCGACGAACAACCCCACCGGCTCAGCCTTGCCGATCGCGTAGGCGACCTGCACCTCGCAGGAGGTCGCGAGCCCGGCGGCAACGACGTTCTTGGCGACCCAGCGCATCGCGTACGCCGCGGAGCGGTCGACCTTGCTCGGGTCCTTGCCGGAGAACGCCCCGCCGCCGTGCCGGGCGTAGCCGCCGTAGGTGTCCACGATGATCTTGCGGCCCGTCAGCCCGGCGTCACCCATCGGGCCGCCGATCTCGAACCGACCGGTCGGGTTGACCAGCAGCCGGTAGCCCTCGGTGTCGAGCCCGAGACCCTCGACCTCCGGCGCGATGACCTGCTCGGCGATGTCCGGCTTGAGCAGGGTGTCGATGTCGATGTCGGCGGCGTGCTGGCTGCTGACCACGACCGTGTCGAGGCGGACCGGCCGGCCGCCCGAATACTCGATGGTCACCTGGGTCTTGCCGTCCGGGCGCAGGTAGGGCACCGACCCGTCCTTGCGCACGGCCGCGAGCCGACGCGAGAGCCGGTGCGCGAGCGCGATCGGCAGCGGCATCAGCTCAGGGGTCTGGTCGCAGGCGAAGCCGAACATCAGGCCCTGGTCGCCGGCGCCCTGCTTGTCCAGCTCGTCTCGGTCACCCTCGACGCGGTTCTCGTAAGCCGTGTCGACGCCCTGCGCGATGTCGCTGCTCTGGCTGCCGATCGAGACGCTGACCCCGCAGCTCTCGCCGTCGAAGCCCTTCTTGCTGCTGTCGTAGCCGATCTCGAGGATCTTCTTGCGCACGATGTCGGCGATGTTGGCGTAGCCGGCTGTCGTCACCTCGCCGGCGATGTGCACCTGTCCGGTCGTGATCATCGTTTCGACAGCCACCCGGCTCTTCGGGTCCTGCTCGAGCAGCGCGTCCAGGA
>JBBSTR010000023.1:0-31914 GCA_038235705.1 Mycobacteriales bacterium
CATGGTGCCGAAGGTCGAGGGACCGGAGGACATCCACTACGTGGACCGGCTGCTCGCGCAGCTGGAGGCCAAGGCGGGCGTCTCGCGCCCGCTGCAGGTGCACGCGATCCTCGAGACCGCGAGCGGCATGTCCCGGGTCGAAGAGATCGCTCAGGCCAGTCCACGGATGCAGGGGATCAGCCTCGGCCCGGCAGATCTCGCCGCCGACCGTCGGATGAAGACCACGCGCGTCGGTGGTGGCCACCCCGGCTACCTCGTACGACAGGACCCGGGTGCTGAGGGCGCCGAGCGGGCGACCTACCAGCAGGACCTCTGGCACTACACGGTGGCCCGCATGGTCGACGCCTGCGCGCAGGCCGGGATCTACCCCTACTACGGCCCGTTCGGCGACATCAAGGACGTGCTGGCCTGCGAGGACCAGTTCCGCAACGCCTACCTGCTCGGCTGCGTCGGCACCTGGTCGCTGCACCCGGTGCAGATCGACATCGCGAAGAAGGTCTTCTCGCCCTCCCCGGAGGACGTGGCCTGGGCGAAGCAGGTCGTCGAGGCGATGGGCGACGGCACCGGAGCCGTGATGATCGACGGCAAGATGCAGGACGACGCCTCGGTGAAGCAGTGCAAGGTCGTGCTGCAGCTGGCCCGCGACCTCGCCGAGCGCGACCCGGACCTCGCCGAGGCGTATGCGCTGTGACACCCGTGACGCACGACGAGCTTCGTCCGCGCCGCTCGGTCCTCTACATGCCGAGCTCGAACGCCCGCGCGCTGGAGAAGGCCAAGACGCTTCCCGCCGACGCGATCATCTTCGACCTCGAGGACGCCGTGGCGCCGGAGTCGAAGGAACAGGCGCGTGAGCAGGCGGTGGGTGCGGTGACCAGCGGGGCCTACGGCGGGCGCGAGCTCACGATCCGGTGCAACGGCCTCGACACACCGTGGGGCGAGGACGACCTGCGCGCCGCCGGTGAGGCTCGCCCGGCCGCGGTCGTCGTCCCCAAGGTCTCCGGCGTGGCTCACCTCGAGCAGGTCGTCCGCCTGCTTCCCGAGGGGACCAACATCTGGGCCATGATCGAGACGCCCAGCGCGGTCTTCGACGTACGGGCGATCGCCGCCCACCCCAGCGTGTCCGCGCTGGTGCTCGGGACGAACGACCTGGCCAAGGAGCTCCGCGCGCCCCTCGCCACGGGACGGGCCGCCCTGGTGCCCCACCTCGCCACCGCCGTGCTCGCTGCCCGCGAGGCCGGCGTCGCCGTGCTCGACGGGGTGTGGAACGACGTCAAGGACCTGGCGGGCTTCGAGGCCGAGTGCCGCCAGGGCCTCGCGCTCGGGTTCGACGGCAAGACCCTCATCCACCCCGGTCAGGTCGCCCTCGCCAACCAGGTCTGGGCACCGACCGAGGCAGAGGTCGCGTCGGCCCGCGTCGTCGTCGAGGCCTTTGCGGCGGCTGAGCGCGACGGCCGCGGCGTGGTCGTCGTGGACGGGCGGATGGTGGAGAACCTGCACCGCGACAACGCCCTTCGTACGCTCGCGGTGGCCGAGACCATCGCAACGCTGGCATGAGCACGCTGTTCACCAAGATCCTCGACGGCGACCTGCCGGGACGCTTCGTCCACCGCGACGAGCTGTGCGCCGCGTTCCTGACCATCGCCCCGCTGAACCCCGGTCACACGCTCGTGGTGCCGGTCGCCGAGGTGGACCACTGGGACGACCTGGAGCCCGAGCTGGCCGCGCACCTGTTCCTGGTGGCGCAGCGGGTCGCCAAGGCGATCAAGATCGTCTACGCGCCGACCCGGGTCGCCCTGGTGATCGCCGGGCTCGAGGTGCCGCACAGCCACCTGCACGTGGTCGGCATCGACAGCGAGGCAGAGCTGTCCTTCGCCCGGGCCCGGCAGGACGTGCCGGCCGAGGAGCTGGATGACGCGCAGGCGAGGTTGATCACCGCCTTTCGATGATCTTGGTCAGCGGGCGACCCTCTGCCACAGTGACTCCGGATGCGGACGGACCTGCCGGCCGCCGGGACCGGAGGTAGTGCGCATGCTCAAGGGGTTCAAGGACTTCCTGCTCCGCGGGAACGTGGTCGACCTAGCCGTCGCCGTCGTCATCGGCACCGCGTTCGGCGCCGTGGTCGCGGCGTTCGCCAAGGACTTCATCGGGGGCATCATCGGTGCGATCGGAGGCTCGCCAGACTTCGGCAGGGCCGGCTTTACGATCAACAACAGCGACATCGTCCTGGGCTCGACCATCAACGCGCTGATCAACTTTGTGATTGTCGCGGCGGCCGTCTACTTCTTCGTGGTCGTGCCGGTCAACAAGCTTATGGAGCGTCGCAAGCAGGGTCTCGAGCCCGAGGTCGAGGCCCCGGACGAGCAGATCCTGCTCCTGCAGGAGATCCGCGACCTGTTGGCCGCCGAGCAGCAGCGCTAGCGCTGGTGCACCATGGCTCTCCCCGGTCCGACCCGGGGAGAGCCGAGGTGACCGTGCCCGAGGGCCCCGTCCAGAAGGGCGACGCCCCGACGTGGCGCCGTGTGCGCCGTGCCACCGGGAGCCTGTCGACCGCCGCCGTCGCCGAGATGGAACAGCTGCCCTGGTTCCGGGCTCTGCCCGCGCAGGACCGCTCCTACGTCGGGCTCGTCGTCACCGCCGGCGTCGAGGCCTTCGCCGGCTGGCTCCGCGCGCCCGACGGTCAGATGCCCACGGTGTTCGCGGCCGCGCCTCGTGAGCTGGCGCGAGCCGTCACCCTGCAGCAGACCGTCGAGCTGATCCGGATCGCGGTCGGCGTCGTCGAGGAGCACGTGCCGCTGCTGGCGCCGGCGGGACAGACCGACTATGTCCGCGAGCAGGTGCTCCGCTACTCCCGGGAGATCGCGTTTTCGGCGGCCGCGGTCTACGCCGCGACCGCCGAGAGCCGCGGCGCCTGGGACGCCCGGGTCGAGGCGGGGGTCGTCGATGCCCTCGTGCGAGGGGCGACCGGCGCGCTGACCCTGTCCCGCGCCACGTCGCTCGGCTGGCGCCGCGGCACCTGGGTGACCGCCCTGGCGATCGACGAGCCCGTGATGGCCTCCACGACCCGGCTCCCGGAACTGCGTGACGCAGCCCGGGGCCGGGGGATCAGCCTGCTCAGCGGCGAGGCCGCGGGAGCGCTCGTTCTGGTCGTCGGCGGGAACGGGCCCGTAGCGGCTGCGGTGGGATTCCTCAGCGAGCTGCTCCCACCCGGTCCGGTCGTCGTCGGGCCGGTCGTCGCCGATCTCACCGAGGCGGGCACCGCGGTGCAGGAGGCCCTGGGCGCCCGCGCGGCCGTCGCAGGCTGGCCGGGCGCTCCCCGCCCGGTCGCGAGCGGTGACCTGCTGGCCGAGCGGGCCGTCCTCGGGGAGGACGCAGCCCGACGCCGGCTGCTGGTGGAGATCTACCAACCCTTGGCGGCGAGCGGCGGCGACCTGCTCGAGACGGCAACCGCCTACCTGGAGGGTGGCGGGTCGCTGGAGTCCACGGCTCGCAGCTTGTTCGTGCACGCGAACACCGTGCGATACCGGCTGCGCAGGGTGCAGGACGTGCTCGACCGTGACCTCACGGACCCGAGGGTCGCCTTTACCGTCAGGCTCGCCCTCGTCCTCGGACGCACACAGGTGTCCGGGACGTCGTTGTAGGGATCCTACAAAGGTCAGCCTCCAAGTCGGTGCGGGTTCTTGGGCCGCAGGCACGGCTGTTCCGGGCATGGTCTGGAGCGTGCTTCTTCTTGCGCCCGGACAGGGCTCCCAGACACCCGGCCTGCTGACGGCCTGGCTCGCCCTGCCGGGCGCGGCCGAGCGCGTCGCGGCCTGGTCCGAGCGGTGCGACCTGGACCTGGTCCGGCTCGGCACCACCGCGGACGCCGACGAGATCCGTGGCACCGAGCACGCCCAGCCTTTGCTGGTCGCCGCCGCGCTGCTCAGCGGTCGAGCCGCGCTGGCCGGCACCGACCCGGACCTGGTGTGTGGTCACAGCATCGGCGAGCTGCCCGCCCTCGCGCTCGCAGGCGTGCTGGACGACGGGGACGCCATGATGCTGGCGGCGAGCCGTGGCCGCCTGATGGCCGCGGCCGCCGACCTGGCGCCCACCGGCATGGCTGCGCTGCTTGGCCGGGTCGAGCTGTCCGCGCTGCAGGACGAGCTGGCTGGCTCCGGCCTCGAGCTCGCGACCGTGAACGCTCCGGGGCAGGTAGTGGTCGGTGGACCGCTGGCCGTGCTGCAGACCTGGACGCCGCCTGCCGGTGTGCGGGTGCGGCTGCTCGAGGTCGCCGGCGCCTTCCACACCGCGGCGATGCAGACCGCGGTCGCCCCCTTCGCGGCGCTCGTCTCCGGCCTCACGCCCGGCACCCCGCGCTGCGGCGTGGTCGCGAACGCCGACGGCGCGGTGCTCACCGACGGCCGAGCCCTGCTCGACCGGCTGGTCGGCCAGCTGACCCGACCGGTGCGCTTCGACCTGTGCCTGCCTGCCTTCACGGGTCACGACGCCCTCGAGCTGGCCCCGGCCGGCGTCCTGACCAACCTGTTGAAGCGGGCTCTGCCCGAGCTCGCCGTCCGTCCGGTCCGCTCGCCCCAGGACCTGGCCGTCCCGGCCGGTGCCGCATGACCGCCCTTCGCGGTGCGCGGCTGACCGGGTTGGGCGCCCATCGTCCGGCCCGGCGGGTCGACAACCACGCGATCGCCGAGCGCCTCGGCAGCAGCGACACCTGGATCCGGGAGCGCAGCGGCATCGTCACGCGCGGCATCGCCGACGACGACGAGACCGTGCCGCAGATGGCGACCGACGCAGGCGCGAAAGCGCTCGCCGCAGCCGGCGTCGATCCGGCCGACGTCAGCCTGGTGCTGCTCGCCACCTGCTCGATGCCGGGTCCGCTGCCCGGCGGGTCCCCCGAGGTCGCCGCCCTGCTCGGGGCGAGCACGGCCGGGGCAGCCGACGTGGGGGCCGGGTGCGCCGGCTTCACGTACGCGCTGGCGCTGGCCGCGGACAGCGTCCGGGCCGGCAGCAGCGAGCACGTGCTCGTGATCGGGGCCGAGAAGCTGATGCCGCTGGTGGACCCGGACGACCGCGGGACCGCGTTCCTGTTCGGCGACGGCGCCGGCGCCGTCTTGGTCAGCGCCTGCACCTCGGAGCAGGACGGCATCGGACGTGCGGTGTGGGCCCACGAGGGTGGCCAGCACGACAAGCTCACGATCCACGGCGTCCCGCCCCTGCTCGACATGGACGGTCGCGGCATCTACCGGTGGGCGACGACCTCGCTGCCGGGTCTTGCGCGTCGCGCCTGCGAGGCGGCCGGCATCACGCCCGACCAGCTGGACGCCTTCGTCCCGCACCAGGCCAACCTGCGCATCACCGAGTCGGTCGCGAAGCAGCTGGGCCTGCCCGACCACGTCGTCATCGCCCGCGACGTGATCGACAGCGGCAACACCAGCGCGGCCTCCGTACCGCTCGCCCTCGCCCGACTGGTCGAGACCGGCGAGCTCACCACGGGCGCCCGCGCCCTGCTGATCGGCTTCGGCGCCGGACTGACCGCCGCCGGCCAAGTCGTCACTGTTCCCTGACCCCCCTGAGACCCTGGAGATACCCATGACCGCACCCGCTCTGAGCACCGAGGACGTCCAGGCCGGCCTGGCCGAGGTCCTGCACGAGGTCGCCGGCACCGAGGCGTCCGCCGTCGTCCCCACCGCCACCTTCGACTTCGACCTGGACGTCGACTCCCTCGCCATGGTCGAGGTCGTCGTCGCGTGCGAGGAGAAGTTTGGCGTGACGATCCCGGACACCGAGCTGGAGAAGCTGCGCACCGTCGGCGACGCCATCACGTTCATCCACAACGCCCGGCTGGCGGCGTGAGCCGAGCCCTCCCCTCGGTCGTCGTCACCGGCCTCGGAGCCCTCACCCCGCTGGGCCCGGACGTCGCGGCGCTGACCGAGGGGCTGCTCGCCTCCCGCTCCGGCGTGAGGCTGCTGGACGAGCCGGAGTTCGCGGCGCTCCCCGCCCGGCTCGGCGCTTCGGTCGACACGACCGGCCGGCTCGAACGCGTCGAGGCCCGCACGCTGGACCGGGTCCAACAACTGGCGCTGATCGCCGCCCGCGAGGCCTGGGCCGACGCGGGCGCACCCGAGGTCGCCCCGGAGCGGCTCGCCGTGGTCATCGGGTCCGGCATCGGTGGCGCCCTCACCCTGCTCGCGCAGCAGCAGGTCCTGCAGGCCTCCGGGCCCCGCAGGGTGAGCCCGCACCTGGTGCCGATGCTCATGCCCAACGGCCCGGCTGCGACGGTCGCCCTCGAGCTCGGCGCCCGGGCCGGTGTGCACTGCCCGGTCAGCGCCTGCGCCTCCGGGGCCGAGGCCATCGCGCAAGGCCTGGACCTGCTTCGGCTCGGTCGAGCTGACGTCGTCGTGGTCGGTGGCTCCGAGGCGTGCCTGCACCCGCTGCCGCTCGCGGGGTTTGCGCAGATGCGCGCGTTGTCGACGCGTCACGACGCACCCGAGGCAGCCTCACGTCCGTACGACAAGGGCCGCGACGGCTTCGTCCTCGGTGAGGGCGCCGGCGTGCTGGTCCTGGAGACCGAGGCGCACGCCGCCGCTCGCGGTGCGCGCGTGCACGGTCGCGTCGCCGGAGCCGGCATCGCGTCGGACGCGCACCACGTGACCGCACCGGACCCGACCGGCGCCGGAGCCGCACGCAGCATCGTCGCTGCGCTCCGGGACGCCGGCCTTTCACCGACCGACATCGGTCACGTCAACGCGCACGCCACGTCGACCCCGCTCGGTGACCTCGCCGAGGCGCGGGCTCTCGCCACCGCGTTCGGGACGCACCGACCGGCCGTCACGGCCACCAAGTCCTGCACCGGGCACCTGCTCGGTGCGGCAGGCGCCATCGAGGCCATCGCGACCGTCGTCGCGCTGCGCGACGGCCTCGTCCCACCGATCAGGAACCTCGACGACCCGGACGACGAGGCCGACGTGGACGCGGTGCGCGTCACCCCCCGGCAGCTCGTGCACGAAGGGGCCCTGTCCACGTCGTTCGGCTTCGGCGGGCACGACGTCAGTCTGGTGCTGACCCGATGACCGCTCTTCTCTGCGCCGACCCCACCGACGTCGTGGAGCAGCGTCTGGAGACCCTGCTGGACGGCTGGACCGTCGTCGAGCCCGCCGACGGCGTGCTGGTGGTGACCGGACGCATCGGCGCGGTCGAGGTCGTCGCGTTCGCGACCGACCCTTCCGTGCAAGGTGGCGCGCTCGGCGAGGCCAGTTGCCGCGCCATCGCCGCTGCCACCGACCGTGCCGCGGAGCTGGGCCTGCCGATCGTCGGCATCTGGCACTCCGGCGGCGCCCGGCTCCGTGAAGGGGTCGCGGGCCTGTCCAGCGTCGGTCGGTTGTTCGCCGCCCAGACCCGCGCCTCCGGCGTCGTCCCGCAGATCTCCGTCGTGCTCGGACCGGCAGCCGGCGGAGCCGCCTACGGCCCGGCCCTCACCGACGTCGTCGTCCTTGGACCCGAAGGCCGCGTCTTCGTGACCGGGCCCTCCGTGGTCCGCAGCGTCACCGGCGAAGACGTCGACATGGACCGCCTCGGCGGCTCGCTGACCGCCGGGCGCAGCGGCGTCGCTCACCTGTGCACCCGTTCGGAGTGGGCCGCGTGCCAGGCCGCCCGCACCCTCGTCGGCCTGCTCGGCTCCCCTGGTCGTCTGGACCCGGCAGCCTCCGAAGGGCCGGACCCCGGCGAGCTGGTCCCGGAGTCGCACCGCCAGCCCTATGCGGTGCAGCCAGTGATCTCGGCCCTGCTGGACGAGGGCACGTTCCTCGAGCTGCAGAGCGGCTGGGCACCGAACGCCGTCGTCGGGCTCGGCCGGCTCGCCGGCCGCACCGTCGGCGTGGTCGCCAACGACCCCCGTCATCTTGCCGGCTGCCTCGACACAGCGAGCGGTGACAAGACCGGCCGGTTTGTCCAGTGGTGCGACACGCTCGGCGTACCGCTGGTGTTCGTCGTCGACGTCCCCGGCTACCTGCCCGGCGTCGGCCAGGAGGACGAGGGCGTCGTGCGTCGGGGTGCCAAGCTGCTCCACGCGTACGCCGCCGCCACCGTCCCGCGCGTGACGGTCGTGCTGCGCAAGGCGTACGGCGGTGCGTTCATCGCCATGGGCAGCAAGGGGCTCGGCGCCGACACGGTCCTCGCCTGGCCAGGCGCCCAGATGGACGTGATGGGGGCCAGCGCCGCGGTCGAGGTGCTGCACCGTCGAGCGCTCGCCGCGGAGCCCGACCCGGCACGTCGGGCCATGCTCGTGGAACAGCTGGCGACCGAGCACCTCGCCGGCACCGGCGGGCTGGAGCGGGCGCTCTCCTGCGGCGCGGTCGATGCGGTCGTCGAGCCTCGCCACACCCGTCGCGCTCTCGTCCGCGCCCTGCTCGACGCCCCGGCCAGGCTCCCCCGCCTGCACCGGAACCCGCCACTGTGACCCCGGCCCTCCTCGACCAGGACGCACCGGGCACGACCGCACGCTCGGTGCTGGTCACCGGCGGCAACCGCGGGCTCGGGCTCGCGACCGCCCGGCTGCTCGCCGACCGCGGTCACCGGGTGAGTGTCACCTACCGCGGCACCCCGCCCGCCGGGCTGCACGCCGTCTGCTGTGACGTGACCGACGCCGAGCAGGTCCAGTCCGCGGTCGACGCCGCTGCCGCCGAGCACGGACCCGTCGAGGTCGTCGTCGCCAACGCCGGGATCAGCGACGACGCGCTCATGCTCCGGATGGACGACGTGCGCTTCTCCCGGCTGCTGGACACCAACGTGACCGGCGCCTACCGGGTCGCCCGGGCCGCCTCTCGCGGCATGCTGCGCCACCGTTGGGGACGGCTGATCTTCGTCTCCTCCGTGGTGGGCCTGTCCGGCAGCGCCGGACAGGCGGGCTACGCCGCGAGCAAGGCTGCCCTGGTCGGGCTGTCCCGCTCGTTGGCTCGCGAGCTGGGCAGCCGCAACATCACGAGCAACGTGGTGGCCCCCGGCCTGGTCGACACCGACATGACCGCCGGGATGTCCGACGAGCGACGCGCGCAGGTCGAGGCCGGCGTCCCGCTGGGACGGGCCGCCCAGCCGTGCGAGGTGGCCGGCGCGATCGCCTTCCTGGTGAGCGACGACGCGGCGTACGTCAACGGGGTCGTGCTCGCGGTCGACGGCGGCCTGGGCATGGGCCACTGATGCCGACCGTCGTCTCCCCCGCCCGCCGGACCGAACGGGTCCGCGGGCTCGCCGTGCACCTGCTCGGCGCCGGCAGCCCGGTGACCCTGTTCGTGCACGGGCTCGGCGGTTCGCACGCCGAGACCCGTCCGCTGGCCGCAGACCTGCCCGGCACCCGAGTCCTCATGGACCTTCGGGGTCACGGTGACAGCGACCCGTTGACCCGCGGCTGGGACTACGACCTGCTCGCCGAGGACCTGCGCAGCGTCGCGGACGAGACCGGGGCGGACCGCTGCGTAGGCGTGTCGGTCGGTGCGGGCGCCCTGCTCCGGCTGCTCCACCAGGACCCGGAGCGCTTCGTACGGACCGCGTTCGTCCTGCCCGCCGCCATCGACGCCACGCGGGCGGACGGGGCCACCGAGCAGCTGCGCGGCCTCGGGCGCGCGATCGAGAGCAAGGACCCGGACTCGGTCGCCGCAGCCCTGCTCGAGCAGCTGCCGCCGGCCGTACGGACCATGCGCGGGGTCGACATCCTGCTGCGACGACGCGCGGCCACGCTCATCACGCAGCCGCCGCCCCGGCCACAGGGGGACGACCGACCGCTACCGGACCGCGCGGCCCTTCGCGCGATGACCGCGCCGTCGCTGGTCGTCTCCCAGGACGACGACCCGCTGCACCCGGCCTCGCTCGCAGCCGAGCTGGCCGCCGGGCTGCCGGACGCACGCCTGCTCCGGCTCGGACCGGGCGGCGTGTTCTGGACCGACGCCAAGCGGGTGCGCAGCGCCCTCGCCGAGCACCTGACAGGAGACCTGCCATGACCGGCCTGTTGCAGGACCGGAACCTGCTCGTCACCGGGGTCCTCACCGACCGGTCCATCGCGTACGCCGTCGCGCGGCTGGCGACCGAGCAGGGCGCCACCGTCGTGCTGTCCGGCTTCGGGCGCGGCCTGTCCATCACCCGACGGATCGCACGACGGCTCCCGAACGAACCCGCCGTGATCGAGCTGGACGTCACCGACGCCGACCAGCTGGCCGCGCTGCCCGACACGCTGCGCGAACACGTGGACTCCCTCGACGGGGTGCTGCACGCCATCGGGTTCGCGCCACCTTCCGCGCTCGGCAACGGTGTGCTCGAGACCCCCTGGGCCGACGTCGGCGTCGCGCTGCAGGTCTCGACCTGGAGCTACGTCGCGCTGGCTCGTGCCTGTCTGCCGATGATGGGCAAGGGTGGGTCCTACGTCGGGCTCGACTTCGACGCCTCGGTCGCGTGGCCCGCGTACGACTGGATGGGCGTGGCCAAGGCCGGGCTCGAGTCGGCCAACCGCTACCTCGCCCGCGACCTCGGCGAGCACGGCATCCGCAGCAACCTCGTCGCGGCCGGGCCTTTGCGCACCATGGCGGCAAAAAGCATCCCGAGCTTCGAGACGTTCGAGCAGGTGTGGGGCGAACGGGCGCCGCTCGGCTGGGACGTCGGCGACAGCGAACCGGTCGCCCAGGCGTGCGTAGCACTGCTGTCAGACTGGTTCCCAGCGACCACCGGGTCGATCGTGCACGTCGACGGGGGCTTCCACGCCATCGGCGCCTGAGGTTCGTCCGACCTAGGATGGGAGTCGCCCAGCCCCCCGCCCGAAGGAACCCATGACCCAGGCCGTGCCCACCGCCGAACAGCTCACGGCGGCCCTGTCCACCGTCGAGGACCCGGAGATCCGCCGTCCGCTGACCGAGATCGGGATGGTCAAGTCAGCGACCGTCGACCCCGACGGAACCGCACGGATCGGGATCTTCCTCACGGTCGCGGCCTGCCCGATGAAGGACACCCTGACCGACCGGGTGACAGCCGCGGTCAGCGCCGTGCCCGGCGTCACCCGCGTGCAGGTCGAGCTCGACGTGATGAGCAGCGAGCAGCGTCAAGAGCTGCAGACGCTGCTGCGCGGCAACAACCCGGTGCGCGACATCCCGTTCGCTCAGCCGGGTTCCCTGACCAAGGTGTTCGCCGTCGCGAGCGGCAAGGGCGGTGTCGGCAAGAGCTCGGTCACGGTCAACCTCGCGGCGGCGATGGCGGCCAAGGGGCTCAACGTCGGGGTGCTCGACGCCGACATCTACGGCTTCAGCGTGCCGCGCATGCTCGGCGTCACCCGCCGGCCCACCCAGGTCGAGCAGATGATCATGCCTCCGGTGGCGCACGGCGTGAAGGTCATCTCGATCGGCATGTTCACCAAGGACAACACCCCGGTCGTCTGGCGCGGCCCGATGCTGCACCGTGCGCTGCAGCAGTTCCTGTCCGACGTCTACTGGGGCGACCTCGACGTGCTGCTGATGGACCTGCCGCCCGGCACCGGTGACGTTGCCATCTCCACCGCGCAGCTGGTCCCCAGCGCGGAGATCCTGGTCGTCACCACACCCCAGCTCGCGGCGCAGGAGGTGGCTCAGCGGGCCGGTTCGATCGCCCTGCAGACCCACCAGCGGATCGCCGGCGTCGTGGAGAACATGTCCTGGTTGACCTTGCCCGACGGCAGCCGCATGGAGCTTTTCGGCAGCGGCGGCGGGCAGGTCGTGGCCGACTCGCTGTCCCGCGCGCTCGGGGCGTCGGTGCCCCTGCTCGGTCAGGTCCCGATGGACGTGCGACTGCGCGAGGGCGGCGACTCCGGTCGCCCGCTGGTGCTCGACGAGCCGGACAGCGAGGCCGCGAAGGCGCTGCTCTCGATCAGCGACGCCCTGTCCGGCAAGCCCCGCGGGCTGGCCGGCATGTCGCTCGGTCTCTCACCCGCCGGGCGCTAGCCGCCCGCTACAGCTCAGGTCGTGTCGGGGTCCCACGGCGCGATCTCGCCGGGCTCCAGCGGAAGGCTGCCTCGCGGCACGCCCGAGGCCGTCACGCCTGACGCGGCCACACCCACCTCGGCCTTCGTCATCGACACCGGCGATGCAGCCGGCTCGGGGTCGTCCCAGAGGTTTTTGCGGATGAACGTCTTCGGGTGCAGCGAGGCGAGGTCCATCTCCGCCAGCTCGGGCATCTCAGCCTTGAGGTCGTTGCTCATCCCCTTGATCCAGATCCGCAGCTCGCGCAGCGATTTTCCGGCTTCTGCCGCGAGCCCGGGCAGCCGGTCCGGGCCGACGACGAAAAGCACGAGGAGCATCAGGACAGCGATCTCGGGCCACCCGAGATTGTTGAGCCCCATGCGTCCTCCTACGGAAACGAGCGAACCGAGAATACTTTTGTGGCTAGTTGCCGGCCTTGTCGCCGAGAACCACCGTCGTCGTGCGCTGCCGACCGTCGCGCAGGTAGCCCAGCTCGACCGTATCGCCCACCCGGCTCTCGCGGAGCGCCAGGATCAGCTCGTCCACGCTGCCGACCTTGGTCGTCCCCACCCGGTCGACGACGTCACCGACCTCGAGGCTGGCGGAGCTGGCCGGTCCGCCCGCGACGATTCGCGACAGCCGGGCCCCCTGTTTCGTGCCGTCCGGGGACACCTGGGTGCCCGCCTCCACCCCGATGGCCGGGTGCGTCGCCTTCCCCGTGCGGATGATCTCCTCGGCGACCGCACGTGCCTCGTCGACCGGGATCGCGAACCCGACGCCGATGCTGCCGCTCTCCCCGCCGCTGCCCGCGCCCAGGGTCGCGATGGCGGAGTTGATGCCGATCACCGCCCCGAAACGGTCCACGAGCGCGCCACCAGAGTTGCCGGGATTGATCGCCGCGTCCGTCTGGATCGCGTTGAGCAGCGGGGTGGCCTGCCTGGCGCCCTCGCCGGGGACGTTCACCGTGCGGTTGAGCGCGGACACGATCCCGGTCGTGACCGTGCCGTTGAGACCGAGCGGTGAGCCGATGGCGATCACCGGGTCGCCCACGGCGAGGTCAGCGCTGCGGCCGAGAGTCGCCGGCTCGAGCCTCGCGTTGACCTTGATGACCGCCAGGTCGGTCTCCGGGTCCAGGCCGACGATCGTGGCGGGCAGCGAGCGCCCTTCACCACCGTTGACGATCACGCTGATCTGGGCCCCGCCGTTCGCCCCGGCCTCGACCACGTGGTTGTTGGTCAGGATGTAGCCGTCCGCCCGCAGCACGACGCCGGAGCCGCTACCGCCGGTGCCGTTGCTCTTGAGCACCTCGATGCTCACGGTGCTGCGCAGCACCTTGTTGGCGATGCCCGGGATCGAGTTCGGGTCCCGAGCGATCGAGCCGTTGCTGACCCCGGTGCCGAGGCTGGCCGACGGGTCGAGCGAGGAGTCGCCGCGCAGCGACTGGTAGGTGGCCCCTCCGATGCCGCCGCCGACCAGAGCGAGGGCGACGATGGCGGCGACGGCGCCCGCGCGACCCCGACGTCGTCCACCGTCCTCGGTCGTCGCGAACGCGACGGTCGGGTAGCCCCAGGCCTCGGCGGCCTGCCGGCGGGGTGCGTCGCCGAGGAAGCGTCCCTCGGGCTCCCGCGCGTCCCACCCGGTGCCGGCGGGCACGGGCCGGTCGTAGCGGGGCTCGAGGTCGGCGTCAGCGCTGTAGGCGGGTGCGCCCCGCGGCGCCTCGAAGGCGCCCTGAGTGCCGTCGTACCGCTGCTCGTCGCCAGCGTCCGCACCGGGAGCGCGATCCTCGTACGCCGGACGTGACCACCACGGCTCCGGACGTTCGTCGCCGTGCTCGGTGCCGCTCATGCGCCATGCCTTCCCGGTCTGCGTCGGATGCGCGAGGCCTTGACCAGTGTGCCCGCCAAGGACCTCAGGCGCAGGCGGTGGCGGGGGCGCGGTGTGCGAGCGCCGCTCGAAGCCCGCTCCGGCCGCGATGGATCCGGCTGCGGACCGTACCGATCTTGATCCCGAGCACCTCCGCGATCTCCTCGTACGTCAGGCCCTCGAGGTCGCACAGCACGACCGCCGCCCGGAAGTCCGGCGGCAGGGCGTCGAGCGCGGCCTGGACGTCGGACTCGAAGTGCGTGTCGTCGTAGACCTGCGAAGGTCCTCGTTCCGAGCTGGGGAGCCGCTCCGCGTCGTCCGGCAGCGCGTCGAACCGGATCCTGGCCTTGCGACGGACGCCGTCCAGGAACAGATTGGTCGTGATCCGGTGGAGCCACCCCTCGAACGTGCCGGGCGTGTAGGAGCTCAGCGAGCGGAACACCCGCACGAAGACGTCCTGGGTCAGGTCCTCCGCGTCGTAGGGGTTGCCCGTCAGGCGGTAGGCGAGGCGGTAGACCCGCGCCGAGTGGCGGTGCACGACCTCGTCCCAGGTCGGGGGCGTCCACGGCCCGTCGGGTGCGAGCACACCGTCCGGCGTCGCCGGGGCGGGCGACGTCACGAGCATCACGGGGACCTCCAGCCGGGCGGGTAGGGAACGCTCCGGCGGTCCCAGCGTGCCGGTCGGTTCGTGAGGTCGGCGTGAGCGCTCGGGCGCCGCCCACTAGGGTCCAAGGAGTACGCACGTCCGTCGTCGAGAGGCTTACCCGTGACCGCCGACCGGCCGTCGACCAGCGCCATGCCGCCGGAACAGCTGTCCTGGATCGCTGCGTGGCAGCCCGAGGACGAACCGACCACCGGGGCCCGGCAGCGATCCAAGGAGGTCGGGCTGACGGCGGTCGACCCGGTGACCGGTGCGGCGATCCGCATGTTCGCCGCGCTGACCGGTGCGCGCCACGTCGTCGAGCTGGGGACCGGGGCCGGCGTGTCCACGCTCTGGCTGCTGCAGGCGCTCCCGCCGGACGGCATCCTCACCACGATCGACAGCGACGCCGAGCACCAGCGGCTCGCGCGCACGTCGGTCCAGGAGGCAGGCGTGCCGGTCGGCCGGGTCCGTTTCATCGTCGGGCG
Source organism: Mycobacteriales bacterium (assembly GCA_038235705.1). Taxonomy (GTDB): domain Bacteria; phylum Actinomycetota; class Actinomycetes; order Mycobacteriales; family SCTD01; genus CANKBT01. Next base: position 14,949 of record JBBSTR010000023.1, read on the forward strand.
AGCGCTCGAGGTGCTGCCCCGGCTGTCGGACGAGGGTTACGACCTGGTGCTCTGCGACGCCGCCCCCAACGAGACCCTGGACTACCTGCCGGAAGCCCGGCGCGTGCTGCGCCCGGGTGGCGTCCTGCTGGTCGTCGGAGCGCTCGCCGGAGGACGGGTGGGCGACCCGTCGGCGCGCGACGCCGACACTCTTGCGCTGCGCGAGCTCGCCCGGGCTGTCCGCGAGGACGAAGGCTGGGTGCCTGCACTGCTGCCGGTCGGCACGGGGCTCCTGGCGGCCGCGCGGGTCTGACGGTCCAGAGCACGCAGTCGGCCGGTCACCCGAGGGTGACCGGCCGGCTTACGCGTGAGAGGGAACTAGGTGACGACAGCCTTGAGGGCGTCGCCCAGGGCGTCGGCCTCCTCAGCGTTGATCTCCACCACGAGGCGTCCGCCTCCTTCCAGCGGCACCCTCATGACGATCCCGCGCCCCTCCTTGGTCACCTCGAGGGGCCCGTCGCCCGTACGCGGCTTCATGGCCGCCATCCGACCAACCTCCTGATGTCGTGCGTCGCGCGCCTGGCGGTCGTCCAGGACGTCGGTCCATTCTCGCTCATGCGCGCCTCGGCAGGGGCCGAAACGCGTGATCCCCCCGATCAGGCGAGTGTCAGCGGGGTGCGGGGACCCCGCCGCCGGCCTCGACCCACCGGGCGAACCGCTTGAGCGACAGCCTTACGCCGGCCGCGAAAAAGGGCTTGACGAGCACCCAGCCCGCCCGGCCGAGCGCCCCCAGCGGGAGGTCGAGATCCTCGCGCCACACGAAGTCGGCCTGTTGCGGCCCGCGGGGCACGACGGAGAACACGCCGGTCCCCCGGACCACCCGGCCCGTGTGCAGCACGTCGCACCGGGTCGGCGGCTCCCACCGGGTGATGACCATCGTGTCGAGAAAACCGAGTCGACCGAACCGCGTCTGCACACCGGTGAACGCCGAGATGCCGCCGCCCACTCCCTGACCCTGCTGCGCGGTGGCCTCCACCTCGGTGCCGAGCATCCACTGCGACTGACCCGCCCAGTCGGTGGCCCCGGCGAACACCTGGTCGGCGGGGGCCATCACGGGTACGACCAGCTCGAGGGAGACGCTCATGGCTCGATCATCCCGGGGTTTCCACGTTCCTGCCAGTCCGTCTCGCGCTGCGGAGCCGGCGCCACGGGTCGGGTCGGACCCGGGCCGTCCTGCGCACGCTGGGGTTCTGAGGCGACCGCCTCGAGCTGCTGCCGTGCGTCGGCCAGCTCGGCCTGGGCCGTCGCCAGCGCAGCACCCGCCCGGTCCAGGACCTCGTCGACCTCGGCCATGTGGTAGCCGCGCAGCGCGAGCGAGAAACGGACCGTCTCGAGGTCGCCGGGGCCGGCGACCGGGCCGGCCGTCGGAGCCCGGTCGGGCGGGGCGTCGACGAGCAGCCCGGTCTCCCGGGTGGCGAGCACACCGCCGACGAACAGGACTACGAGCACGCCGAGCAGCCCGAGCAGCGTCACCAGCACCCAGCGATGATGGCAGAGTCGGCTGTTGTCCCGGGGTGAGGTGGCCGGACCACCCTGACGCAGCCGACATGATCGACCTGACCGGGTTGGCCGTGGAACGGCTCTCCGCCGACCGCCTCGCCGGCGTGCGGGGCGACGACGATCGGACCTAGGGCTCGCTCTCGCTGATCTCGGCGAGCGTCGGTACCAGTCGCTGCGGGTCCGCCAGACCCGCCTCGACCAGGTCGAGGGCCTGCTCGACGCCAGAGGCCCAGCGCACCGCCGCCGTGCCCTGAGGGCGGACGAAGCCCCGCTCGACCATCAGGCCGACCTGTTGGCGCAACGGTGCGTAAAAATCGTCGTGGTCGAGCACGACCACCGGCTTGGCGTGCATGCCGAGCGAGCGCGCGACCCAGATCTCGAACAGCTCCTCGAGCGTGCCGATGCCGCCGGGCAGGGCGAGAAAGGCGTCAGCACGGGACTCCATCAGGCCCTTGCGGGAGCGCATGTCGTCGACGACGAGCAGCTCGTCGCTGGCGGTGTCCCCGACCTCCAGCTCGAGCAGGGCGTACGGGATGACCCCGATCGTCCGCGCGCCCGCGGTACGTGCCGACCGGGCGACAGCGCCCATCATCGACAGGTTGCCCCCGCCGCTGACCAGGGAGTGGCCACGACGACCGAGCGCGGTCCCGACCTCGGCGGCGAGCTCGACGTAGGACGGGTCGATGCGGCTGCTGGACGCGCAATAGACGCAGATCGCGGCCATCAGGCCGGCCGCTCGTGCTCCGTCCGACGTGCCTCGGCCTCCCGGATGAAGCGGAGCACCTCGTCCACGTCGTCGGTCACGTGCAGCAGCTCGTCGACGTCGACGGCGTTGACGTAGCCGTCAGCCAGCATGCTGGACCGCAGCCAGGAGACCAGACCGCTCCAGTAGTCCTTGCCGACGAGCACGACCGGGAACAGGTTGACCTTGTGCGTCTGCACGAGCGTCAGCGCCTCGAACAGCTCGTCCATCGTGCCGAACCCGCCCGGCAGGATGACGAACGCCTGGGCGTACTTGACGAACATCGTCTTGCGCGCGAAGAAGTAACGGAAGTTGAGCCCGAGGTCGACCCATTCGTTGAGCCCCTGCTCGAAGGGCAGCTCGATGCCGAGACCGACGGAGGTGCCCCCGGCCTCCGAGCACCCGCGGTTGGCGGCCTCCATGATGCCCGGGCCGCCGCCGGTGATGACCGCCCAGCCGGCGTCGGCCAGCGCCCCGCCGAGAGCTCGGGCGGTCGCATACTCCGGGGCGTCGGGCTTGGTGCGCGCAGACCCGAAGACGCAGACGGCGCGGGGCAGCTCGGCGAGCAGACCGAACCCCTCGACGAACTCGGACTGGATCCGCAGGACCCGCCACGGGTCGGCGTGGACCCAGTCGGAGGGACCGCGGTGGTCGAGCAGGTGCTGATCGGTGGTGCTGGTCTGCACCTGCCCGCCGCGCATGGTCACCGGACCGCGTTGACGTGCCTTGGGCCGGGCCTTGCTGGTGTCGGTCACGGGGACAGGCTGCCACGCCCGGCGAGATGATCCGCCGGTGCTGCAGGAACGGTGGAGGGCCGGTGGTGGCGGCGTCGATGACCGACGACCCGACAGCCGACGTAGATCAGGAAAGCGATGGTCGTGACGTAGCCGGAGATCGGTAGGCCCGGCCCGAGCGACAGCACGATCCCCCCGATCAGCGAGACCTCGGCGAACAGCACCGACAGCAGCGTCGCGCGGACCGGGTCGGCGGTCACCTGGGCCGCCGCCGCACCGGGGGTGATCATGACCGCCAGCACGAGGACCGCACCGACGACCGGGACGGCCAGGGCCGTGGTGAGACCGACGAGCACCGCGAAGACCGCCCCCAGGAGCAGGACCGGCACGCCTCGCGCGGCGGCCACCTCCGGGTCGGTGCTCGCGAACAGCAGCGGGCGGTAGATGACGGCCAGCACGCCGAGCACCAGCAGCGCCGTGGCACAGAGCACGACCAGGTTGGTGGAGTCCACCGACACGATCGAACCGATCAGCAGCCCGAACTTGTTGGCCGACCGCCCGTCGTAGAGCGAGAGCATGAGCGCCCCGAGCCCCAGGCCCGAAGCCAGCACCACCCCGATGACGGAGTCCCGCTCCCGTTGTCGCAGGCCCAGCAGGCCGAAGGCGAGGCCAGCGAGGACCGACCCGAGGACGGCGCCGAGCGCGACGCTGAACCCGAGCAGCAGCGCGGCGGCTCCGCCGGTGAAGGCCAGCTCGGCGGTCCCGTGGACAGCGAAGGCCATGCCGCGCGCGACGATGATCGGGGCGAGCAGGCCGGCCAGGACGCCGAGCACCGCGGAGGCGATCAGTGCGCTCTGGACGAACTGCTGCTCCAGGAGCAGGCGGGTGCCGTCGAACTGCACGAGCCGCGAGAGCACGTCCATCAGTGACCCTGGTGCCCGGGGTGCACGTGGTGCGCATGATCACGGGGACCGCGGGCGTCGTCGTGATCGGCGCCGACGACGACCAGCCGGTCCCGGACGCGAAGCACCTCGACGTCGGTGCCGAACAGCTCGGAGAGCACGGCAGAGGTCATCACCTCGTCCGGCGTCCCGATGCGGAACCGCCCGTCGACGAGGTAGACCACCCGGTCGACCATGGGCAGCACCGGGTTGATCTCGTGGGTCACGAACAGCACGGCGGTGCCGGCCACGCGACGCCGTTCGTCGATGAGATGGCTGACCAGCCGTTGGTTCGCGAGATCGAGCGACAGCAGCGGCTCGTCGCACATCAGCACCGTCGGATCGCCGACCAACGCCTGCGCGACCCGCAGCCGCTGCAGCTCGCCGCCCGACAGCCGTCCGACGGCCGCGTCGGCGTAGGCCTCTGCGCCGACCTGCGCGAGCGCCTCGTCGACGAGGCGACGACGCTCCCGCCGACCACGGACGCCGAGGCCCAGGCGGTGGCCGTCCAGCCCGAAGGCCACCAGGTCGCGTCCCCGCAGCGTCAGCTGCGGGTCGCTGGAGGTCTGCTGCGGGATGAAGCCGAGGTCGGAGCTGCCCCGCCGGACCGGCCGTCCGGCCACCCGGACCTCACCACCGGACAGCGGGGTGAGACCGAGCAGCACCTTGAGCAGCGTCGACTTGCCCGCACCGTTGGGCCCGAGCACGGCCACGAACTCGCCGGGCTCGACCTCGAGGTCCAACCCGTCCCACAGCACCCGGCTGCCGTACGCCATCCGCGCGCCACGCAGGCTGACCGCCGCGGCTCGGGTGCGGGGCGGTGCGTCGAGGTCGAGTCGGGTCACGGATCAGCCGGCCGTCTCGAGCGCGTCCTGCAGCGCAGTGATCTGCCCTCGGATCCAGTCCACGTAAGTCTGTCCGGGCTGGGCCAGGGTCTCGCCCACCAGGACCTCCGGCACGCCGTTGTCCTTGGCCGCGGCCTTGAGCCGGTCCGAGGCGGGGGTCTCGGTCTGCGTGTTGAGCACCAGCGCCCTGATCTTGTCCGGGCCGGTGACCAGCTCGAGCGTCTTCTGCACGACCACCGCGGGCGGGTCCTCACCCGACTCGCTCGCCGCCATGAACTCCTCCGGGGTGGCGTTCACCAGCTTGCTCGCGTCGAGCAGGTAGAGCGGCAGCGGCTCCGTGGCGGCGACCCTGTCCCCGGCGTAGGTCTTCCCGATGTCGGTCTCGATCGCGATCAGGGAGTCGACGTCCTGGCGAAACGCCTGCGCGTTGGTCGTGAACGTCTCGCTGTCCGCCGGGCTCGCCGCGCCGAGATCCTTGGCGATCTCGTCGCCGACGTCCTGCATGAGCGTCAGGTTGAACCAGAAGTGCTCGTTGAGCTCTCCGACGGCCGGGACCTTGTCCTCAAGGCCGGAGAACTTCCCGACGTCGAGGACCGTGCGCTGTCCGCCGGCGGCGTCGACAAGCTTCGTCATGAAGTCGTCGTAGCCCCCGCCGTTGGCGACGACCAGGGCGGCGCTCGACACCGCCAGTGCGTCGGAGGGGGTGCTCTGATACTCGTGCGGGTCCTTGTTGGGGCTGTCGATGAACGAGGTCACCTTCACCCGGTCGCCGCCGATCCGGCGCACGATCGCCCCGTACACGTCGGTGGAGGTGGCGACGTCCACCAGCCTGCTCCCGGCCGGGCTCGGGCCGGCCGCCGACGAGGAGGTGCTGCTGCCGCAGCCGGACAGAGCGAGGGCGCCGACGAGGGCGAGCGGGGCAAGGATGCGGACGGTGCGGATGACGTCTCCAGGCGGGGTCGTTGTTCAGCGACAGCATGCCACGCTGAACATGGTTGTCAGTACGAGCACAACCCTAGGCTTTCGATGACGATGATTGTCAAAGTCATCTGAGGCGCACCTAGACTCCGCCCATGAGCCCTGCGCCCGCCCGCAGCACCCGCCAGAGGGCTGCTGTCGCCGACCTGCTGTCCCGCGTCGACGGCTTCCGCAGCGCCCAGGAGCTGCACGAGCTGCTCCGCAGCGAGGGCGCCTCGGTCGGGCTGACCACCGTCTATCGCCACGTCCAGGCGCTCGCCGAGGCCGGTCAGGTCGACGTGCTGAGGCACGAGGACGGCGAGGCGGTCTACCGGGCCTGCGGCACCGGCGGGCACCACCACCACCTGGTCTGCCGTGACTGTGGCCGCAGCGTCGAGGTCGAGGGTCCGGCCGTGGAGGCCTGGACCGACGACGTCGCCGCGCAGCACGGGTTCACCGACGTGCAGCACACCCTGGAGATCTTCGGTACCTGCCGGGACTGCGCGGCGTGACGGCCGTGCCGATGTACGGCACGGTCCTGCGCACCGAGCGGCTCGCCCCGCGCCTCGTGCGGGTCGTGCTCGGCGGTGACGGACTCACAGGCTTCGTCGGCTCACCGTTCACCGACGCCTACGTCAACGCCCAGTTCCTGCGTGCAGGATCGACGCTGACGGTCCCGTTCGACGACGACCACGTGCGCACGCTGCCCCGCGAGGAACGCCCGGCGGCCCGTCGCTACACCGTCTCCGGCTGGGACGGCGCCGAGCTCAGCCTGGACCTTGTCGTCCACGGCGACGAGGGCGTCGCCGGACCCTGGGCGCAGGCGGCCCGCCCCGGTGACCTGCTCCAGCTGCGAGGCCGTTCGGGCGGCTACGCCCCGGACCCCACCGCCGACGCCCACCTGCTGGTCGGCGACGAGAGCGCCTTGCCCGCGATCGCCGTGAGCCTCGCGTCCCTCCCAGCCGGGTCCCGTGCGTTCGCCGTGCTGGAGGTGGACGGATCCGCCGACGAGATGGCTCTGCCCTGCCGCGGCGAGCTGGACCTGCGCTGGGTCCACCGCGACGGCCACGAGGACGACCTGCTGCTGCGGGCCGTCGAGGCCCTCGGCCGACCGGTCGGGCGGGTGCACGCCTTCGTGCATGGCGAGGCGGTCGCCACCCGCGCCGTGCGCACCCTCGTGCTGCGGGAGTGGGGCCTGGCGAGGGAGGACCTTTCCTGCTCGCCGTACTGGCGTCGTACCTTCACCGACGAGGCGTGGCGTGAGGTCAAGCCGGCCTGGCAGCGCGCCGTCGAGGACGACGTCGCCTGAACATGCCGGAGCCCCCGTGCCCGGAGGGGACGGGGGCTCCGGCGGCGCGACCTACTTGCCGGACGCAGCGTTCTTGAGCTGGGTGCCTGCAGTGACCTTCACGGCCTTGGCGGCCGCGATCTGGATGGTCTCGCCGGTGGCCGGGTTGCGACCCTCACGGGCGGCGCGGTCGACCTGCTCGAAGCTCAGGAAGCCCGGGATGGAGACCTTGTCACCACCCTTGGCAACAGCGCCCTGGACGACGGACTGGAAGGACTTGAGGACGGCGTCGACATCGGAGGCGACGATGCCGGACTCCTCGGCGACGGCGGAGACGAGCTGGGCGCGGTTCACGCAGGACCTCGCAGGTGTGTGTGTGGTGTGTCAGCAGCCCGCCGGATGGCGGGTGCATCGCCGCACAGCCTGGCACGTCCGGGGCTCGGCGCGTCCGAAGGAGCCCGGAAGATGGGTCGTGGCGCACTACTCGTACGGATTCGTCGGTTCCGTGACGGGGCTCTCCCCCGGGGAGCGCTCACAGCATCACGGGTCGTGCCGATTGTCTACAGCCAGTCGTTGCGCTTAAAACCCCGGTACAGCAGGGTCGACATGGTCGCCATGACGAGCAGGACGAGCGGGTAGCCCAGTCGCCACCTCAGCTCTGGCATGTCGACGAAGTTCATCCCGTAGATCCCGGCCAGGAGCGTGCACGCACCCCCGATCGCGACCCAAGCACTGATCTTGCGCATGTCGTCGTTCTGCTGAGCCGAGACCTGCGCGAGGCTGGCTGACAGCGCGCTGTCCAGCAGCTCGTTGAGCCCGTTGACCATGTCGTCGGCCTGCACCAGGTGGTCGTTCACGTCACGGAACCAGACCCGGTGGTTCGTCTCGAGCCCGGGCACCGAGCCCGATGCCAGTCGTTCGGTGACCGGTCGGAGCGGGGTCGTGGCACGTCGGAACTCGACCACTTCCCGTTTCAGCTTGTAGATGCGTTCGGTGGGCTGGGCCCGGGACTCGGAGAACACCGCCAGCTCGATCTCGTCGATGTCCTGCTCGACCGAGGCGGCGGCAGGAAGGTAGCCGTCCACCACCGCGTCCAGCACGCTGTGCAGCACGGCGAAGGGACCGTGCGCGAGAGCGTCTGGGCGTGACTCGAGGTCCGCGCGCACCGAGGACAGCTCGACCCCGTCGCCGTGGCGCACGGTGACCACGAAGCGGTCACCCACGAAGACCATCAGCTCCCCGGTCTCGATGCCGTCGGTCGCCTCGACGTACCGGATCGTCTTGAGCACCAGGAACAGCGTGGTGCCGTACGCCTCGAGCTTCGGACGCTGGTGCGCCACGACCGCGTCCTCGACCGCCAGCGGGTGCAGCCCGAACGCCTCGGCGACCTGCTGCACGCACTGTGCGTCCGGGCTGTGCAAGCCCACCCAGACGAAACCGCCGGACAGCTCGGACGCCGCCTGGACCGCATCGGTGAGCGTGCGCGAACCACCGTGCCGCTGCCCGCCGCCATAGACCGCACAGTCGACCAGGGCTGCGGACAGGTGCTCACCCACGCGCTGCGGGGCGGCGACCGGGTCTGGTCGGGACGGACCGGGCCGGTGCAGGCGGTGTGAGCTCACCCCGCCATCATCACCCCGCCACCGTCACCCGGGTCAGGTTCCGGCCATCTCCCGCACCAGGGTGGCGCAGAAAGCCGGCAGGTCCGCCGGCTTCCGGCTGGACACGAGCCGGTTCGGGCCGCTGCCGCAGACGACGACGTCCTCGTCCACCCAGGTGCCACCTGCGTTGCGGATGTCGGTCTGCAGGCTCGGCCAGCTGGTGATCGTGCGCCCCCGGAGCACGTCCGCCTCGACCAGGGTCCACGACCCGTGACAGATGACGGCAACCGGCTTGCCGGCGTCGAAGAAGCCTTTCGCGAAGGCGACCGCGCCCGCCTGCGTACGCAGGGCATCGGGGTTGGCGACCCCGCCGGGAAGCACCAAGCCGTCGAAGTCGACGACGTCGGCTGCCTCGACCGTGACGTCCACGTCAAAGGTGTCGGCCTTGTCGAGGTGGTTGAACGCCTGCACCTTTCCGGGTTCGGACGAGACGAGCCGGGGGGTGCCGCCGGCGTCCACGACCGCCTTCCACGGCTCGGTCAGCTCCACCTGCTCGATGCCCTCCGAGGCGACGAGGAAGGCGATGGTCTTGCCGGACAGCTCGGCGCTCACGGGTGCTCCTGGCCTGGTGCGGGATGGTCCCGCTTCGGATACCCGTCCGCGACCGACCCACCCTCAGCCGAGGTAGCCGCGCAGGACCCGTTCCGCCTCGGTGATCAGGTGCACCTCGACGGACTCCTCGCGGGTGTGCGCGAGACCGGGGTCGCCGGGGCCGTAGTTGAGCGCCGGGATGCCGAGCGCGGCGAACCTGGCCACGTCGGTCCACCCGTACTTCGCGCTGACCTGACCGCCCACGGCGTCGACGAAGTGCTGCGCGGCGGGGGCTGACAGGCCCGGCAGCGCGCCCGGGCTCGAATCGGTGAGGGTGAGCGCGTACGGGAGCACGTCCTGGACGTGCGCCAGCGCCTCGGTCTCCGAGCGGTCAGGCGCGAACCGGAAGTTGACCGTCACGGTGCAGGCGTCCGGGACGACGTTGCCGGCCACGCCGCCCTCGATCTTCACCGCGTTGAGACCCTCCCGGTAGGTGCACCCGTCGATCTCCACATCACGGGCGCGGTAGTCCGCGAGCCGCTGCAGCACCGGGCCTGCGGCGTGGATCGCGTTGTCACCCAGCCAGCCACGAGCACTGTGCGCGCGCCGACCAGGCACGGTGAGCTGGACACGCAGCGTGCCCTGGCAGCCCGCCTCGACCAGCCCGTTCGTGCCTTCCATCAATATTGCGAGATCTGCGTCGAGCCACTCGCGGCGGGTCTCGGCGAGCCGCTTGAGCCCGTTGCGCTCGGCCGCGACCTCCTCGTTGTCGTAAAGCACGAAGGTCAGGTCGTACGCCGGCTCCGGCAGCGTCGCGGCCAGGTGGAGCAGGACCGCGTCGCCGGACTTCATGTCGGAGGTGCCGCAGCCGAGCAACCGTCCGCCCTCGCGCCGGCTCGGCAGGTTGTCAGCGATCGGCACCGTGTCCAGGTGCCCGGCGAGCAGCACCCGCTGCGCGCGACCAAGGTGGGTGCGGGCGACCAGGCAGTTGCCGTCGCGCTGCACGTCCAGGTGCGCAGCGCCCCGCAATCCTCGCTCCACCAGGTCGCACAGGACCGCCTCGTCCCCCGAGACGCTCGCGACGTCCACCAGCGCTGCCGTCAGCTCGACCGGGTCGACCGTGAGGTCGAGACCGGTCACGGGGCCACGCCGTGCTCCCGCAGGATCTCGTTGAGCATCAGCTTGTCGTGCTCCTGACCCGGCTCGAGGTAGCGCAGCACCAGCAGGCACGGCATCCCGAAGTCGCCGCCGGGGAAGCTCTTGACCCGGCTGGAGCCCACGCAGACGGCGCGCGCCGGGGCGACCCCCCGCTCCAGCTCGGTGCCGGTCTCGGCCTCGAAGACGCGGGTGCTCGCGGTCAGGATCGCGCCTGCCCCGAGCTTGGCTCCGCGGCGCACGCGCGCGCCCTCGACGACCATCGACCGCGAACCGACGAACGCCTCGTCCTCGACCACGACCGGCGCCGCCTGCGGCGGCTCGAGCACGCCGCCGATCCCGACCCCGCCGGACAGGTGGACGTCCCTGCCGATCTGCGCGCAGGACCCGACGGTGGCCCAGGTGTCGACCATGCTGCCGGTCCCGACGTAGCCGCCGATGTTGGTGTAGCTCGGCATCAGCACGACGCCCGGCTCGAAGAACGAGCCCCAACGGGCGATCGCGCCGGCGACCACCCGTACTCCGTCGAACGTGGTCTTGAGCGGCACCCGATCGTGGACGACGAAGCCCCCGTTGTGGCCCTGCTCCATCGGGAGCACCTTGAAGGCCAGCAGCACGGCCCGCTTGGCTCGCTCGTCGACCACGACCTCGTCGTCGACGACGGTCGCGATCCGGGCGACCCCGGTGTCGAGCAGGTCGACGGCGGCGACGACCTCACGACGGATGTCGAGGTCGTCCGGGGTCAGCTCGCTGCGGCGCTCCCACAGCTCGTCGATCAGGGCAGGTAAGGGGCTCTCGGTCATGACGACGACCCTAGTGAGCGCGGGTCAGGCGAGCCGCGCCACGGCGGCCGCGATCCGCTCGTCGGTCGCCGTCAGGGCCAGGCGCACGTGCTGCTGGCCCGCCGTCCCGTAGAAGGTCCCCGGTGCGGCGAGGATGCCGCGCTGGGCCAGCCACCGCACGGTGTCCCAGCAGTCCTCGCCGCGGGTCGCCCAGACGTAGAGCCCGGCCTCGGAGTGCTCGACGGTGAACCCCGCCGACCGGACAGCGGCGAGCAGAGGTGTCCTGCGGGCGGCGTAGCGGGCCCGCTGCTCGGTGACGTGGGTGTCGTCGGCGAGCGCGGCGACGACCGCGGCCTGGACAGGCGTCGGCGGGAGCAGCCCGATGTGCTTGCGCGCTTCCACGAGCACGGCGACGGCATCCGGGTCACCCACCGCGAACCCCGCGCGGTAGCCAGCCAGGTTGCTGCGCTTGGACAGCGAGTGCAGCGCCAGCAGACCGCGCGTGCTGCCACCGGACACCGAAGGGTGCAGCACGCTCACCGGCTCGGCGTCCCAGCCCAGCTCGAGGTAGCACTCGTCGCTGGCGACCAGCACGTCGTGCTCCCGGGCCCAGTCCACGATGCGCTTGAGCTCGGCCGGCGCGGTGACGGCGCCGGTCGGGTTGCTCGGGCTGTTGAGCCAGACCAGGCCGACGTCCCTCGGGTCGTGGGCGGTCGGGTCCGTCGTCGGGACCGGGAGGCAGCCGGCCAGCAGCGCGCCCGCCTCGTACGTCGGATAGGCGATCGCCGGTAGCAGCACCTGCGAGCCGGGCGCAAGACCGAGCAGGACCGGCAGCAGGGACACGAGCTCCTTGCTGCCGATGCTCGGCAGCACCTCAGCGGTGGTCACCGTGGCCCCGAGCCGGCGTGCGGTCCAGGCGACGAGAGCCTCGCGGAGCGCCGACGTACCGATCGTCACCGGGTAGCCCGGCGCGTCAGCGGCTGCCCTCAGCGCGTCCTGGACCACCATCGGTGTCGAGTCGACGGGCGTGCCGATCGACAGGTCGACGATCCCGTTCGGATGCTGCCGGGCGATGTCGCCGTAGGGCGCGAGCCGGTCCCAGGGGAAGGCCGGCAGCTGCGCTCTCGATGCCCACCCCGGCCGCTTACTCAGCGGTGTTCTTCCCGAGCGGGACGGCCAGGACGACCGGGTGGTCGAGATCGACCGGGCCGACCTTGCTGGCGCCGCCCGGCGATCCCAGGCTGGTCGTCTCGGTGAAGAAGTCGACGTTGGCTCGGTAATAGTCCTTCCACTGCGACGGGGTGTCGTCCTCGTAGAAGATCGCCTCGACCGGGCAGACCGGTTCGCAGGCGCCGCAGTCCACGCACTCGTCGGGGTGGATGTAGAGCGAGCGCCCACCCTCGTAGATGCAGTCGACAGGGCACTCCTCGATGCAGGCCTTGTCCTTGACGTCCACGCAGGGCTCGGCGATGACGTACGTCACAGCAGTGTTCCTTCCAGTTCCGGGGCAGCACCTAGTGTCGCTGACGTGGGCCCAGACCGGCGAACCGAACCGCTTTACGCCATGCGCCTGTCGGGCACCGACGTGGGCCACCGGGTGGTCGTGCGCCGACGGGTGCCGGGCGGCCTGTCGGACCTGCTCGGGGTCCTCAGCTCCTGGACCACGGACGGACTGACCGTCGAGACCGTCGTCGGACCCGTCGCTGTCCCGGCCGGCGACGTGGTCGCGGGCAAGCGCGTCCCTGCCCGGCCCGCACGCCGGTGAGCACCCGCGCCCGGTTCGCCGAGGTGGTGCGCACCGAGCCGCCCGACCTGACGCTCGCCTGCGCGCTGCTCGCGGCCGAGGTGCACCCGTCGATCGACGTCCTCGGCCCCGGTCGAGCGATGGATGCGCTCGCCGAGCAGGTGCCGTCCGGACCCGACCCGGTGAGCCGTCTGAGGTCGGTCCTCGGAGACTTCCGCGGGAGTGCCGTGGCCTACCAGGACCTGCGCAGCTCGCTGCTGCCGGACGTGCTGGAGCGCCGGACCGGGCTGCCGATCCTGTTGTCGACGGTCTGGTTGGAGGTGGCCCGCCGGGCCGGCCTGCGCGCCGAGGCGATCGGTCTGCCGGGACACGTCGTCGTGTCGGTCGACGGCCGCTGGGTCGACGCCTTCAACGGCGGCACCGACCTGCGCCGTGCCGACCTCGAACGGATCGTGCAGGCGGCAACCGGCGGGCCACTGCTGCCGGAGCACGTACAGCCGATGACCGAGGCGGACCTGCTGCTCCGGATGCTCAACAACGTGCGGGTCCTGCACGCCCGACCCGACCCGTCGCTGTTCTCGGCCCGCACCCGGCTCTGGGCGGTCGAGCTGTCGCTGCTGCTGCCGTCGCACCCGGCGGCGTTGCGTCGGGAACGTGGACAGCTGCTGGTGTCGCTCGGCCGCTACGACGAGGGCGCCTCCGCGCTGACCGCCTGGGCCGACGCGGTCGGGGGCGTCGACCCGGCTGCTGCTGAAAGCGCCCGGCGTCAAGCCGCCCAGGCTCGCGCCCGCCTGTCCTGACGTCTGAGGCGGCCCACGACGAGAGCCCGACCCCATGGGGGGCCGGGCTCAGGTCGTGAAGGTGGAGGTGGCGGGAATCGAACCCGCGTCCTCCGGCACCTTGACAGGGCTTCTCCGGGCGCAGCTGGCTCTGCTTTTCTCGGCCCTCCCGGTCGCACCAGCGCGCCGGGAACGGGCTCAGCCACGTGGGTTCACCACCCGCCCCCGTGGCCGTGGCGGGTGGTGGTCCTCCTTGCGATGCCAGGTCCCAGGCCGGAGGCTCTCCTGGGCTGACAGCGACGCACTAGCTGCTAGGCAGCGAGGGCGTACGCGCGCGGACTGTTGTCGGCGCTTGTTTGTTTTGCGACGTTATCGTTAACGAGATGATCGTCGCCTTCCTCGGCCCGCTTCCCCTGCCTCGACATCCGGAGTCGAGACCTGTCACCCCCTTCGCACCCCTGGCCGGGGCTCCGTCAAGGATACGGGACGTCGGCTGAGGACCTCAGTCCCCCGTCCGCACCCGGCTCCACACAGCCAAGATCAACGGATGGATCGAGCGGCGGCGAGCGAGACGCGGGTTGCCCGACCCGCGAACGATGCGGTGATCGCGCAACCGGGGCCTGCGTGACGGCAGCCCGGGGCGCAGAAGTTCCGGTGATCTTGCTGCGGCCTGCCCTGCTGCACCTCAGCAAGATCAGCGGAGCGTTCACCACTCAGAATGCTCGCGGAAGGGGACGGGAGTCGGCCACACCTTCCGTTGACTTTGTCCCACGGCTGGTCGGCGCCCAGAGCAACGGGACCCGACCCACGGTCTGGCGGACAGCGGACGCAGTGACACTCGTCGACGGTGCAGAAGAGCCAGGGTCAGTGAGACCGACCTGGCTAGAGGTAGCGCAGCGGGTCGAACTCCTCCAGCGGGATGATCCGCACCCGTGGCAGCGGCGAGGTGAAGGCTCGAACGTCCTCCTCCAGGTCGTGAAGGGTGAGCCCGCGCTCCAGCAGCGGCTGGTAGCCGCCGGACAGGAACTCGGTGAAGCCGAGCACGCCGACCTTGCGCGTGCCGTCGAGCAGCTCGCCCACCTGCGGCAGGAAGTCGCCGTCGTGCGACACGAGCAGCACGTCACCGGGAAGGTCCTTCAGCGCCGTGAGAGTGCGCTGGATGCCGACGTCGACCACCTTGACGCCCGGCTCGTTGGACGACAGCGGGATCGGCCGATAGCTCATGGCCAGGAGCGCCGACACGAACGTCATCGGCATCGTGCCGCCGGAGGCGTTCAGGAAGAACAGCCCGGACACGTCGTCGCCGGTCCGCGTCGCGGCCCAGGTCAACAGCCGGTCCCAGCGGGGCCGCTCGTCGGACGACGGCCGACGGCCCCCGAGCACGTTGTTGCCCAGGGTGGCGTCGATGTTCTCGCCGTCGACGAGCAGGTAGGTGGTCATGCGGGGTCCTTCCGGTCGAGCGCGATCAGCCGGGCGGCGTTGTCGTGCAGGACCCCGCGCACCCAGTCGTCTCCGAGTCCGAGACCGACGATGGACTCGAGCTGGTGCACGTAGGGGTGGGGGATGTTGGGAAAGTCGCTGCCGAGCAGAACCCGGTCTCCGAGGTCGCGCAACCGGGGCAGCAGCTCGGTCGGGAACGGCGCGGTCGCCTCCGCGAAGGACGTGAACGCCATCGTCGTGTCGAGGTGCACCCGGCCGAAACGCTCGGCGAGCTCCAGGAAGTCCTCGTAGCGCGGCATCCCGAGGTGGGCGATCACGGCGGTCAGCGACGGGTGACGCTCCATCACCTCGCCGAACGGCCCGACGCCGGTGAACTCGCCGGGCGACGGCCCGTCGCCGCAGTGCACGACCACCGGCACACCGGCGTCGGCGAGCATCCCCCAGACCGGGTCCAGGAACGCGTCACGCGGGTCGTACGCCCCGACCTGGACGTGGCTCTTGAAGATCCTGGCGCCGGCGGCGAGCGCCTCGGCGACGTAGTCGGCTGCGGTCGGCTCGGCGTAGAACGTCGCGGTAGGCAGCACGTCTGCGTTCTCCTGCGCAAACTCGAGCGACCATGCGTTCAGCCAGGCGGCCATCGCCGGCTTGTGCGGATACAGCAACGACGGAAAGGCCTTCACACCGAACGCACGGAGCCGTCCCAGCCGATCCTGGTCGTCGCCCCGGTAGAGGATCGGCCAGGCGCCGGGCCCGAGGTCGTCGAAGAATTGCCGCACCTTCGCGAGAACCGGCTGCGGCATGAAGTGCACGTGCAGGTCGATCAGTCCCGGCAGCCCGAGCGGCTCCCACACGGCCCGGACGTCGGCAGCCTCGACCGCGACGTCGGGCTCAGGAGCGGCGTCCACGACCCGAACGGATCTCGGCACGCATGCCCTTGGCGTTGCGCCCCATGGCGTTGCGGATCTCCTTCTGCGCGTCCCGCTCGGCGAGCAGCTGGCGCTTGTCGTGGGCCTTGCGCCCGTGGGCGAGAGCGAGCTCGACCTTGGCTCGGCCGTCCTTGAAGTAGAGACTCAACGGCACGAGCGCCGTGCCGGTCTCCTTGGTCTTGCCGATCAGGTGCTCGATCTCGCCGCGGTGCAGCAGCAGCTTGCGGACGCGGCGGGGCGCATGGTTGTTCCAGGTGCCCTCCGTGTATTCCGGGATGTGCACGCCGAGCAACCAGGCCTCACCGTCGCGGATGTCGGCATACCCGTCGACCAGCGAGGCGCGTCCCTTGCGCAGCGACTTGACCTCGGTGCCGGTGAGCACCAGGCCCGCCTCGAAGGTGTCGTCGATCGAGTAGTCGTGGCGGGCCTTCTTGTTCTGCGCGACGACCTTGGTCTTGGCGGCGCCCTTGTCGCCGTCCGCCGGTCCTCGCTGCATCGCACCAGACTACGGCGGAGACACCCAGGCCAGCGGATCGACCGGTGAACCGTCCAGGCGTACCTCGAAGTGCAGGTGCGGCCCGGTGGAGTTGCCGGTGTTGCCGACCTTTCCGATCTGTTGGCCACGGGTCACCCGCTGGCCGATGCTCACCAGGACCGCGCTCTGGTGGGCGTAGAACGTGACGACGTCACGACCGTCGACCGCGCCGTGGCTGACCCCGATCGCCATGCCGTATCCCGACTGGACGCCCGCCAGCACGACGATCCCGTCGTCAGCCGCCAGCGTGGGAGTCCCGATCGGCGCACCGATGTCGATGCCGGCGTGGAACCGGACGCCACCGAAGATCGGGTGCACCCGGTTGCCGAACCGGCTGGTGAGCCGTCCGCTGGTGGGCCAGAGCATC